>NZ_JAGRPV010000002.1:0-300000 GCF_030014955.1 Cohnella hashimotonis
CGCCGCCCGCGGGTCTCGACCGCTCGACCGTAAGCCTCGCCGCCCGCGGGTCTCGACCGCTACCGACCGTAAGTTTCGCCACCGTCCTTAACATTCTCCACCTCGCTTTGCCCCGGCCGTCGGCAACATCTGTATTTTGTCGCATCAGGAACGGCTGATCGTCGGTTCTTCGCAAGCCCTGCCAAAGTTAAAGTTAACCTTGAAGAAAGCACTTACAGCGAGGCTTTCTCGGCACGCATCTCTCCTAAAGGTGGGCTCATACATGAAGATGAAAAAGAAATCCGCGACGCTCCTGACGACGGGCATGGCGCTGACGCTGGCTTTGGCCGGCTGCGGCAACGGCAACAACAACGGCGCAGCGTCATCTGCGCCCGCGAGCGGCAGCGCATCCGCGCCTGCATCCAGCCAGGCCGCAAGCGCCGGCAACGGAGGCAGCGCCGTCGAGATCACGTTCTGGAACATGTTCGGCGGCGGCGAGGGCGACTTTGTCGACCAGATCATCAAGGGCTTCAACGATTCGCAAAAGGAAGTCGTCGTCAAGCAGCTTCGCCTGGAATCCAACGAGTATTACGCCAAGCTCGGCACGGCCCTCTCCTCCGGCAAGGGACCGGACGTCGCGGTGGCGCACGTCGATCGCATCTCGCCGTTCGTGAAGGCCAAGCAGATTGTGCCGGTCGACGAGCTCGCCTCCAAGGTCGGCTTTGATCTGTCGCAGATTACCTCCTCCAACCTGCAGAGCGTCACCTACGAGGGCAAGCCCTACGCCGTACCGCTCGACACGCACTTCCATATGTTCTACTACAACAAGGACCTGTTGAAAAAGGCGGATCTGCTGAACGAAGACGGCACGCCGAAGCTGGGCGAGATGACGCCGGAAGGGTTCGAGAAGACGCTCGCGCAAATCCAGTCCAAGGTGCCGGACATTCAGGCGCTGGCGGTCAATACGCCTTATTTCCAGGAGCCGTTCCTGAACTTGTACTACGAGGCGGGCGGAGACATCCTGAACGCCGACATGACCAAGGCCGCGATCAACAACGACAAGGCGCTGTCGGTGCTGAAGTTCTACATGGACGTGTATAAAAACAAATATGCCGACCTTAACGACAAGAACCCTTGGGACAGCTTCAGCAACGGCAAGGCGGCCTTCTGGTTCGGCGGCGTCTGGGAAGCGGGCGTGCTGCTCGGCGATGCGTCCAAAAACATCGGCGCGATGCCGCTGCCGCCGATCTTCGGCAGCCAGACGCACTGGGCCAGCTCGCATCTTCTCATCGTACCTTCCTATGTGTCCGCGGAGAAGCAGGAAGCGTCCGCAAAGTTCATGAAGTACTTCTCTGAAGTCGGCGGCTCGACTTGGGGCAAAGCGGGCCACGTACCGGCCAACGCCAACGTCACCGCGAGCGACGAATACAAGAGCCTGCCGTATCGCGACCAGTTCATCGAAGCGCAGAAGACGGTCAAGTTCGCGCCGCAGACGGATAAATACACGACAATCGTCACGACAATCTCCGAGTCGCTCCAGAACATCATCTTCGGCAGCGAGTCGCCGGAGGACGGTTTGAAAGACCTGGAAAAGCAGATTAACGAAGTGCTGGACAACTAAAAAAGCGCACGGGGGAGGGAGCTGCAAGGCGCGAAGGCGCCGGCGGCCTCCTCTTCCGTTTCACAGACAGAAGTACCGCATAAGGAGAATGCGAATGGAGACGCAAATCACTGCGCGCAAAGCCGCGGCGGCGCCAAGACGCGAGCCGCTGCGCCTGCGAACCGAATTCAGGGCCATCATGTATTTGATGCCCTTCCTGATCCCGTTCGCCGTATTTTATCTGTGGCCCGTCTATCGCGGGATATGGATGAGCCTTCACGTCTGGGGCATTCGGGGAATGGAGAAATACGTCGGCGCCGCAAACTACGAGAAGATTTTCAACAATCCCGATTTTTACCTCTATCTGTGGCATTCCTTTTACTTCGTATTGTTGTGTACGCCTACCGTCATCGTGCTAGGTTTGATCCTCGCCTTGATCATCAATCAGCGTATTCTATTCAGGACGGCTATCCGTTCCGCCTTTTTCCTGCCGTACGTTCTCTCCGTATCGGTCATCAGCTTCATCTGGCTGCATCTTTTCGACGCGAAAAACGGCCCGGTGAACGCGCTGCTCGGCTTGCTGGGCGCCGGTCATCCCAACTGGCTCACCGACCGCGGGCTCGTCTGGTGGGCGATTACGATCGTGACGGACTGGTGGACCGTCGGATTTGTCATGGTCCTGTTCCTGGCCGGCCTCCAGGAGATTCCACCCGATCATTACGAGGCGGCCAAGATCGACGGAGCGGGCGCCTGGCAGCGGTTCCGCCATATCACGATGCCCGGTCTGTCGAGCGTCATGAAGATTCAGATCTTCTATCAGGTGATCGGCAGTCTCAAGCTGTTCGGCCAGGTACAGATCATGACGGGCGGCGGACCCGGCGATTCGACGAATACGATGATCCGCTACATCTATGTGACCGGCTTCAAGAAGGACATGTTCGGACTCGCGTCCGCGCAATCGATCGTCTTCTGCGTCATCATGCTGATGATCGCCGCGATCCAGTTTAAATTGACCGACCGGAAAGACGGATGAGGAGAGATTCGCATGAAGAGGTGGCTTTTAAATATCGCGGCCGCGCTGCTGGCGCTGCTGTTCGTTTTTCCGCTCGTATGGATGCTGCTCGTCTCTCTGAAGCCCGACGGCACGACCGTGTATTCGCTGTCCGATTGGGTAGACTGGTCGGGCCTGAACGCGGACAACTACGCGAAGGTCATTCGCGATTCGCAAATTTTGCGCTGGACCTGGAACAGTGTCGTCATCGGCGTCCTCACGACGGTCATCGCCGTCCTGTTCAGCTCGCTGGCGGCCTTCGCGTTTTCCAAGCTGCCCTTCAGGACGCGCGGCCTCTTCTTCGTCCTGATCGCATCCGGCTTGCTCATTCCGACGGAGGCCATCCTGATCCCGCTCTACGAGACGGCGCTTCATCTCAAGCTGATCGACAATATCTGGGCCATCATCCTGCCGGGACTGACCAATCCGATCGGCATCCTGCTGCTCAAGCAATTCATGGACGGCGTGCCCAGGGACTATCTGGAGGCCGCGCAGATCGACGGCAGCCGCAGCTTCGGTCTGTGGTGGCGCGTGTGCCTGCCTTTGACGCGGTCGGCGATGATATCCGTCGGCATTTTCTACTTCATCTTATCGTGGAACAACTTCCTGTGGCCGTACCTGTCGATCACTTCGGCGGAAAACATGATTCTCTCGGCAGGGCTTCCGACCTTCTTGTCGAATAATACGATGTCCCTGAACTTGATCATGGCGGCGAGCGCGATCGCGGCTATCCCGACCATCATCGTATTCGTGCTGCTTCAACGGCACATCGTGCAAGGAGTATCCATGTCCGGCGTGAAGGGATAATCGCAGAGAAGAGGCTGCACGCATGAACCATGAACCCGACGCGCCTCTGTGGAGACGCGTTTTGTCGCCGATATTCATATGGAAAAGCAGCATGCGCGCAAAGTGGATGCTGCTTTTATTTCTGTTTTCTTTGACGCCGCTCGTGGTCATGGGAATTATTTCGTTTTCGATCTCCAGGTCCACGATCAACGAGAAGGCGACCGAGTATTCGGAGCATCTGCTCGATCAGACGGCCGACAATCTGGACACGCGTCTTGGCATTTACAAGGAAATGATGATGCAGGTGCTCGGCAACGCGGAGATCGTCTCCATGCTGCGCAAGCTCGACGACGCCGATCCCGCGCAGTACGACCTCGACAGCCTGTCGCTGACTACGAAGCTCTCGACCATTGTGGCGATCAACCAGGACGTGCAATCCATATCGTTCGTATCCAGGCAGCACTATATCAAAGGCATCTACCGCTGGAGCGAGCGGACGGAGCAGGCGGCGCGGCCCTTTTTGCAGACGCTCGAGGATGGCAGCAGCTTCCGCTGGTTTCCGACGCGCTACGGCACCTACGTGGACAGTCTGAATTCGCAGAGCACGTACGTCTTTTCGCTGGCCAAACAGCTTTATAAAATATCGGACGACAGCCCGCTCGGCATCGCGGCCGTGCTCGACATTCGCGAAGACGTCATCAAGGAGCTCGTCTCGAAGGCCGCGAGCAATAACCGGGACCTGCAGAGCTTCATCATCGACGGGGGCGGCCGGCTGGTCTCCTATCCGGACAACGCGATGATCGGCCGGTCCGTGACCGAGGTGCTCGGCGAGCGCGGCTATGCGCAGATTGCAGAGGCCAGCGCCGAGGAACTGAAGTTTCCGCTGACGTATCGGGGCAGCAAGCTTATCGTCAACGTCAAGAAGCTCACGACGAACGACTGGATGGTCGTCAACGTCATATCCAAGTCGGCGCTGTACCAGGACTCCGACAGGCTGCTGCAGATTATTCTGCTTATCGCGCTGTTCTGCATAGCCTTCTCGATCATCGCGGCCATCGTGCTCGCGGGCTCGATTACGAAGCCCATCCTCAAGATGATCCGGCTTATGAAACGCGTGATGGACGGCGAATTGTCGACGCGTTATCAGACGAAACGCAGGTACGACGAGTTCGACGAGCTGGGCAGCAACTTCAACGCGATGGTCGCGCGCATCGACGAGCTGCTGCATGCGGTCTATGTCGAGCAGGACCAGAAGCGGGTGGCGGAGCTGAAGGCGCTGCAGGCGCAAATCAATCCGCATTTCCTGTATAATACGCTTGATATCATTAAGTGGACGGCCTTGATACAAAAGGCGAATCACGCGGCCGAGATGGTCAGTCTGCTCTCCCGCCTGCTCCGCATCAGTCTGGGCAAAGGAGAAGAGACGGTGACCGTCGAGGAAGAGATAGAGCATGTCCAATGCTACCTGGGCATCCAGCAGTTCCGCTTCAACTTCAACATCGAGACGTCGATCGAGATGGCCGAGGAGGTCAGGCTGCTCCGCACGCCCAAGCTCATTTTGCAGCCGCTCATCGAGAACGCGATCATGCACGCCTTCGAAGGCCGCGAGAGCGGCGGCCGGATCGAGATCGCATGCGCCCGCGAGCCTGGCGGCGGCATCCTGTTCGAGATCGCGGACAACGGCGTCGGCATGGACCCGAAGGCGGCGCAGAAAATGCTCGAGCAGCCGGGAGACGGCAAGGACAAGCCGGGCGGGATCGGGCTGGCCAACGTCGACGAGCGGATCAAGCTCATCTGCGGGCAGGGATACGGAATCCGGATACAGAGCGAGCTGGGCGCAGGCACGCGGATTCGGATCCGGCTGCCCTTGATGACCTAGGAAGGAGGAAGCGGCATGCATCGCGTTATGATCGTCGAGGATGAGCCGATCGTCAGATACGGCATCCGGTCCATGATCGATTGGGACAAGATCGGGCTGCGGCTCGCGGGAGAGGCGGCCAACGGCAGGGAAGCGCTGGCCCTGATCGGGAATGAGCCGCCCGATATTCTGATCACGGATATCAAGATGCCCGTCATGGGCGGAATCGAGCTGATCGCGGAGGTGCGCAAGACCGCGCCGGACATGAAGATCATCATTCTCAGCAATCTCGAGGATTTTCAATATGCGAAGGAAGCGATCAAGCACGGCGTTTCCGAGTACCTGATCAAGTCGGACATGATGCCGCGCGACTTCGAGCAGGCGCTGCTGAACGTCAAGGACAAGCTGCACGCCTCTGCGCGCGGCGCCGAAGCATCCGATCCGCAGGCGGAGCGGCTCCGCAAGGAGCGGCTGCTGGCGGAGCTGGCGGACGGCGCGGCCTACGATCCTGCCGAATGCGACGAGCGCGCCCGGCTTGCAGGGTTGGCTCCGCCTCGCTCGGCCTGCGTGCTGCTCATCAGTCTGAATTCGACCGGTCAGGGGCAGGGCTTCGAGGAGCGGCAAGCGGCGGTCAGAGAGGCGATCGGCCGGATCTGGATGCCGGACGACGGCGACCATGAAGTCTTTGTCGACAAGCAGGGAGACATTTGCATCTTGTGCGATAGGGAGACGGATGGGGTTGGGACGGGACATGAACGCGCCAAGCGGCGGGCGGAGACGCTTATCGCCTTGCTCTCCGACGAATGCGGCTTGAAGGCGGCGATCGGTATCGGGGGCCGCGTCGGCGCATGGTCGGAATTGAAGGCGTCTTACGACCAGGCGGCGGGAGCGGCCAAGCAGAAAATGTTCCTCGGAAGCGGCCGCGTCATCGTCCATGGCGACGGCGGCAAGCGCGCGCCGGCGGAGCATGCGGAGCCGCTCCGCATCGGCACCAGCCAGATTCAGTCGATGGTATACGCCTTCCAATCCGCCGAGCTCGCGGCGTACCTGGATGCGCTGTTCGACCGGCTGTCCGTTCGCCGAGACCCCGATCTGGCGCATATCATTACCTTCGAGCTGCTCATGATCCTGACGACGCTGTGGCCGGACGTGGCGAACGACGACCGGCAGGTGACGGAGCTGAAAAAGCAGTATTACGACCAGCTGTCCAGACTCGAGACGGTCGAGGAGAGCAGAGTTTGGTTCAAGCAGTCGTTCGAGGCGCTGGTGCGGCATATTGCCGGGATGTACAACAGCGACCGCAACAGCATCGTCAAAGCGACGAATTACATCCGGCAGTTTTACGACAGGGAGATCTCGCTCCAATTCATAAGCGGCTTCGTGCACCTGAGCAAAAATTACTTCGCGAATTTGTTTAAAAAGGAAGTCGGCGAGAGCTTCCTGGAATATCTGACGCGGATTCGCATCGACAATGCCAAAGAGCTGCTGAGGCAAGAAATGAAGACCGGGGATGTCGGGAGCCTGGTCGGCATTCCGGACCCCAAGTATTTTTCGAAGGTGTTCAAGAAAATTACGGGCCTGTCTCCTTCGGAATACCGCGCTTTGCACCGGGACGCTTCGAACGACATCGGGCCGTGAGAATATGTAACCGTTTGCCGAATGGGGAAAAACGAATGAAAGGGGCGTGAATCTGTGGTACGAACGCGCACGGCATTGCCGGCAATCTCGCTGTGCCTGCTGCTGTCGGGCTGCTTCGGACCGTCCGGCGGCGACGTTCTGCCCGGGGCGAGCGGAGATGGCCCGGCGCCTGTGGTGCTGTCCTTCTGGAATCCGTTCGGCGGAGGGGAGGGCGAATTCGTCGAGCGCATCATCGGGGACTTCAACGCCTCGCAGGACGCCGTGTTCGTGAAGCAGCTTCGGCTCGAGTCCAACGAGTATTACGCCAGACTCGGTACCGCGCTCTCTTTCGGCAGCGGTCCCGACGTGGCCGTCGTCCATGCGGACCGACTGGCGCCGCTCGTCAAGGCGGGGCGCATATCGGAGCTCGACGGGCTGGCGGAGCAGGCCGGCTTTCGTTTCGAGGAGATCGACGCGTCGAACGTGCAAAGCGTCGTCTTCGGCGGGAAGCATTATGCGATTCCGCTGGATACGCATTTTCATATGCTGTACTACAACAAAGACATTCTGGCCAAAGCCGGCGCGCTCGGCGGGGACGATACGCCCGATCTGGGGGAAGCCACGCCGGAAGGATTCGTGCGGTTTTTGCGGCAGATTCGCGAACGGGTGCCGGACGTGCAGCCCTTTGCCGTGAACACGCCGTATTTCCAGGAGCCGTTTCTGGACCTGTACTACGAGGCGGGCGGCGATCTGCTCAGTCCGGACGGCACGCGGGCGGCGATCGCCGGCGACGCGGCCGTCCGGGTGCTTGCTTTTTATCAGCGGCTGTTCGCCGAAGGCTTAAGCGATCTGAACGACAAGACGCCCTGGGACTCCTTCGATAAAGGACGGGCGGGGCTGTGGTTCGGCGGCGTATGGGAAGCGGGGCATTACCTGGCCAACCCCGCCCTGAACGTAGGCATTATGCCGCTGCCGCCGATCTTCGGGAGCGACGTCCATTGGGGCAGCTCGCATACGCTGGCCATTCCGGCTTACGCGACCGGCGCGAAGCGGGACGCCGCCATGGCTTTTATCAAGTACTTTTCGGAGGTCGGCAGCGTTTTGTGGGGGGAAGCGGGACATATTCCGGCCAATACGGCCGTCATGACGAGCGCGGAATATCAGGCGCTGCCTTATCGCAAGCTATTCGTCCGATCGCAGCGGACCGTGAAGCCGGCGCCGAAAACGGACAAGTACGCAGCGTTGTTGACCGCCTTGTCGGAGGAGCTGCAGAGCATCATTCAAAACCGCACGGAACCGGCAAGCGGACTGGCGGCGGCGGAGCGGCGTCTGAACGAGATTTTGTCGAACTAAAAAACGGCGCTCCCGAACCGCCAAGCGGTCAGGGGGCGCCGTCTTCGTCGCGCGCTGCGACGGGAGACGAACGAGAAGGTTGATGGGCCGGAGCCTGCTCGATGGCAGGACGGCTATGCGGGCTTGCTGTGTCTGGGGTTCGTCTACCCGCGGATCGTAATGCCGTGATCGAAGCGCAGTCGGCAGCGGCGCCCGGGTTCGACCCCGGGGAACGACGCGTCCAATGACTCATGGCTTAATCTGTAATTAAACGCGTGCGGGCGCCGTCAAACGACAAATTGCGATTTCGATCAAAAAAGGGACTTTTATCCACGACTCTCGACTCAGCGCGGCGTCTCGCTCATGGCGACCGAGATCAGACGATCTTCGGCGTCGCTGAACCGGACGGTCACGAATACGCCGAATTCCCGGTCGGCCTGGCGGAGCCAAAGCTTGAATTTCTCCTCGCTGAGGCCGCCTCCGAGCTGCGTTCTGCCGATGTGCGAATAATCGACGAGCGCCGCCTTCGGATATTTGTCTTTGGTCTCCTTGATCGCGATCAGGCTCCACTTATGGTAGGAGGTGTCCGCGGCATCGGCATGTCCGGCGCGCAACGCCAAACCTGTACAGGCGGCGACTGCCAGCGTAGCGAGCAGGAAGCTCAGGCGGATCGTGCCCGTTACCTTCTTGGAATAGCGCAGATTCATCGTAGCTGCGACCTCCTTGATCATCGGTTGCCGACCGTACCATTATGCCCCAATCGAAGCGGATAATGCCCAGCGAATGGCGTGAATCTTAATGGATTAAAGATTGACATGGTTTAGTTGGACAAGCATAATATTGGTAAATAAATGGCGCGGGGAAGCGCCCCGTCAGAGCCGCGCACGGGTCCGTGTCGCTTTGACGGGGCGCTTTTTTCCTTAAAGGGAGCAGTGTGATGACTGGGCTGAACAAGAAAGACAAGGATGACAAGGATGACAAGAAAGAAAAGAAAGACGAGGAAGACAAGAAAGACACTGAAGCCAAGGAAAACACGAAAGCCAAGGAAAACACGAAAGCCAAGGAGAACACGAAAGCCAAGGAGAACACGAAAGCCAAGGAAAACACGAAAGCCAAGGAAAACACGAAAGCCAAGGAAAACACGAAAGCCAAGGAGAACACGAAAGCCAAGGGTAGCGAGGTTCGCGAGCAGGTCGTGACCTACGAGATCTACGCGGACATGCCGGACGACGGCAATCGCTACGAGATCTTCGACGGCAAGCTCGAGTTGATGTCCGGACCGAATATTTATCATCAGGCCATCAGCGGCAAGCTGCATCTGCTCTTACAAAGCTGTACCTCGGACTATATTGTGCTTTATTCGCCGCTGGATGTCATCCTCAGCAATACCAATGTCATGCAGCCGGATCTCGTGCTCGTCAGCAAGGACCGCTGGGACATCGTCAGCAAGCGCGGCGTGGAAGGGGCGCCCGATCTGGCCGTCGAGATCCTGTCCCCGGGCTCGCGCAAGCGGGATCGGGTGCGCAAGCATGCGGTCTACGAGAAGCACGGCGTATCCGAATACTGGATCGTCGACCCGACCGCCCGGACGCTGGAGCAGTTTTTGCTCGTCGACGGTCGCTACCGCGTAGGCGAGCTTTTCGAGGAGCAGGACCGGGTCGTTTCGGAGCGGTTCCCGTGCCTCTCCTTCGCAGTAGACGAGCTGTTCAAGGGCGACGTGCTGGAGCGGCTGGCATCGTTGAACTGATCGAAGCTGGTCGAGGCTGATCAAAGTTGATCGAAGGCTGGCGTACCGCCATTTATTTCATGGACGCCGCTAGCCGGAGGCTTTTTTTGACAACTCGCCTACTTCGCAACCGCAAACCGCAGGACCGTCCGCAGCTTCTCCGGCGCCGTCCTGCGCGGATCGGACAGATAAATCTCGCGATGCAGCCTCGACGCGCGCCGATAGCCTGCCTCCGCGCAGAATGCCTCCATCCTCGCGAAGCTGGCAGGTTCCTCCTCGAAGCTGCCGGTATGCATCATTTGACAGCTCGGGCCGTCCGCCATCGTGATGAATTTCAGCCGATCGAGTGGCGCGTTTGGTTTATTTGCCGCCGTCTTTTCGACGAAATACCGGAATCCGTCCTCCGTCAAAAAGTCGGGCTGGCGAATCATAATCGTGTATTTCCAATTGTTTTTGTCCGTGGATGGCTTCGTCAAGTCGACGAGGCCCCATACGCCCTCGAGCGGATAGACCGTATAATCGTAGTACCCGGCAGGCGCATCGCTTCCTTTATACGACATTTTGACCGCGTAGCTCAGCGCGTACAGCGCCTCCGTCTCCAGTGCGAACGCGGGACGGTTCGGATCCCCCTCGCCTTCGATCGCGACGAAGGACATGGCGGGCACGTCGAGAATGACGGGCTCGCCCTTGGGCAGATAGAGCGCTTTGTCTTGCTTCTTATAGTCGATTTTGGCGGTCATGAGCGGGCCTCCCCGGTTTTAATAACCATATATTGCGGTATCTTCGGTGACAACAGGCTGTCAGTGGCAGTTTTGACATCGGCGGGACTGGACAATTCCGAGCTGCGATCGGTACACTTGGCTTAGAGCGGCTAAGCCGGGACCAGATTCGATAGAGCAGGGAGACCGCATCCAATGAGATTTTCGATACAATACCTGTCGTTCTTCGTCATTCAGTCGGAAAGCGACAAGGAGACGGACACGAACAAGCGATACAAGCATTATCAAACGCTGGATCACTACGACTATGAGGACAGCGAGGTCAAGTCGTTTCTCGACGAGGAGTTCGCGCGGATCGCCAAGCGCAAGGCCGACATCAACCCGGACACCGCCGCGGCGCCGACCAAGATCGGCCGCTTCATCATGGAGCCGGGGCAGGAGCCCGAGAGCAACCCGAATTACAACCTGTTCCAGCGGCTGCGCGTGGCCACGACCAAGGAACAATTCCACTATGCGTGCGACGACGTGCTGCGGAGCTACATGGACACGAGCGCGGTGCGCGGGGGCGCGTTTATCGTGGCGGCGGCCAAGGTGAACGAGCTGTTCGACGAGCCGTTCGTATTCGTGCTGAAGTGCGACTTCGAGTCCAAGATCGCCCGCATCTCCGACGAGCGCAGCCTGATCTCCAAGGTCGACATGGCCATCAGCGCGCGCAACATCAAGTCGATTCAGTATCCCCACATGCCGGAGGAGGGGATGCTCGAGCCGTACGAGCTGAAGATTCATCAGGCGTCGCATGCGCGTTATTTCGAGGATTTCTTGAAGTACGTTTCGTACGAAAAGTCGAAGCCTGAGATCGTGAACGATCAGGTCCTGGGACTTGTGCAGGAATATATGGAGCGCAAGTGGTCGGGAGACGGCACGGAAGGCGAGACGGGCTATGCGGCGGACGGGGAAGCGGGAGCGATGGGCGGCCCGGGCGCCTTGCAGGACGGCGGGATGGCCGGCGCTTACGGGACCGGCGCGGACGCTGCCAGCGGCTACGGCGAGTACGAGGCGATCCGCCAGCGAGATCCGGCCGCGGATATGGGCTATGGCGCGCCCGGCTATGGTGCGGGGGGGTACGATGAAGCCGGCCTGAGCGGCGGCGCATACGCCGGCCAAGGTGGCGACGGCTACGGCGGCGGCCAGGGCGGCGGCGGATATGGAGGCGGAGGCGGCGGCATATCACGGGCGGCCCGCGGCAGCGGCAGCTGGGCGCAGGAGGCGCGCGAGTTCGAGATGTGGGCGGCCGGCGACAAGCGGCAGCTGCAAGAAAAGTGGACGCACGAAGACGTCATGGGCGCGACCGCCCATATCGTGGAGTATCAGCCGGATCTGGAGCTGAAGTTCAAGGCCGACGATATTGCCGTCCGGGCCAAGATGAGCGACTACGGCGATTCGATCCATATCGCCCGCATGAACGGCAAGTACGTGCTGTTGATCGAAGCCGACGGCCTGCACTTCGAGAAAGGCATGTCCCCGATCGAGCTGCTGCATCCCGAGGACATCGAGCAAGTGCTGGCCCGCATGCGCGGTCGTCCGCGCCCGGGACATTAAGACGTTAACTTTAGGCAATGGTTTGGGCGTGCCGTCGGGGTTACGATGCAGGGCGAGCGTTGTGCTTGCGAGAGTGCGGGTGCGAGGCGGATAGCGGCAGTTTTTGCCACTATGGGGCCGCGAGAGTATGGGGCCGTGAGAGCGTGGGGTCGTGAGAGCGTGGGGTCGTAAGAGCGTGGGTGCGAAGTCGATAGCGGCAATTTTTGCCGCTATGGGTCGCGAGAGTATGGGTGTGAGTCGGATAGCGGCAATTTTTGCCGCTATGGGTCGCGAGAGTATGGGTGTGAGTCGGATAGCGGCAATTTTTGCCGCTATGAGGTCGCGAGAGCGTGGGTACGAGTCGGATAGCGGCAATTTTTGCCGCTATGGGGCCGTGAGAGTGTAGGTGCGAAGCGCATAGCGGCAATTTTTGCCGCTATGGGTCGCGAGAGTATGGGTGCGAGGCAGATAGCGGCAGTTTTTGCCGCTATGGGGCCGTGAGAGTATGGGTGCGAGCCGGATAGGCAATATACCAAAATCATTTAAGGCTAAGTCGAGGTATGTTTGTGAACATAGCGGATATCGCGCTGTTTAAAGGACTGTCCAACGTGGATCTGGCCAAGGTGCTCGGGCGGCTGGAACGGCGTACGCTGCGGGCGGACGAGACGCTGTTTAGTGCAGGCGACCCGGGGGACGGCATGTACGTCGTGCTGCGCGGGCAGATCGCGCTCTATATAGAGACGGATGAAGGCGCGCGGCGGGCGCTGACCGTATTGCAAGAGGGGGACATGCTCGGCGAGATGGCGCTCCTGACCGGCGAGCCGCGCAGCGCGACCGCCGTCGCCGCCGCCGAGACGGAGCTTTTCGAGATCGGCGAAGAGACGTTCCGGCAGCTGATCGAGGAGCATGCGGTGCTGTCGGCTTATTTTATACGTCTGCTGTCGGGCAGGCTGACGCAGACGAACGCGCGGCTGACGGAGACGCGCGAGGCGGAGACTGCACGCATCCGGCAGCAGGCGGCACGATGGCCGGCCGAGGTCGCGGACGCCATGCTCGCGGCGGCTGCGCTGCCGTTTGCGGACAAGCCGCTGTTGGAGCAATTGGCTGGGCTCCGTTCCTTCGACGCCGCGCTGGAAGCGGATGCGGACCTCCGCGCCATGATCCGTCAGGATCCGGACCGCGCCGCACGCGTCTCTGTCATGCCGGCAGTCCGAGCCGTGCTGACAGAGCTTTACGTCGAGCGACACGGGCACGGCGCTCGCACGCAATTAACGCATGAAGCCGCGCAGTATTATGCGTCGGCGGAGGATACGGTCGCAGCCGCCGCAGTACTGGCAGACGGCGGAGCTTGGGCGGAGCTGTTCGCGCTGCTGGACGCCGCTGCAGCCGGCACATCGCCAAGCGCAAAACAAGCGGCAGCGCCTTCAAGCGGCCGGGCCGCCGGCGTATCCGGCCATGGCGCGGTCGGCACATCGCCAATCGCAAAACAAGCGGCAGCGCCTTCAAGCGGCCGGGCCGCCGGCGTATCCGGCCATGGCGCGGCCGGCACATCGCCAAGTGCAAACGAAGCCGCAGCGTCGGCTCGCTCCCAGACCGCCGCAGCGCTGGAAGCTGCTGCCAAGCCGCCGTCAGACCGCGGCGATGCCGGCGGGGCCGCGCAACCTCCTTCCGCGTCGGCCGCCGCGCCCCGGCAGCGCTTTCCGCTCGCGGACCTGCTGGCACGCTGCCCCGACGAGCTGCTGTTCGGCCGTCCAGGCTTGTTTGCCGCCTATCTGGACGATTGTCTCGCGCGCGGACGCGAAGAGGGATATGTCCGGTTCGAGGCCGCGCTGGAGATGGCGTCCGCACGCTTTGAGCCTGCGCAGACCGCGGCCCTGTACGCTTGGGGAGCCGAGTGGTGCAGGCAGGCGGGCCGTCCGCACAAAGCGCTGGAATATATGCGGCTCGCCGAGTCCCTTCCGGGCACCGAGCCGGAGAGCGCGGAACAAGGCCTGCGCTTGGCCAGGGAGAAGCTGCGGGACGAGCAGAACAAAAGGCTCGTCGAGCAGGCGAGCGCGCTATTGGGCGGAGGCCGGCTCCCGTGGCTCGCCGGCATCCTGCTGGCGCTGAGCGGCTTGCTGTATTTCCACTTCGCCGATCCGTTTGCCGGACTGACCCGGCAGGGGATGGACTTTATCGGCATCGGCATCGCCGCAGTCGTCATGTGGATCGTGCGCGTCGTGCCGGACTACCTCGTCGCGCTATTCATGGCGATGCTGTGGGTGGCGGGCGGCGTCGCCGAGCCGTCGGTCGCGCTGTCCGGCTTTGCCTCGCCAAGCTGGCTCTACATGCTGTTCATTTTGGCGTTGGGCGCGGCGATTACGAAGTCCGGCCTGCTGTACCGCTTTTCCCTGCTTGCGCTGAAGCTGTTCCCCGCGAGCTACCGCGGGCAGTTCTGGGGGATTATCGCGAGCGGCGCGCTGCTGAATCCGCTGATTCCCTCCTCTTCGGCGAAGGTCGGACTCGGCGTGCCGATCGCCCGCACGCTGTCCGAAGCGATGGGTTTCGCTGACCGCTCGCGCGGAATGGCGGGCCTGTCGCTTACGGCGATGGTGTTCTACGGCTTCACGGCGCCGTTCGTGCTGACGGGCTCCTACACCAACGTGATGGCGCTGGGCATGGCCGGCGGAACGAACGGCGTAAGCTGGTTCCAATGGCTGATCTACGCCCTGCCGGCCTTTCTCGTCTTTGGCGGATCGATGGCGGGCTACATGGCCTGGACCTTTCGCCGGCGGGAGCCTGGACGCCCGATCCGCCGGGAGGTGCTCGACGATCAGCTGAAGCTGATCGGGCGGTGGACCCGGAGCGAGCGGGTAACGGCGGCGGCCGCGCTCGGGTCGATCGCGCTGCTCATTCTGCAGCCGCTGCACGGCTTGGACTATGCCTGGGTTATGCTGCTCGGCTTTGCGGCGCTGGTCGTATTCGGCGTACTCGACGGACAGACGCTGAAAACAGGCATCGACTGGCCGTTTCTGCTGTTTATCGGCGTCGCCTTCAGCTTCGCCGAGGTGGCCGAGCGCGTCGGCGTCGTGGAAGCGATGTCTGACGTGCTCGGCGCGCGGATGGCTGCTTTTTCCGGCTCGCCGACGCTGTTTCTCGTCTCGGTCGTGCTGCTGTCGTTTCTCGTGACGCTGATCGTCCGGGACGACGCGGCCGTCATTTTGCTCGTCGTGTCGACCGCGGGCCTGGCGGCGCAGGCAGGCATCCACCCTTGGGTGCTCGTGTTTGTGATTCTTCTGTCGACCGATCCGTTCTTTTTCGCCTATCAATCCCCGACCTATCTGACCGGCTACTATAGCGCGGAAGGCCGCTCGTTTACGCATCGCCAGGGCCAGCTGACCGCGCTCGGCTACGGCCTAGCGGTACTGCTGCTGACCGTCGCCTGCGTGCCCTATTGGAAATGGCTCGGGCTAATCGGTCACGGCGGGTGAGCGACGCCGTTCCTTCCCGGCTGTCGTTCCTGAACTTGGTCGTAGGACGGCGTCGCCTCCGGGCGTTATAATAGCTTTATAGAAATAGATGGACGATAAAAGGGGCTGACGGACATGGGCGACAAAGAGGCCGGTCCAGCGCCGGCGCGCCGCGCCTACAGCCTGCAGCCAGGCGAAGGACGGCTGGAACGCGCCTTCGCCGGAGACCAAGGGCCGTGGCGCGGCGCAATCGCGGGTCTATGGATCGCGGGGGGCGCCGCAGCGGGCGCGGGCATGCTGGGCGCGCCGACGGGCTTCGGAACGCCGGTCGATCTCCTGTCGGCGGTGTCCGCGCATACGGGGGCCTTTGCTTTATTTTCGCTTTTCGCCGCATGGGCCTTGACGTTCGTCCCCCGGCTGTCCGGTCCGTTCGCGACGGTTGGCGGTCTGCTTTATACGGGCGCGCTCGTCTTTTTTTTGCTGTTTTTCAGCGATATGGGCGTTATTCTATCGCTTCTATTGGCATGCGCATATACGCTCGCCGCCGCCGGAACGGGCTGGCTGCTTGCCGCAGCGTTCGCGCGGGAGACCGGCAAGCGCCGGCGATACGCCTCTATTTTGGCGCTGGTGCTATTGGCCGGCGCGGTTGCCTGGGCGGCGGATCCTTCCCTTCTGCGGCCGGATTGGCCGGTTCGCTTTTCGATGGACGATGCCGATTCCGCGGCCGACGCGGGCGAAGGGAGCGCAGGGGACGCCGATGGCGCCGAGAGCGTCTTTCTTCCACTAACGACGGGCGATCCGTCGCTGCCCGGCAGCTTCGCGTTCGACGCCTTCACATACGGAAGCGGAACCGACCGTCGCCCTGAGTTCGGCAAGGAAGCGCAGCTGATCTCGGAGCCGGTGGACGCGTCCGCCTATTTGAAGGACTGGCCGCTTCTTCGCAAATGGTACTGGGGGTTCGGTCCGAAGACGCTTCCGTTAAACGGGCGCGTGTGGATGCCGCGCGGAGAAGGCGCCTTTCCGCTCGTGTTGATCGTTCACGGCAATCATGCGATGGAGGATTATTCGGACGGGGGCTACGCCTATCTGGGCGAGCAGCTCGCCAGCCGCGGCTACATCGCCGTATCGGTCGACGAGAACTTCCTTAATTACTCCGTCTGGTCAGGCATCCCGGATGAGGATATGAAGCTGAGAGCCTGGATGCTGCTTCGGCATATCGGCCAACTGCGGGACTATAACGAAGATAGCGACACTCCGTTCTACGGCAAGGTGGATCTGCAAAAAATTTCTCTCGTCGGCCACTCGCGAGGCGGGCAAGCGGTCGCCATGGCGGCGGACCGGGACGAATGGTTCGATGGCGATGCTTCTTTGCTTTCGGCGTCGGACTATCGGATCGTATCGATCGCGGCGATCGCGCCGACCGATACCGTCGTGGACGGAAAGCAGCCGCGGCTGCGCAACATTTCTTATCTGACGCTGCAGGGTGCGTCCGATGCCGATATCAACGATTTTTTCGGCGATCGGCAATATTCGCGCACGACGTTTTCGGCGGGAGGGACAGGGCAAGCCGGTTCGGCGTTCAAAGCGTCCCTCTACATAGAGGGCGCGAACCACGGGCAATTTAACGAAAGCTGGGGCCAGCGCGACAGCTCGCTGCCGGCGGGGCTTTTTCTCCGCAAGCCCGCGCTTCCGGGAGAGGCGCAGCGGACGATCGCCAAGGGCTACCTGACCGCCTTTATGGAAGTGACGCTCGGCGGAGACGGCGCCTACATGCCGCTATTCGAAGATTATCGCTCGGCGAGCGCCTATCTTCCGGCTACGCGCTATGTCAGCCGTTACGAAAGCGATGCCTTTATGGCGTTGGCGCGGTTCGACGGCGAAGATGCCGTTCCCGCGCATCCCGGCGCAGGCATATCGGGAGCGTCCGAAGGCGTGACTGCAGAAGTCACCGAAGCGCTGGACAGGCAGCGGCACGGCAAGGGTACGCACGGGCTCGCGTTGCGGTGGGCAACCGACGGCTCATATACGATGACGTGGGGGAAAGTCTTTGCGACCGGCGCTTCCACAAACGGCAAAGCCGCGCTCGCCTTTGCGATGGCCGATCTGTCCCGCGACCTCAAGGGACAAAGCGGAACGATTCACGCAGCGGCGATACGGATCGGCCTGACGGACGCGAACGGAATCTATGTCGAGCTGCCGCTCTCGGATTTCGCCTCGCCGCAGCCGCTTTTTCGCGCCTCGATTACCCGTCTGGGTCCGCTGGAGTCTCTTGTTGACGACGGAAAGTACCGGGAGCCGTACGAGCCGGTATTCCAAACCTATCGATTGCCGCTTGGCGCCTGGACGGAGGCGAATCCGTCATTCGAGCCGGGTACCCTGAGCGGAATCTCGTTCGTGCTGAGCGGCGGTCCGGTAAAAGTCATGCTGGACGATATCGGTATCAGCCCCTTTTGACTCCCAATGCGAACTGTAATTCGCATGTTGACAGTTGGCGGGGGGCGGCCGTATACTGTGTTTGAAAGAGCACAGTTGAACGCTGTCCCGATACCGGTTAAGCCGGCTCGCGACGTTAACTGTGTCCAATACACACATAGATCATTAAGTGGAGGGAATATTTATGAGCGAAGCTACCGCAAGCGCAACCGAGTATGCAAGCGTCGTCCGCGAACGCCATTCCGTACGTCAATACGATCCGAACGCCACGATCTCCGAATCCGAGCTGAAGGAGATTCTGTCCGAGGCGTCCCTGGCGCCGTCGAGCAGCAATACGCAATCCTGGCGCTTCCTCGTTTTCCATGACAAGGAGCTGCAACAAAAGCTGCTGCCGATCGCGAACAACCAGCAGCAAATCGTTGATTCGTCCGCGGTCGTCGCAGTGCTTGCGGATCGCGAAGGCTTCAAGCGTCTCGGACAAATCAACGACATCGCGGTGGAGAAGGGCATCATGCCTCGCGAATTCGCCGACCAGTTCACAGAGCGCAGCATTGCGATGTACGGCAGCCTGAGCAAGGAAAAGCAAACGCAAATCGCGCTTGTCGACGGCGGCCTCGTCAGCATGCAAATCATGCTGTCGGCCAAGGCGCGCGGCTACGACACGGTACCGATGGGCGGCTTCGACGCCGCGCGTCTCGTGGAAGAGTTCGGGATCCCCGAGACCCTCGTACCGGTCATGCTTATCGCAGTGGGCAAGGGAGCGGCTCCAGGCAGAGCGACAGCGCGTCTGCCGCTCGAGGAGATCACGTTCTGGAACGGCCAGGGCCTGAAGTAAGACTCAAATTCACCTCAAAGGACGAAGCGGCGCGCATGCTGCTTCGTCTTTTGTGCGCTTGGCAGCGCAACCGACTAACGGGTGAAAGTCCCGCGTACGCCGCGAGGTGGCGGAAGTACATAGCAGAGGCGTAGTGCCGGGGCCCGCAAGGGACGGTGCGGAGGATGCCAAGGCAAAACCCGGAACAGGCGGCATACACCAAGTTGGCTGACGGAGCCGGATAACCCTGCAAAAGAAGGGTAGTCCTATACCATCCATAGGCTCCGTAAGTTAAGAGGACTGGATTCGGGGGAAAGCCGGTTGACGTGACCCAAGGAGAGCCCATCGTCTCCGCGCAGAAAGTTTTTTTTTTTGTAGCGGTATCAGAGTTCAAGATCGTGAGGATCAAGAAGGAAGGTACGGACGGTGGGCAGTCAGAAGAAGGGATAGTAGCGAGAAAGCCTGCCGGAAAGGCCGCAAAGGTAGGTGAATCGGCGTCAGGTCGCCGATGCGTGCCCCGACTCAAAAGGCGGGGACACGTGTGAAGCCCGGAACCGTGAAAGAAGCGTGAATGAGGGAAACCATGCGCCAGGCAGGAGCCGGGGAGCTAAGATGTGCGTAGATCCGGGGAATGAACAAAAGGAGAAGCCGTCTGGGGCGAGTACCGACCGGGACACGGAGATTGCCGCAAGGCTACGAGCCGAGGAACGGGAAGGGAAGGAGAACGAGCATGGAGGGACCAAGGCAAGACAAACACGCACACGTAGGAGCTGAAGTGCCAAGCAAACGCAAATGGTACAGCCTCATCGACAAGATTTGGGCGAAGCCAAACCTGGAGGAAGCGTTCCGGGAGGTCAAGCGAAACCGCGGAGCGGCAGGGATCGATCGCGTGACCGTAAAGGCATACGAATCGAAGCTGGAGCCTAATCTAGAGGGGCTTCAGCTGGCGCTGCGAAACAAGACTTACCGGTCTAAGCCGGTAAAACGCGTGTATATCCCGAAAGCTGACGGGACGCAAAGACCGCTGGGCATTCCTACCGTGGAAGACCGAGTCGTGCAAGCGGCGGCAAGGCGTATCATAGAACCCCTATTCGAAGCGCAGTTCAAGGACTGCAGCTATGGATTCCGGCCGGGAAGAAGCGCGCATATGGCGCTGGCCAACATCCGCAAGGATCTGGAAGCAGGCTACCGGTACGTGATCGACGCCGACCTGAAGTCATACTTTGACACCATCCCGCATGAGAAGCTCATTGAAAAGGTGAGAGAGACCATCGTGGACGGCAGTGTACTGCGGTTGCTGGAGAGCTTCCTGAAGGCCGGGATCATGGAAGGCGGCAGCTTCCACCTGAACGAGACGGGGACGCCGCAGGGCGGGGTGATTAGTCCGCTTTTAGCGAACATCTATCTGCATCCGCTGGACGAAGCGATGACGGCGCGCGGACACCGAATGACGCGATATGCAGACGACTTCGTCATCTGTTGCAAAACGGCAAAAGGCGCTGAGCGTGTACTGAATTCGGTCGTGGGACTGCTGGAACGCGAGATGGGACTTATCATACACCCGGAGAAAACGAAAATCGTAAACAGCTACAAGGAAACATTCGTATTCCTGGGTCATGCGTTCAAGCCGGGAAAACGGATGGTGCCGTCGGAAAAAGCGATGAAGCGATTCAAAGAACGGGTGAAGGAGATCACGCGAAGAAACCAGACGGTGAAGGTCGAGCAGATCGTGAAGAAGCGACTAAACCCATACTTGCGGGGATGGGGGAACTACTTTGGGACGGGAGATGTGTTGAGCCGATTCCGAGGACTGGATGCCTGGATTCGAAGACGAATACGGGCCGTGCAACTAAGGAGTTGGAAGAAAATTCGCAAACTCCACCGGGAAATGAGGAGACGGGGATGGGACAATAAAGATATGCCCGGACTCCGAATGACGGCCTGGCGGAGCTCGCATTCCACCTATGCCCAATACGCAATGCCAAACGAATGGTTTGCCGAAATCGGACTATGCAGTTTGCTTGAGCGAAGCCAAGAACTGCGTCCCCAACGGGGATAAGCACGGAGGAGCCGGATGCGTCGACCCGCATGTCCGGATCTGTGAGAGGCCCATGCAATTGCGCATGGGCCTACTCGATTTGAATTGTCGGTTCATCCGTCGGCAGGCGTTCGGCGCAAGACCGGTTTCGGATATCGTCAAACTTATACAACCGTCAGGGCGATCCGCGATCTTCTGCGACGGTTTTTGACATGCCGAAATAGCGGTTAAGCGGCTGTTAAGAGCTATGATGCATTATAGAGAAGGAAGATCACGTTGTCTTGGCGGGTAGCCGGCGCGCAGGGTAAGTATCGACAAAAGGCTACCTATAAAGGACAATCGGAATTACAATAGGGTATAAAAAGACAAAGTTGTTAAGTAACGTATTAAATTCGACGGCGGGCGCGGTGAAGAACTTGGGTATGCGGGGCATCAAGAACATAACTGGCAGACTCGACCGGTTTCTCATCGGCCTCGCGATCGCCGTCATTCTCCTTGGCGCCGCGATGTTCTGGATGAATCAGTCCGGTCGCGGAGGTCCTCAGGCGAAGCAGGGAACGCTCGATCTGTCCGGCTGGAATTTCCGGTCCGACGGAACGGTCAAGCTGAACGGGGAGTGGGCGTTTTATCCCGATCGGCTGCTGACGCCCGCCGACTTCGCGAACGGCAGGCAGCCTGCGGGCATGCGGTATATTCAAGTTCCCGGCGTATGGAACGGAGAGGACATGAAGGGCTACGGCTATGCGACCTATCGTTTGTCGATCCGCATTCAGCCGACCGATCTGACGCTGGCCATCCACAAGCACGTCATCCGGTTCGCGGACCGGATGTTCCTGGACGGCAAGGAGCTCGCGTCCTCCGGTTCGCCGGGCGCGTCCCGCGGAAGTTACGAACCGGGCAACTTTCCTTATACCGTCTCGTTCGTCGAGGAGGGCGACCGGATCGATCTGTTGATCCAGGTCGCGAACTTCGATTATCCGACCGGCGGGATCGCGCTGCCCCTGCGGCTCGGGCTGTCCGACGACATTCAGCTGTCCCGGGCGGCGCAGACGATGTTCGAATGGTCGGGCGCCATCATCCTGCTCCTTTTCGGCATCTTCTCGTTATTGCTGTATTTCTTTTTCCAGCGGCATCTTCCGTTCCTGTCGTTCGGTCTGTTCTTCCTGTGCTTCGCCGTGCTGATCGTGATGAACGGGCAGCGCATGCTGTTCCAGCTGCTGTCCGACATGCCCTTCGAGATTATGTGGAAAATCAAGGACTTGTCCATCTTGCTCGCGATTCCGTTTCTTAACGTTTATACCGCGTACGCATACGCCACCGGCTTGGCCCGGCGCATGCTGCTCTACCCTGCGGGCGCGATCGGACTGCTATGTCTCGTTATCGTAGGGATACCGTACCGCGTATATGCACCTGCGCTGGACTTTATCATGCTGATATTCATGCTGCTGCTGATGGCGCTGGTGCTGTTCGTGCTCGGATTGTATCTCAAGCCCGCTGCCACCAGCTCCTCCAAGCGCGAGATCAAGATGTACCTGCTGGCGCTGGTGTCGCTGCTGCTGCTGCTGATCAGTTCCGCCTTCTTGAATCAGGGCGACGGCACGTTTCTGCCGTCCATTCTGTCCGACGTGCTTGGCCTTTCCTTCGTTATCTTTGTCGTAGCGATGCTCGCGCAAAACTATTTCGCTACCTATCAGTCGATGGTCAAGCTTACGGCCGAGCTTCAGGCGGCCAATCAGTTGAAGGACGAGTTTCTGCTGCGGACGTCCTACGAGCTGAATACGCCGCTGCAAGGCATTATGAACCTGTCCCAGTCGCTTCTCGACAGCTCCGCGCATCTGCCGAAGGACAGGCGAGTCGGCAGCAGGGACAAGCTCCAGATTATCCGCAACACCGCCTATCGGATGTCCAACCTGGTCAACGACATTATCGATCTGACCCGGATCAAGGACGGTCATCTGGAGGTGTCGCTCAAGTCGGTGGATCTGGTCGCTTGCGTCGCGATCGCCTTCGAGGTGAACGGATTTCTCGCGCGGGAGAAGTCCGTGCGGCTCGAGCATCGCCTGGATCCCGAGAGCCGACATGCGACTGCGGACGAGAACCGGCTTATGCAGGTGCTGTCCAACCTGATCGACTATAGCATGAAGTTCGACGATCTGACGGCGATCCTGGTGAGCGGCCACAGACGAGACGACATGTCCGTGCTCCAGATCGAAGCGATCGTCTGGGGCGCGGGAATCACGGCCGACTCGAAGTCCCGTCAGCCGGGTTTCTACGGCGCCAATCTGGCGGCGGCGATCGAGCTCACGCGATTAATGGGAGGCGAGATGCGCATATTGCCGGGCGAACAGGCGCGCGGCAGCGTCATCTTCGAGCTTGTCCTGCCGATGGCCGAGGCGCCTAATCTTGACCGCGACGACATTATTTTGCGGGAAATCGGGGAGCGGACGCAGTCCGGGCCGACTTCGCAGGGGCCGACCGGCGGCGTCTATACGGTGCTTGTCGTCGAGGAGGAGCCGCTTCACCTGGAATTGATGGTCAACCTGCTCATCAGCGAGGGCTACCGCGTACTGACCGCCCGTTCGGGCGAGGAAGCGATCGAGCGGCTCGAAGGCGGCACGCGGCCCGATATTGTCCTGCTCGACGTGCTGCTGCACGGCGGCGGCAGCTATGAGATCAGTCGCAAGATCCGCCGGCAGTACACGCCGATCGAGCTCCCGCTGCTGTTTGTCGCGGCGCGGACGACGCCGGCGGACGTCGAGGCCGGACTGGCCGCCGGCGGCAACGATTTCATTTCCAAACCGCTCGACGCCTCGGAGGTCCGAGTACGCATCCGTACGCAACTGGCGATGAAGCGGCTCGCGAAGGAAGCGACCGCTAGCGAGATGGCGTTTCTCCAGTCGCAGATTAAGCCGCACTTCCTTTACAATGCGCTCGGCACGATCATGTCGCTCTGCTACACGGACGGCCCGCGCGCGGGCGAGCTGCTGGCAGTGCTCAGCAAATATCTGCGGATTATTTTTCACGAGGATCACAAGGAAGAGAGCGTTCTACTATATAAGGAAATCGAGCTGGTCCGCGCTTACGTGGACATCGAGAAGGAGCGGTTCGGCAACCGCCTTGCCGTGGAGATCGACGTGGACGAGCGTCTCATGTCCTTCAAGGTGATGCCGCTCACGATTCAGCCGCTCGTCGAAAACGCGATTCGCCATGGCGTCGCCAAGAAGCTGAACGGCGGGCGGGTGCTGCTGTCGGTGCAGCGGCGCGGCTCCGAGGTGGAGATCGTCGTCGAGGACAACGGGGTCGGCATGGCCGAGCGCCAGGTTCGCGACCTGATGGACACCGTTCACGACGCTTCGGACGGCGTAGGCTTTGCCAACATCGCCAAGCGCCTCGGACATCTCAACGGCAGCCGGCCGCACATCGAGAGCTCGCCGGGCGTCGGAACGCGAATTACGATCAGGCTGCCGATCAAGGACGACAGCGAGAGGAGGGAATAATCCATGATTACCGCATTGTTGGCGGACGATGAAGAGCATGCGCTTAGCCTGCTGGAGCTGCTGCTCCACCAGACGGGCGAGGTGAAGGTCATCGGGCGCTGCGGCAACGGCATCGACGCGATCGCGCAGATCGCGCATCTGAAGCCCGATGTCGCGTTCCTGGATATCGAGATGCCGGGGATGAACGGATTGGAGGTGGCGGAGCGGCTCGGCTCTGCGGCGTTGGACACGCAGGTCGTATTCGTGACCGCTTATGACCGGTATGCCGTGTCCGCATTCGAGAACGACGCGCTCGATTATCTGCTTAAGCCGCTCGAGGTGGACCGGTTGAACCGGACCGTGGGACGCGTGAAGCGAGCGGTCTCCCGCCGGAAGTCGGAATTACCGGAGCAAGCGGACGCAGGAAAGGCCGCGGAGGACAAGCCGCCTTGCGAGCTGCAGGTGCAGCTGCTCGGAGAGATTCAAGTGTCCGTAGAAGGCAGGGGAAGGCTCAAATGGCGGACCTCCAAGGAAAAGGAGCTGTTCGCCTACCTCGCCGTTCACTACGGCAGCCGGATTCACCGCGACGTGCTGCTTGACGAGCTCTGGCCCGACGAGCATTACCAGAAGGCCAAAGTTTACTTGCATACGTGCGTGAGTTATTTGCGCCGCGACTTCCGCCAGCTGGGCATGGAAGACGCCGTCATCTACGAGGACGAGAAGTACTCGCTGGCCCCGCAGCTCGAATGCTCGGACTACCGGGAATTCGTAGACGCGGCGGCAAGTCTTCTGCAGCCGGGAGGCGGCAGCGCGGAGCAGCTCGAACGCACGGTGAGCCTGTACAGCGGACGGCTGTTCCGCAGCGAGGATTACCAATGGGCCGACGACGAGGTCCGGCACACCGAAGCGGCGATCGAGGCGCAGCTGCTGAGGTTGACTCAGATCTACGAGACGCAGCGCGACTATGGACGGATGATCGCCGCGGGGCGCAGGCTGCTGCAGCATTCCCCTTATAATGAAGAAGCCTATCGCATTCTGATGAAGGCATACGCGGGCAGCGGCAAGCACGACGAGGTATACCGCGTATACGAGGAGATGGAGCGCAGGCTCGACGAGCTGCAAATCCAGGCGTCGGACATGACGTTGAGTCTGTACGAGGGATTGAGAGTACGTAAAAGGGGCTGATGAGGACGGCTGTCGATCGCGCCCGGTTCCTCGTAAGCTTGGGTTCGTGACAGCGGCGGATTTTAAGCGAAACTTCAGCTTGCGCTCATACGCATTTAAGCAGAGGGGGATAATATATAACTCAACCCCCCCTTTGATATAGCAAGAACCCTCGGACCCGCGGAGACGCGGGTCATTTTTTTGCCGAAACGTTTGCGGGTGGAGGATGGGGTCGGAAACGGGATCGGAGCTGCGGTTATTCTGCTGCGAGCGCGCAAATTCGGCTCCTTCACAATGCGCAGCTCCGATTCGGCCGGGAAGCCTAATCCAGGCTCCCGACTTCTTGCTCGTACAAACTCGCGCTCCAGCCCCCGCCGTCGAATCGTCCGCAATATTGGAGTCCTAAGCGCGTATAGTACGCGTTCAGCGAAGGATTTTGGGCCATGCAGTCCAGCCGCAGCCAGGATCTGCCTTTCTGCGCGATGATGCTTGCCGCGTGCGCCAGCAACAGCCGGCCGATTCCAAGCCCTTTGCAATTCCGGGCCACGGCAAGGCGGTGGACGTATCCCGCGTCCGCATGGAATAGCGATCCCCAGATCTCCTCTTCTTTCTCCCAATTGATCGAAAAAGCGCCGGCGAGGTTCCCGTGCAGATAGGCCACGTAGATGTCCTGCTCGCGGAACAGCTTTTCAATGTTCTCGGGCGAGAACATATCCGCATTCCACTGCCGGATTCCTTTGGCCTCCTGAATCCATTCGACGGCGCCAAGATACAACGCCCGCAGCGCTTCGGCGTCGCCCGGGGTCGCCGGTCGGATGTCCGGTTCGGGCGAGGCCGCGGCTCGGACATCCGTATCGGAATCCGCGTCGCGGATCGCCCCGGACGGCTGCGGCTGCCATGCGTATTCGAGCATCGAAGCCGATGCGAGCGCACGCTCCGTTCCGAACAGCCGCGAGACGATATGCAGCGCCGCGTCCATGCCCGTCGTGACGCCGCCGGACAGGACGAGCTTGCCGTTATCGACGTAGCGGACGTCCCGCACGATCGTCGCGCTCGCCGGCGCCGCCTCCTCCAATAGATCGAACGCTCTGCGGTTCGTCGTGATCCGCATGCCCTCCAGCAGGCCGGCCTTCGCGAGCAGCAGTGCGCCGGTACATACCGAGAGCACGATGTCGGCCGCCTGCGCAGCCTTCCCGATCCAGCTCATGAGTCTCTCGTTGTGCATTTCCTTTCGCGAGCCTATTCCCCCCGGAACGACCAGGATGTCCGGCGCCGGGCAATCGTCGAGTCCGAACCGCGGCTCGATGCGCACGCCGCTTACCGTTTTTACGGTGCCGGCACGCTCTGCGACCGTATAGACATGCAAATCCTTCCCCCAATCGCTGGAAACGGCAAAAACATCGAACGGCCCCGCCACATCCAGCGTATCGACGCCCTCGTAGATCAGTACCGCCACGTTCCTCGTCCGCTTCATCCTTCGCCCGCTCCCTTTTCGCACAATATAGGCCGACTCACCCTGCGATCAAGCTAATCTTCGTAAATAATCTCGCCCGTGCGCGACAGATCGTAGCCGGGAATCGCCGCCAGCTCCCGCCTGAACAGGTCGGAACGCAGCGCTGCGAGCAGCCCCTCGATCCAGGGAAGGTTGGCCGGCGTCTTCAGCGCGACCAGATCGTAGCTCTCCTGAATAAGGGGGATAAAGTCGATCCGTCCGACGATCGCAGCCGCCTTCTCGATACCGACGCCGAAGTCGGCTTCCCCGGCCGCGACCTTCGCGGCTACGGCCATGTGGCTCGTCAGTTCGTCGGCATATCCCGCGATGCCGCTCGCGCGTATGCCGCCTATGCGGAGCTGCTCCTCGAGCAGCACCCGCGCGCCTGCGCCCCGCTCGCGGTTGGCCAGCCGGAGACCGGGACGCGCTAGATCCGGCCAGTCCGCGAGCCCGAGCGGATTGCCCCGTTGAACGTACAAGCCTGCAGTGCGGCCGAGCAAACGCACGACCATATACGGCGCGCCGATCAAAATGCGGCGAATATAGGGAAGATTGTACTCGCCGGTATCACCGTCGTACAGATGGGTGCTGACAATGTCCGCCTCGCCGCGATACATCGCGATCAGACTGTCGAGGCTGCCCGCATAGGCGCGCAACGGTCGCACGCCGCCCGCGCCCGGATTCCCCTCGAGATGCTTGGCAAGCAGGTCGAGACTCATATCCTGGCCTGTAATGACCAGCGGGCGGACGGATGAAGCCGCCGGCTGCGGAAGAACCATGCCGCGCGCCGTCTCCGCTTCCGCAGGCGGGCGATGCTGCGCTTGCGAGGCCGGAGAACGCATGCGCAGCTTGTAGGCCTCCAGGTCGGCGGCGTCTACGCGCATCTGCTTGCCTACGCGATAGGAGGGCAGTTCGCCTTTTTTGATCAGATCATAGACGGTCAGCTTCGATATTTTGAGCATCTGGGCGATCTCTTCGGTCGTATACGAGATATTGACGGTCATATCGGGCAAGCTCCTTATGTGCATAAATCCAATATTTATCTATTGTAGCACAACGTTCAAACAGATCTCCGCAAGGCCGTTTACAGGCGGTGATCAGCTATATATAATGATATCTAATTATAAATAGATATAAATAATAGGAAAGTGTGGGGCCGATATGAACAAAATAATGAGATTTATTGCGATTTGGATCGTTTGCCTTGCTGTCCTATTGGGGTTGGCCGCATGCGGAGGATCGAACGATGCCAATGGCTCGCGGTCGTCTTCCGTATCGCCCTCGTCTTCGGCCTCCGAGCCTGCATCGCCTTCGGCTTCGGCGTCATCCGCGACGTCGGCAGCCCCGTCCGCGGAACAGACCGAGCTCACGGTGTCCGCTGCCGCCAGCCTGACGGACGCGCTGGGCGAGCTCAAGGCGCTGTACGAAAATGCTAATCCGGAGGTGACGCTGAGCTTCAACTTCGGCGCATCCGGCGCCCTGCAGCAGCAGATCGAGCAAGGTGCGCCGGCGGATCTCTTCCTTTCCGCAGCCTCCAAAAACATGCAGGCGCTCGTGGACAAAGGGTTTATCGAGGAGCGGCACGACCTGCTGAAAAACGAGCTCGTCGTCGTCGTGCCATCTACCGGGGGCGCTGCCGTAGCCAAGCTTGAAGATCTGTCCGACGCCGCGGTCAAGAAGGTCGCCGTCGGCATTCCCGAGAGCGTACCCGCGGGCGGCTACGCCAAGGACGCGCTGACGGCGGCGGGACTGTGGGACGGGCTGCAAGGCAAGCTCGTGCAGGGCAAGGACGTGCGTCAGGTGCTGCAGTTCGTGGAGACGGCCAACGCCGACGCCGGCTTCGTCTACAAGACGGACGCGCTGTCGTCCGACAAGGTCAAGATCGCATTCGCGGTCGACCCGTCGCAATACAAATCGATCGTATACCCGATCGGCGTCGTCAAGGCGACGAAGCACGCGGAGGCAGCCGAGCGCTTCTACGCCTATCTGCAAACGCCCGAGGCGATGTCCGTATTCGTCAAGTACGGCTTCTCGGCAGCGGCTGCCGAGTAAGCGCGGCCCAGGATGGAATGGCAGGCGTTCTGGCCGCCGATTCGCCTCTCGCTTCAGGTCGCGCTGATCGCGAGCGTCGTGGCGCTGGCGATCGGCACATTTGCCGCACGTCTCATGTCCAGGCGCCGGTTCAGCGGCCAAGCCCTGGCCGAGACCGCCTTCATGCTGCCGCTTGTGCTCCCGCCGACGGTCGTCGGCTTCGTCCTCCTCGTGCTGCTTGGAAGGCGCAGCGGGGCGGGCCGGTTCATCGAGTGGCTGACGGGCGCGCCGGTCATCTTCTCGTGGTGGGCGGCCGTGATCGCGTCCGTCGTCGTCGCTTTTCCGCTCGTCTATCAGACGATGAAAAACGGGTTTGCTTCCGTCGACCGGGAAGCGGAGGAGGCGGCGCGGGTCGCGGGAGCGAGCGAGCTCCAGGTGTTTTTGTATATTACGCTGCCGCTCGCGGGGCATGCGTTTCTGACGGCGTTCGTGCTGGCGTTCGCGCGCGGGCTCGGCGAGTTCGGGGCGACGCTGATGATCGCGGGCAACATTCCCGGTCGCACGCAGACCGTGCCGACCGCGATCTACGTGGCCGTGGATGCCGGTCATACGGGGATGGCGTGGGCCTGGACGGCGGCCGTCATCGGCATATCGTTTCTGCTGCTGCTGTTCACGGGACGCGCACGGAAGTGAGATATCGAAAGCAGCGCTGCGCGATTGATCGCGTAGCGCTGTTTTTTGCGCATAAACGTGTACAACCGCCGCATACCCGATCTCGCCTCGCGGTTCAGTGAAGCAGCCCGCTCTCCTTCGCCTTGCGCGTCGAACCGGCCAGGAGGCGGTTGATCGGGCGCTTGAGCGCGAGTCCGAGCACGAGCGCGGCCGCTGCATACGCGACCATGAATGCCAGGCTTCGACGCACGATGTCCCAGAGAATGCCGCCGACCGCCTCCCGCATCATGGAGATGGCGTAGGTGAACGGCAGGAACGGATGAATTTTCTGAAAAAAAGGCGGCGCCATCTGGATGGGAAACGTCCCGCCCGCTCCGCCCAGCTGAAGCACGAGCATGACGATAGCCAGCGCTTTGCCGACGTTGCCGAACACCGAGACGAGCGTGTAGACGATCAGCATGAACACTGCCGACAGCAGCATGCCGAACAGCACGAACCATCCGGGGCGCGCGACATATGTGCCGAGGATATAGACATCCCCCAAGGTGACGCAGAGCGACTGAAGCACGGCTAGCGTTCCCAGCGTCAGATACCTGCCGAAGTAAACGTGCCGGCTCCGGTAGGAGACGCCGGGCTCTTCGACGTCGACGGACATGACCGATACGAGCAGCACGGCGCCGACCCAGAGCGACAGCGTGGTGAAAAAAGGCGACATCGCGGACCCGTAGTTGGGAATCGGGTACAGCTTGTTCTCTTTTAAATCGACCGGTGCGGCGAAAAACGCGCTTTCCTTCTGCGCGTCGTGGCGCAGCAGCTTGATGATCTCCGCCAGGTCGTTTTCCTTCTCGAACGCGCGGATTTTGTCCGCGATCTCGACAATCTTGCGCTGCGCCGCCGGCAGCTCCGCCTTCGCCTTGGCGAGCTCGGCTCCGCCGACGGTCAGCGCCGACGCCGCGTCCGTCAGCACGCGCTTCGCGTCCGGCAGCGCGTCCGACGCATCCTTGAGCACGGCCTGCGCCGTGCTTGCCGCCTCGGCGGCCTTGCCGAGCGCCGCATCGATGCGCGGCGCGATCTCGCCGTCGTACGCGCCCAGCAGATCGTCCAGCCGCGTCTCTGCCTCGCCTGCCAGCGTATTCAGCCGGCCGACAAGTTCTTCCGCGGGCCGTTCTCCCCGCCCGGCCGCGTCCGCAACGCGCTCCAGCAGCTTCGCCTGCTCCAGCATGCCCGCTTGCGCCTGCTTCAGCGCCGCCGCCCGCGTGGACAAGTTGGACGCGCCCGACATGGCGTCCAGCTGCGATAGCAGGTCGGCGAGCCGGCCGGCGACGTCTGCGCCGGTCCGCAGCCGCTTAGCCACGCCGGTCGCCGCCGTCGCCGCCGCGTCCAGGTCCAGGTCCGGGTTCGCGGCCTGAAGCAGCGCCGTCACTGAGCGGGCCGCGCCCGCAAGCTGCTGCAGGCTCAGCAGATCCTGCTTGATCTGCGGCCCCATTTGGCCGAGTGCCGTGCGGCTTTGTTCCAGGAGGGCACCGGTTTTTGACGTCAACGCTTGACCTTCCTCCGCAAGCGCCGCTACGTCGGGCAGACGCTTCTGCGCCTTGGCCACGACGCCGCTCGCGAGCCCGACATCCCGCTGCGCTTTGTCCGCCGCGGCGTTGATTTCCGGGAACGCGGCTTCGAGCTTGAACAGTAGCGTCTTCACTTTTTCGATGGACGGCAGGCTCGCTTCCAGCTCGCTGCCGGCTTCGTTAAACAAGCCGAACAGAATGCCGCTCGCCGTTTCGACGAAGCGCTGGCTCACCTCCTGCACGATGCTGCTCGCGCCTTTGGAGGTGATTTTTGGCGCGATCGCGTTGATCTTCTCGTTGACGTAATAGTCCAGTGTCGCGGACGATGGCTCCGAGGCCAGAATAGTGGCCAGGCTCGCGGAGAAGTTGTCCGGAATGACGATCGCCGCGTAGTAGTCGCCGTGCTTCACGCCCCGCATCGCCTTGGCCCGGTCGACGAACGTCCACCCGACGCTAGGGTTGGCGGCGAGCTTGGCGGCGATCTCCTTGCCAACGTTGACGGGCGTGCCGCGGATCGTCGTGCCTTTGTCCTCGTTCGCGACCGCAATGGCGATCCCGCCGGTCTGCGCGTAAGGATCCCAGGACGCCTCGATGTTGAACCAGGCATAGAGGGAGGGCAGGCCGACGAGTCCGAGAATGATGACGGCGGCGGCCGGATTCGTGAACGCGCGGCGAAGATCGCGAAGATAGATGGAAAGAACGGTTTTCATGCGCACGGTCTCCTTTCCGGGAAACAGGTACTAATATTCCCTATCCGGGGCGCAAGTCATCCGGCAGCGAATCGATTGTGCCTCATGCCTGTGCAGAACGAAGCTTCGAGCGATCCATTTCCTAACTGGGCCAATTATGTTAGTATGGTTGCAAAGGAATGCCTTATATATGACAACATATGATATAATAATTAATTACATAGATACTTTTGGGCGAATTTAGGGAACCGGAGGAGCTTTCACATGAAATTAAACGTGTCCAATCAAAATCCGCTGTACTTGCAACTCAAGCAAATTATTAAGGAGGATATAGCGAGAGGCGTGTACAAGGCAGGACAGAAGCTGCCGCCCGAAGCGGAGATCGGGAAGACGTACGGCGTAAGCCGGATCACCGTGCGGCGGGCGATTACCGATCTGGTGGAGGAGGGCGTGCTGCACAGCCAGCAGGGCAAGGGCAGCTACGTGCGCGAGCTGAAGGAGAAGCGGGAGCTCATCTCGGTCGGCAGCTTTTCCGACATGACGACGGCTTCGGGCAAGACCCCGAGCAATCAGATCCTGTCCAACATGATCATCGGCGCGGACGAAAAGCTCGCAGAGACGTTCCGCATTGCGGTCGGAGATTCCGTGCTCAAGCTGAACCGACTGCTTTTCATCGACAATGAGCCGTTTATCATCGAGACTTCGTACTTCCCGCTCGCGCAAATGCCGGATTTGGAAAAGTATATAGCCGCTTCCTCGTCCACCTACCAGATTCTAAAAAGCAAGTACGGCATCGAGCCGGCGTATTCCGACAAGACGCTTGAGGTGGTGTTGGCTTCGGACTATGAGTCGGGGCTGTTCCAGTGCGATCGGGGGACCCCGCTTTATTTGATCGACAAGGTCACTTACGACAAGCATGATCGTCCGCTTCACTACTCGCAGTCCCAATACTTGACCAGTAAGGTGATCTTTACGATTCATACCGGCAAGCGCGGCCCGGAGTGACCGGCGGTTTCGAGCGCGCTTCGAATCCAGGCTTTCCGTCTCTTGTCCGGCAGTCGTCGGGCGGAGGAGGAAGGCTTTTTTTGTGCAAGGCGACAGCGGGGCTCGAGCGCGCGGATCGTCCGCGAGATACCGCTTGACGGATTGCGTTGTAATTGTATTTAATTATTATATTACAACTAATAACAAGTCGGGGGGTTTTTTCGATGAAACTGATCGCGATCGGCGATAACGTGGTGGACTACTATCAGGATCAGCGAATGATGTACCCTGGGGGCAACGCCCTGAACGTAGCCGTGGCGGCGAAGCGCAGCGGGGCGGAGAGCTGCGCATACCTCGGCATCACGGGCGACGACGCGGCTGCCTCCCATGTAATCGAGTGCATGCGCCTGGAAGGCATCGACGCTTCCCGCATTCGCCGGACCTACGGTCCCAACGGCGAAGCGGTCGTGACGCTTAACGAAGAGGGGGACCGCATATTCGTCGGTACGAATCGCGGCATCCGCATGCCGTCGCTGCTGCAGCTCAAATTGACGGAAGACGATCTTGCGTATGCCGAAGAATACGACCTTATTCATACGAGCGTCAACAGCGATATCGAGCATGAGCTGGCGCGGCTGTCCGCCCGGCGTCCGGTCGCGTTCGACTTCTCGACGCGCAAGAAATGGGACGAGGCGTACTTGCGGCAGGTATGTCCGCATTTGACCTATGCGTTCTTCTCGGGCAGCGACATGGGCGATTCAGAAATTGCAGAGCTGACCGCGTTTGTGCATGAACTGGGCGTAAAAGTAGTCGGCGTGACGCGCGGAGCCGATCCGGCCCGGTTCTCCGAGGCGGGAGTCTTGTACGCGCAAGAGCCGATGCCCGTGCGAATCGTCGATACGATGGGAGCCGGCGACTCGTTTATCGGCGGATTTCTCGCTTCGTATCATGGCAAGGGAGACATGCGCGAGGCGCTTGCCGCGGCCGCGCAGGCGGCGGCGACCACCTGCGGACATTTCGGCGCGTTCGGATATGGCACGAAAAAATAGACAAGATGGTGGCTTCACGGTTGGAGCGCGTGAGAATACCTCACGCGCTTTTCTTATTTTTTTCGTCTGGGAATTATGGAAGCGTTACATGTGACTTAAGCTTTCATTATGAAAACATTTTCATTCGGAAATACTGTTGACTGTCGTGTATAGAGATGCTATATATTATAATATAACAACATATACAAAGTTAAAGACGATTAGCGATCGCACAGCAGGCTTGGCAAAGGACCCGGGTAGGGTTCGCAGGTGGAGACGGGGAGGAACCTATGCGGATAGCGGGCGTTGGATTCAACTGTATCGACATTTACGATAATTTGAACAAGCATTACCCGACCGGCAACAGCGTCGACTTCATTGTCCATATGAGCCGGTTCGGCGCGGAGGCCGCCATGGTCAGCGTCGTGGGCAGCGATCCGTACGGCGAGATGATGCTCGATATGCTGCGGAAGGAGAACGTCGACGTCTCCCATATGCAGGTGCGCGAAGGACGGACGGCTGTGTTCAAGATGGACCTGAACGGCAACGACCGGGTCCATAAGGAGAAGATCGAGGGCGTGATGGCGGACTTCGCCCTGACCCCGCAGGACAGGGAGTTCATCGCGGGCTGCAGGGCGATGCATACGAATCTGTCGGGCAAGGTCGAGGGAGAGCTGGCCGGCTTCCGAAGCGGCGGCGTGGAGGTCGTGTTCGACTTCTCGACGCGGACGACCCGGGAGATCGCCGGGCCGGTGCTGCCCGACACGGACTATGCGTTCTTCTCCTATCCCCGGGAGGACGAATATATATTGGCGTTCATCCGGTGGGCGCAGGAGCGGGGGCCGAAGGTGGCGGTCGTCACCCTGGGCGAGCACGGCAGCCTCGCGTACGACGGCGATCGTCTGTACCGGGAAGGCATCGTACCCGCCGAGGTGGTCAATACGGTAGGAGCCGGCGACTCCTTCTGCGCGGGCTTCATGTATGCGGCGCTGTCGGGACGGACCGTGCAGGAATCGCTCCGGTCCGGCGCGGAGACGGCAGCGAAGGTCGTCGCCAAGTTCGAACCCTACTAATTTAGAAGCTTACTAATTTAATAGAAGCTTCACGATATCCGGACCGACCGGCGGAAAGGCGGAAATCAAGTGATCATCGATGTGCATACTCACCCGATTTTCTACAAGGCGATCAGCGAAGACAAGGATACGCTCGACTATCGCAAGCGGCAATTCGGCGTCTTCAAGCAGTCGCCGAGCCCGATCGAATCGACGCTGCAGGAGATGGATTACAACGGCGTGACGCGCTCCATCCTGCTGCCGATCGACCTGACGACGCAGAGCGGCGGCTGGATCGTCTCCAACGACGACGTCAAGACGATCGTCGATCTGGCGCCGGACCGGTTCATCGGCTTCGCCAGCGTCGATCCGTATCGCGAGGATGCGCTGGAGGAGCTGGATCGCGCGTTCGGCGAGCTCGGGCTGAAGGGCCTTAAGCTGCATCCGTCCAAGCAGAAGTTTTACCCGAACGACGAGCGGCTGAAGCCGATCTACGAGAAGTGTCTGGCATACGATAAGCCGATCATGTTCCACGCGGGCATGAGCTGGGAGCCGGACGCGCCCTCCAAGTACTCGCATCCGCTGCATTTTGAAGACGTGGCGGTAGACTATCCCGAGCTTCGCATGTGCCTCGCCCACTTCGGGTGGCCGTGGGTCAAGGAGACGGTTATGCTGCTGCTGAAGTACCCGAACGTGTTCACGGACACGTCGATCCTCTATATGGACAATGCGCTCGACTTCTACAAGCAGGTGTTCAAGGTAGACATGGGACCGCTGTGGATCGAGCGCAACCTGAACGACAAGGTGATGTTCGGCACGAACGGTCCGCGCTTCAAGGCGAAGCGGCTGCTGCCCGCTTTGCAGGCGATGGATTTCCGGCCCAAGACGCTGCAGAAAATACTCGGCGGCAACGCGGAAGTATTTCTGGGCGAAAGGAGGAACGAGCGGCCATGGTTAAACTAGAAACGATCGTCATCCGGTCGACCGCGGAATTCCAGATGATTAAAATTACCGAGCAGGTTCGGGACATCATCGCACGCAGCGGCGTGCAGAACGGGCTGGCCGCCGTCATCTCGGCCCATACGACGACCGGCATCATGATCAACGAAGGGCTCGAATGCGTGGAGACGGACATCGAGGAGCTGCTCGAACGTCTCGTACCCAAGGATATGCCCTATGCGCACGCCCACTTCCTGCCCTCCTACGGCGCGACGGGCAGCAATTCTCCTTCCCATCTCAAGTCCATGCTGGCCGGCAACAGCTGTATGTTCGTCATCCAGAACGGCGTCATGCTGTCCGGCGACGCGCAGGACGTCTACCTGACGGAGTTCGACGGACCGAAGGGCCGCAAGGTTTATATTCAAATCATCGGCGAGTAGCCGCCGGAGAGGAGTCCCGCATGACGCATCTGGCTATGTCGCAAATCGCGGGCATGAACGAGCATTACCGGCTGTATCCGCTCGATTTTTTCCTGGACGATATGGTGAGGCTGGAGCTAGAAGCGATCGAGCTGTGGGCTGGAGCGCCTCATCTGTATATCGAGGACGCGACCGCGGCCGACCTGCGCCGGATCCGTGCCGGCATCGAGAGCCGGGGACTCAAGCTGATCTGTTATACGCCCGAGCAATGCCAGTACCCGTTCAACATCGCGGCCAAGGAGCCGGAGCTTCGCGCCAGAAGTCTGGCCTACTTCTTCAGAAGCCTGCAGGCCGCATCGGAGCTGGGCGCCCCGATGTTCCAGACCGTGCCCGGCTGGGGCTACTTCGACGAACCGGCCGGCGAAGCCTGGGAGCGGACGCGCGACGCGCTGGCCGCCTTGGCCAAAGAGGCCGGCAAGCACGGCATCGTAATAACGCTGGAGCCGCTTGAGCGCAGAGGCACGAACATCGTTACCGACCTGCCTGCGCTGAAGCGGATGCTGGACGACATCCGCTCCCCCCACTTAAAGGTCATCATCGACACCTGTCCGATGGCGGCCGCGGGAGAGACATTCGACGATTACTTCAAAGCGTTCGGCGACGATGTCCGTCATATCCACTTCGTCGACAGTCTTCACAAAGCCTGGGGGGACGGCGACTTCCCGCTGGCGGACTGGCTCGAAGAGCTGAACAGGCATCGCTATCGGGGCTATCTGACGCTGGAGATTTGCGCCCGCGCCACGTTCATGGAGCCGACGGAGGCGGTGCTCCGCAGCCTGTCGCTGCTGCGGAGCGAGCTTGCCAAGCTAAAGGGGGTGACGGCGTGAAGGAGCGCGTGCTTGCGGTCGCGCCGAGCAATGTGCTTTACAAGTTTCACTCGCTGGGCAGCTTCCTGGCGGAGGCGGTCCGCTGCGGCTGCGAAACGATCGAGCTGTGGGGCGGCGCGCCCCACCTCGATATCGAAGCCGCGACGCCGGCGGATCTGAAGAAACTGCGGCGGCGGCTCGCCGAGCTGGAGCTTCGCGTATGCTGCCTGACGCCGGAGACCGGCCTGTACCCGGTCAATATCGCCTCCAACGATCCGGTGCTGCGGCAGCGGAGCGAAATATACGCGATGAAGTCGCTAGAGGCCGCTGCCGAGCTGCAGGTGCCGATCATGCAGGTGACGAGCGGCACGGGGTACTACGACCGGCCGGCAGAGGAGGCATGGCGGCGTTCGGCCGATTTCTTGAGCCGGCTCTCGCGTCGGGCCGCTGCGCTAGGAATCCGGCTGGCGCTCGAAGCGCTGCCCGTGCACGAATCGAATCTCGTTCGCGACGCCGCCTCGCTGCGCCGCATGCTGGATGAGGTCGGCCAGCCTGCGCTGGGCGCGCTGCTGGACACGTCGACCGCCGCCGCCTTGGGCGAATCGCCTGCCGATTATATCCGCCTGCTGGGCGCGGACCGGATCGCGCACATCCAGCTGGTCGACGGGCCGGGCGGCCATCTGGCCTGGGGCGACGGCACGCTGTCGCTCGCCGAATACCTCGCCTCGATCAGAGCCGCCGGGTATGCGGGATCGCTCGGACTCGAGCTGTTCGATCACAAGTATTATGTCGACCCGGCACCCGTTCTGCGGCGGGCGGCAGGCGCGCTCCGCGAAGCCCTGCAGCCTGCATAAACAAGCGAAAGCGTTACGATCACTCAACGGGAGGACCTGCCCTCATGCGCAACGTGTCGGTCATGAACTACAACTACCAACGCTACCCGCTGGAATACTTTCTCGAATCGATGAATCGCCTGGAGGTCGGCGCGATCGAGCTGTGGGCGGCCGAGCCGCACCTGTACGTCGAGGACCTGCCGGCAGCCCGGCTCTCCGCGCTGCGGCGCGAGATCGTCTCCAGAGAGCTGAGGGTCGCCTGCTTTACGCCAGAACAGTGCGTCTATCCGATCAATATCGCCGCCCGCGACGAACGGCTGCGTTCGCGAAGCGTCGATTACTTCAAGAAGAGCCTGGTCGTAGCCGCCGAGCTCGAGTCTCCGCTGCTGCTGGTCGTTCCGGGATCGGGCTTCTACAATGAGCCCAAGGAAGAGGGCTTCAAGCGCTCGGCCGAATCGCTGCGGACGCTCGGCGAGGAAGCGGCCAAGTACGGCATCCATATCGTGATGGAGACGCGGACGCCGTACGGCACGAATCTGGTCAACAACATCGGCGATCTCCGCCGGCTGATCGACGAGGTCGATTCCCCGTTCGTCGATCCGATGCTGGACACGGTGCCGATGAACGTCGCCGGAGAAGATGTGCGCGCCTGGCTGGACGCATTCGGAAGCCGCCTGCGCCACGTGCACTTCTGCGACGGCGACGGCAAGGGCGGGTCCAACATGGCGGTCGGGGACGGCGTGTTCCCGATGCGCGATTATTGGGAGCTGCTTAACAAGGAGTATGAAGGGTACCTGACGCTGGAGCTCGTCGTCAATCGCTACTATCTGGAGCCCGAGCGGGAAGTCCGCAAGTGTCTGGAACGGCTTCAAGCGATGTCGGAGCCCGAAGCGGGCAAGATGCGGCAAACCATCTAAGGAGGCGTGCAAGCATGGCCAAGATCGCCAATATGAACTTTCATTATCACCGTTATCCGTTCGAATACTTTCTCGATTCGACCGTCAGACTCGGTCTTCCGGCGGTCGAGCTGTGGGGCGGCGCGCCGCACCTGTACGTGGACGACGCGTCCCATGCCGACATCGTCTCCATGCGCCGCGAGATGGAGCGCCGCAATCTCGAGCTCGTCTGCTTTACGCCGGAGCAGTGCATCTACCCGATCAACCTGTCCTCGAAGGACGACACGCTGCGCAAGCGCAGCATCGAATACTTCAAGAAGTGCATCGGCGTCACGAATACGCTGGAGACGTCGCTGCTGCTCGTGACGGTAGGCTACGGCTTCTACAACGAGCCGTCCGAGGAAGCGTGGGCGAGAGGCAGAGAGTCGCTGCGCATCCTGGCGGAAGAGGCGGAGAAGCAAGGCGTCGTGCTCGCTCTCGAGCCGATGTCCAAGGCGGGCTCGAATCTCATCACCGATCTGGCGACGCTCAAGCGGATGTACGACGAGGTGAACTCGCCGGCGCTGAAGGCGCTGATGGACACGGTGCCGATGACGCTCGGCGGCGACAGCATCGAGGCCTACGGCGAAGCGTTCGGGCAGGATCTGGCCCATATCCACTTCCTGGACGGCGACGGCAAGACCTCCGCGCACCTTGGCTGGGGCATGGGCGTATTCCCGCTCGAGGCGTTCGCGGAGAGCTTGAAGAAGATCGACTACGAAGGATGGCTGACGCTCGAATTGATCGGTCCCCAATACAACTGGGAGCCCGAGGCGTTCACGCAGAGAAGTATCGACCGTTTGTCCGAAGTGTTAGGATCGATCGTCGCCCGCTAAGGCGGACCGGCGTTTGCTCATATTTCCTGACCCACATTAAAAAAAATTGGAAAGCGGGGAAAAGAAAATGAAAAAGGGAACGGGCAAGTTTACGATGGGCAGATGGGTGACGATTCTTTCGCTGGCGCTGATCGTGTTGATCGCGGGCTGCGGCAGCAACAACAACGGCAACAACGCGCAGGGCGCTTCCGGCAGCGCGTCGTCGAGTCCGGCCGCGAGCGGTTCGACCAGCGCCTCGCCGAGCGACGTGCCTGCGCTGCCGGCGGACGTAAAGAAGCGCGGCAAGCTCGTCGTCGGCGTCAAGGTCGACTATCCGCCGCTCGGCTACCTGGACGAGAAGGGCAAAAATGCCGGCTACGAGATCGGCGTCGTCAAGAAGATGGCGCAGTATGCCTTCGGCGACGAGAATGCCGTCGAGTTCGTGGCGGTTAACGCGACGAACCGCATTCCTTATCTGGAATCCAAAAAAATCGACTTCATCGCGGCCACGCTCGGCGTGACCGAGGAGCGCAAGAAGCAGCTCGACTTCTCCACCAACTTCTTCGACGGCGGCGCCGTCACGGTCGTCAAAAAGGGCAGCGACATCAAGCAAATCCCCGATCTGGCCGGCAAGAAGGTCATCGTCATCAAGGGTTCGACGGGCTCCACCTATCTCGAAGAGAATGTGCCTACCGCCGAGCAGATCAAGATCGAGAGCAATGCGGATGCGCTGCGCGCGCTGAAGGACGGACGCGCCGACGCCATGTTCCACGATGCCGTACTGATGTCCGAATTCGTCAAGACGTCGACCGATTATACGATCGTCGGCGAACAGGTCGCCTTCGCGCCGATGGCGATCGGCGTACGCAAGAACGAGCCGGAGATGCTCGCCTTCGTCAACGGCGCGCTGGAGCAAATGCGCAAGGAAGACTACTTTAAGACGCTGATCGAAGAGTACTTGCCGCAAGCGGGCGATCTCGATCCGATGAAGATGATTCCGCGCCCCTAACGGCATACCGATACGGGAGGTAACACCACGATGAGCGACAAACCGAAACTATCCATCCGCAACCTGCAAAAGCAGTATGGGGACAATGTCATCCTGCGCGGCGTCGACATCGACGTATTTGCCCGCGAGGTGATCGTCATCATCGGGCCGAGCGGCTCGGGCAAGAGCACGCTGCTGCGCTGCATCAACGGCCTGGAGAGCATCAACGGCGGCGAAGTCTATATCGACGACAGCCGGATTCAATATACGCCGGCGGCCCTGCAGCAGGTCCGCCAGCGGATCGGCATGGTATTCCAGAGCTACAATCTGTTCCCGCATCTGACCGTCATGGAAAACCTGCTGCTCGCGCCGACCAAGGTGCAGAAGCGGGACAAGAAAAGCGTCATCCCGCAGGCAAGGGAACTGCTCGACCAGGTCGGCCTGCTCGACAAGGCCGACAGCTACCCCTCCCAGCTGTCCGGCGGACAGCAGCAGCGCGTGGCCATCGCGCGTTCGCTCGTCATGAATCCCGAGGTGCTGCTATTCGACGAGGTGACCTCCGCGCTCGATCCGGAGCGCGTCCGCGATGTGCTCGACGTTATGAAGGATCTGGCCGCGCGCGGCACGACGATGCTGATCGTCACGCACGAGATGGGCTTCGGGCGCGATGTCGGCGACCGCATCGTCTTTATGGATCAAGGGGTCATCGTCGAGCAAGGGCCGCCCGAGCAGGTATTCGGCAATCCCCAGGAAGAGCGCACCCGGCAGTTCCTGCGGAACGCCATGTAGTTGACACCACGAGGAGGTGCTCGGGTTGAGCTTCGATTTTGCATACGTTATCCATACGCTGCCGCTGCTGCTCGCCGGTCTGAAGATGACCGTCATCATCAGCGCGATCAGCATCCTCATCTCGCTCGTCATCGGGATGGGCGGCGCCGTCGTGCGGACGCTGAAAATACCGGTATTGTCCCAGATCGTGGCGGTATACGTCGATCTGATCCGCAATACGCCGCTGCTGGTTCACGTCTTTTTCCTGTACTTCGGTCTGCCCGCCTTCGGCATCAAGCTGTCGGCGGTGGCCGTCGGGATCATCGCGCTCTCGCTGTGGGGCGGCGCGTTCGCCGCGGAGAACTTCCGCGGCGGTACCGACGCGGTGCCTCATGCGCTGATCGAATCCGGACAGTCGCTGGGCTTAAGCACGCCGCAGATCGTCCGCCACATCATCATCCCGCTCGGCTTTCGGATCAGCTTTCCCGCCTTTTCCAATACCGCGGTGTCCGTCATTAAAAATTCCGCCTATATGACCAGCATCGGCGTGGCGGAGATGACGTTCAACGCGATGGATCGCATCGCCTACGACTTCAAGACCTACGAGATGCTGCTGACGATCGCCTTCATTTATCTGCTCCTCGTCTGGGGCACCTCGTACGTGTTCGGCCGGATCCAGCGCAGGCTTGACTTCAACAACAAGACTCGGAAAGGCAGGGGCCTAAATGGAGGTATTATCAAGAAATTCAAGCTTTCTCCTCGACGGGCTGATTAATACGATCCTGCTAAGCCTCAGCTGCCTGGGCATCGCGCTCGTGCTCGGCGTCCTCGTCGGCGTGCTGCAGACGTCGCGGCATGCGATCGTCTCCATGCTGACGCGCGGCTATTCGGAGCTGTTCCGGGGCTTGCCGATCGTCATCACCCTGTTCCTCGTCTTCTTCCTGCTGCCTGAGGCGGGCATCAGCGTCAACAACTACGTGTCCGCGATGATCGCGCTCAGTCTGTGGAGCAGCGCCAATATCTCGGTGGCCGTGCGCGGGGCGATCGAATCGATCCCGCCCACCCAGACCGAGGCGAGCCTCGCGCTGGGCCTAAGCCCGATCCAGACGATGCGCTACGTCATCCTGCCGCAGGCGGTTCGGCGGATGCTGCCGTCGGTCATCGGCCTGATGTCGAACCTTATCCAATCCACCTCGCTGTCCGTGCTGGTCGGCAACCGCGACTTCCTGAAGTCGGCCCAGCTCGTGATCGAGCGGGTAGAGCTGATGCAGGGGCTGAGCATCGCGATGCAGATGTATACGCTCGTGCTCGCCGTCTACTTCATTCTCTGCTATCCGCTGTCCATATTGGCCAAAAGGATGGAGCGGTCGTACCGTTGACGCGCGCCGTCCGGTCTGAAGGAGATGCCGTCGTGAACAAGCTCGATCGCTCCCGAATCGCCGTCATGAACATTCATTACCAGTATCATCCGTTCGCGAAGTTTCTGGACGCTATGGAACGGCACGGCATTCGCCACGTCGACCTGTGGGCGGGCTACCCGCATTTCCTCGTCCCGGACGCCACTTACCGGGAAGCCGCCGAACTGCGCCGCGAGCTGGACCGCCGGTCCTTGAACCCGATCTGCTTCACGCCAAAACAGGGCGGCTATCCGCTCAACATCGCGGCGGAGGACCCGATCATTCGGCAGCGGTCGCTCGACTACCTATTGAAGTGCGTCGAGATCGCGGCCGAGCTCGGCACGCCGATGCTGCAGCTGCTGCCCGGATGGGGCTACTACGGCAAGTCGCCCGAGGAGGCGCGCGGGCGGGCCTGCGAAGGGCTGCGCCGCGTCGCCGAACGCGCTGGCTCGCTCGGCATTACCGCCATTCTGGAACATCTGCAGATCATCGAATCCAATCTGGCGCTGACCCGCAGCGATCTCGCGGCTATGCTGCGCGAGGCCGATACGCCGCATCTGAAGGCGGTGGTCGACACCTGTCATATGGCGGTCGCGGGCGAAACGCTGACCGAATACTTCGGAGAGCTCGGAGACAAGCTCGTCCACGTTCACCTCAACGACTCGGATCAGCTCCCGCTGGGCGAAGGCAAACTGCCCATCGGCGGCTATATACAGGAGCTCGAGCAGCTCGGCTACGACGGCTATGTGTCGCTGGAGATCTGCTCGCGCTTGCATTATATCGATCCGGACGCCGCGCTGGCCGTCAGTCTGGGCACCCTGGACCGCTTGCTATCATAGCCGACGCCGGACGGGTTACGGAGGCCCCTATGCCGAGTCCGATGCGCAAATACTCGATGCATGTGTACAACTATTTTTTTTACATCGCTTACGCCTCCTACCTGCCGTTCCTCAGCTACTGGTTTGCGCAAGAAGGGCTATCGACGCAGCAGATCGGCCTCATTTTCTCGATCGGACCGCTCGTCGGGTTTCTGATGCAGCCGGTATGGGGCATGCTGATCGACTATTACGGCATCGCCAAACCCGTGCTCGTATGCAGCATGGGCGTGACGCCCTGGGTGATGTTCCTCTATCGCTATGCCGGGCACAGCTTCGCGTTGTACGTGTTCATCTCGATCGTGCTGGCCGTCTTCGCTTCTGCGACGCTGCCCGTCGTCGACGCCGTCACCGTCCGCCATGCCAAGCGCAACGCGCTCAGCTACGGCGCCATACGCGTCGTCGGCTCGGTCAGCTTCGGCCTCTCGGTTACGCTGTTCGGCATGCTGTACGACCGGTACGGGCTGTCGCAATTGTTCATCGCTTATATCGTCGCCATGCTGGTCATGTGCCTGCTCAGCTTCACGCTCGATTCGGGCGGCCGCAAGCGGGGGGAAGATGGCGGGGAAAAGAAACACGGCGAGGCGAAGGAAAGCGCGCCGGCGCGGAGGCGAGGCATGATCGCCGAGATGCTCCCGCTGCTGAAGGAGCGCAAGCTGCTGTTTTTCCTCATTCCGGTCTTCATCTCCGCCATCGGTCCGCAGCTTAACAATGCTTTTTACTCGGTGTACATCAGCAGCTTCGGCGGCGAAGCCTCGAGCAAGATCGGATTGCTGTACACGGTGTCGTCAATCGCGGAGATTCCGGTCTTCTTGTTCTCCGGCTACATTATTCACAGGCTCGGTTATGTCCGGACGCTCACGCTCGTATCGCTGGCCGGCGCGCTCCGCTGGTTCGTGCTGTCGCTTGAGCCGCCGTTCGAAATATTGATGCTGAATCAAATTCTGTCCGGCGTCACCTATGCGCTGTTCCTGGCGACGGGCATCAACTACGCGTACGACAACAGTCCGCCGAATACGAAGACGACCGCGCACTCGCTGTTCATCGTCGTCTACACGAACATCGCGGGCATCGTGGCCAGCAATATCGGCGGCTGGGTCATCGCGGCCGGCGGCTATCCGCTGCTGTTCGGCGGCGCGGCGGCGCTCAGCGTGATCGGGGCTGCGGGGTTCGCGCTGCTCGGACGGGCGGGCGGCGACCGGCTTCGCAATTCTACGGTATGAAAAAGGTTAGTCTCTGGAAATGGGGAGAGGCGCTATGGGATTCGAAAGTGTAATGATTCGTCTTGAGCTGACGAACGGCAAGGTTTCGTTCGGAGACGTGGCCCAGGCGGTCGGCGGCTGCGGCGGCGATATCGTCGCGACCGACGTGATTCGCTCCGGCGCTTCCTCGTCGGTGCGGGACATCGCCGTACAGCTTGGCCGCGACGGCTACGAGGAGATGGTCGAGACGCTGCGGGCGCTGGAAGGCGTCGAGGTGGTCAACGTATCCGATCGCACGTTCCTCGCGCATCTGGGCGGCAAGATCTCGATCCGGCCGACGATGCAGATTCGCAACCGGGACGATCTGTCGCGGGTATACACGCCCGGCGTAGCCAGGGTATGCGCGGCGATCGCGAACGATCCGAAGAAGGCGTACAACCTGACGCTGAAGCGCAACACGGTCGCGGTCATCACCGACGGCACCGCCGTGCTGGGCCTCGGAGATATCGGACCGGCCGCCGCGGCGCCGGTGATGGAGGGCAAGGCGATGCTGTTCAAGCAGCTCGCGGACGTCGACGCTTTTCCCATCTGTCTCGATACGAAGGACACCGAGGAGATCATTCGCACGATCAAGGCGATCAGCCCGATCTTCGGCGGCATCAACCTGGAGGACATCAGCTCTCCGCGCTGCTTCGAGATCGAGCGGCGGCTGCAGGAGGAGCTGAGCATCCCGGTCTTCCACGACGATCAGCACGGTACGGCGGTCGTCGTCGTCGCCGGCCTGATCAACGCGCTTAAGGTGACGGGCAAGCGGATGGAGGACATCCGCGTCGTCGTGAACGGCATCGGCGCCGCCGGCGTCTCCATCTGCCGGATGCTGCTGGCCGCCGGCGTCGGCCGGCTGACTCCGGTCGACCGGGACGGCGCGATCGTGCGGGGCGGCGCCTATGACTATCCGATGTGGCAGTGGCTCGCCGAGCAGCCGCAGGTCGGCAATCGCGCCGGCGCTCTCTCCGAGGTCATCGAGGGAGCGGACGTGTTCATCGGCGTCTCCCGCGCTGGCGTCCTGTCTCCCGATGACGTCCGCCGGATGGCCGCCGATCCGATCGTGTTCGCGATGGCCAATCCCGAGCCCGAGATCGCGCCGGAGGCGGCGATTCCCCTCGTTCGCGTGTTCGCGACGGGGCGGAGCGATTATCCGAACCAGATCAACAATGTGCTGGTGTTCCCCGGCATCTTCAGGGGCGCGCTCGATTGCCGGGCCGGGGAGATCAACGAGGCGATGAAGCTGGCGGCGGCGGAGGCAATCGCAAACGTCGTGACCGCGCCCGAGCTGAACGAGCAGTATATCATCCCGAGCATATTCAACGAGCAGGTCGTCACCCGCGTACGGGAGGCGGTCGTCCGGGCGGCGATCGCGACCGGCGTCGCGAAGCGGATCCCGCCGGACTTCCGCGAGCCGGCGGGGGAGAAGGGGGGCGTGCTTCATGCCGCCGGCCTTGCATAGGATCGAATCGGACTTTCTCGGCGAAAAGTATGTGCCGCAGGATGTTTACTACGGCATTCAGACGCTGCGCGCGGTCGAGAACTTCCCGATCACCGGTTACCGGCTGCATGGCAGCCTGATCGAGGCGATGGCGATCGTCAAGATGGCGGCGGCGCGGGCCAATATGGCGACCGGCAGGCTGCAGCCGAAGATCGGCGCGGCGATCGAGCAGGCGGCCGGCGAGGTCGTCGCCGGAAGCTGGCACGACCAGTTCGTCGTCGATCCGATCCAGGGAGGCGCGGGCACGTCGATCAACATGAACGCGAACGAGGTGCTCGCGAACCGGGCGATCGAGCTGCTCGGCGGGGACAAGGGCGATTACTTTCAAGTCAGCCCGAACTCCCACGTCAACATGTCGCAGTCGACCAACGACTGCTTTCCGACGGCATCCCATATCGCCGCGCTGCGGCTGCTCGATGTTCTCCTTGAAGAGATGCGCCTGCTGCAAAATGCGTTCGTGCGCAAGGCTGCCGAGTTCGACGGCGTCATCAAGGTCGGACGCACCCATCTGCAGGACGCCGTTCCGATCCGTCTGGGCCAGGAATTCGAGGCGTATGCACGCGTGACAGCCCGCGATATCGGGAGGGTCTCGCGTACGCGGGAGCAGCTCTGCGAGATCAACATGGGCGCGACCGCAGTGGGCACGGGCCTTAACGCCGACCCCCGCTATATCGAGCGGGTCTCCATCGAGCTGGCGGACATCAGCGGACTGCCGCTGCGCCGGGCGGAACACCTGCCTGACGCGACCCAGAATACCGACGCGTTCACCGAGGTGTCGGCCGCGCTCAAGGTATGCATGATCAACATGTCCAAAATCGCCGGAGACATCCGGCTCATGGCATCCGGGCCGCGTGCCGGACTGGGCGAGCTGCGCCTGCCGCCGCGCCAGCCGGGCTCCTCGATCATGCCGGGCAAGGTGAATCCGGTCATGTGCGAGGTCGTCAACCAGGTCGCCTACCAGGTGATCGGCAACGATCATACGATCTGCCTGGCCTCGGAGGCGGGTCAGTTGGAGTTGAACGTGATGGAGCCCGTCCTCGTGTTCAATCTGCTCCAATCGCTCGACATGATGAAGCGGGTGTTCGGCGCGTTCCGCGCGTACTGCCTGGAGGGCATCGAAGCCGACGCGGAGCGGTGCCGTTCCTACGTCGACCGGAGCGTAGGCGTGATGACCGCGCTGAATCCGTATCTGGGCTACGAGGCGTCCGCCCGGATCGCGCACGAAGCCATCCGGACGGGGCGGCCCGTACGGGAGCTCGTGCTGCTGTACGATTTGCTGGACGAGGCGCAGCTCGACGAGATTCTCGAGCCTTACGGGATGACGAGTCCGGGAATCGCCGGACAGGGCGTGACTGGATAGGGCATAGCCGATTGCATGATTACAAGAAAATGGGTTGACATTTTAATCAAAAATGTATATGTTTAGATAAGACAACATATAACAACATAGAATAATGGAGGAGAAACCATGAGCGTAGCAAATGTGTTGACCACCGCGCAGGATCAAGTTAATCGCATCATCGAGGCATACAAGGAAAGAACGATTAACCGGGTATTCCTCGTCGCCTGCGGCGGCTCCGCAGCTCTGATGTATCCGAGCAAATACTTTATCGACCGCGAGTCCACCTCGATCACGGCCGAAGTTTACAACTCCAACGAATTTATTTACCGTAATCCGTCGACGCTGGGCGCCGAATCGCTCGTCATCCTGTGCTCGCACAAGGGCAAGACGCCGGAAACGACGAATGCCGCGAAGTTCGCCAAGGACAAGGGCGCGCTCGTCGTCTCGCTCATGTACGTCCCGACGGCGCCGCTCGCGGACGAGTCGGACTTCATCGTGAACTACAGCTGGGCGCCTCCGGGAGAGCTCGACTCGCATCCGGAGATCGCCAACTACGCGGTGCTGTACCGCCTGACGATGGGGCTGCTCGCGGTCAAGGAAGGCAACGACAAGTACGAGAAGCTGGTCCGCAGCCTGAACAGCATGACGACCGTTCTGCAAAAGGCGAAAGCGCAAGCGCTCGAAGGCGCGAAGGCTTACGCAAAGGCCAACAAGGACGAGAGCGTCATCTACACGATGGCCAGCGGCGTGAACTACGGCATCGCCTATTCGTTCGCCATCTGCATCCTGATGGAGATGCAGTGGAAGCACTCCCACGCGATCCACGCGGGCGAGTTTTTCCACGGTCCGTTCGAGATTCTCGACAAGGACGTGCCGTTTATCCTGCTATTGGGCCTCGACGAGACGCGTCCGATGGAAGAGCGCGCGCTGAAGTTCCTGAAGGAGCACGGCGAGAAGCTGCTCGTGCTGGACGCCAAGCAGTTCGATATGAGCGGCATCGACGAAGAGCTGAAGGGCTACCTCGCTCCGCTTCTGCTGAACTTCGTGCTCCGCGTCTACGCGGTCGAGCTCGCTGCCGCTACCGGCCATCCGCTGGAAACGCGCCGCTACATGTTCAAGGTTCCTTATTGATTTCCGTGTCTTCAACCTGTTAAACGGTCATCGTCGGATTGCCTGCCGCACCTTTGCGGCAGGCTTTTTGCATGCCTGGCGAACAAGCTGTGCTTGCGGGCGGTACTGCATGCGGTAAAATGGAGGCAAGAGACAGCGGAGGAGATGCACGTCATGACGGCAACGGCTCAGCAGGGGAAGGAAGCAAGGCGGCGCAACATCGGCATCTTTGCGCATGTCGACGCCGGCAAGACGACGACGACCGAGCAGATGCTGTTCGCGAGCGGCCGTATCCGCGCGGCAGGCAGCGTGGACGACGGGACTGCGCAGACGGATTCGCTCGAAGTCGAGCGGGCTCGCGGCATCTCGGTCCGCGCGGCGGTCACCCGCTTTGCGTGGCAGGGCATCGACGTCAACCTGGTGGACACGCCGGGCCACGTCGATTTTTTGGCGGAGGTCGAGCGCTCGCTGCGGGTCATGGACGGCGCGATCCTGATCGTATCCGCCGCCGAAGGCGTTCAGGCTCAGACGGAGGTCGTCTGGCAGGCGCTGCGCGAATTGCAGCTTCCGACGATTCTTTACGTCAACAAGATGGACCGCGTGGGCGCGGATCCGGAGGGCGTCCTCCGGCAGATCCGCAGGCTGCTCTCGCCGGCCGCCGTGCCGATTCAAGCGCCGGTCGGGAGCGAGGACGGCTTCCAAGGGACGATCGATCTTCTGGGGGGAGGAGACGGCGAAAAGTCCGAATGGGCGGCTGCGTTCGGTCAGATGCTGGCCGAGGCGGCGGCGGAGCGCGACGAGGCGCTGCTGATGCGTTACTTGGAGGAAGGGAGCTTACCCGCTGCGGACGTAAAGGCCTCGCTAAGCGATGGCGCGCGCCGGAGCGAGCTGTATCCGGTCCTGTTCGGCGCGTCGGCGCGGGGGCTAGGCGTGCGGGAGCTGATGGACGCGATGGTCGAGCTGCTGCCGCCGCCGGCCGGCGATCCTGCGGGCGACGTGTCGGGCGTCGTCTTCAAGCTTGAGCGAGATCCGACGATGGGGCGGATCGCTTACGTGCGGCTCTACGGCGGGACGATCGCGAACCGCGACGTGATAGCCGGCGGCGCGGAGGGGACGGGGGACAAGATCACGCAGATTCGCAAAGCGGACGGCAAACGGTGGGAAGACGTCGGCGTACTGGAGGCCGGGGACATTGCGGCCGTCTGCGGATGGAGCCGGGCGCGCATCGGGGATATCGTCGGCTCGCCGGGCGGCGTGCCCGGCGCCCGGCAGCTCGCGGTGCCGCTGCTGACGGTGCAGGCGTTCTGGCGGTCCGAGGCGGAGTACCCCGCCGTCGTGGCGGCCTGTCAGGAGCTGGCTGACGAGGATCCTGCGCTCGCGCTCCAGTGGATGCAGGACGAGCGCGAGCTGCATCTGAAGGTAATGGGGCCGATTCAGACGGAGGTGCTGGCCAGCGTGCTGCAAAGCCGGTTCGGCCTGGCGGTGACGTTCGGGCCGCCGTCCGTCATTTATAAGGAAACGCCCGCCGGCGCAGGCGAGGGCTATGTCGCGTATCTGGCGCCGAAGCCGTGCTGGGCGATCCTCCGCTTCCTCATCGAGCCGCTTCCTCGCGGCAGCGGGCTTGTCTATGTGTCCAAGGAGCGCGGCGAGCGTCTGCTCGACAGCTACCAGAACGAAGTGGCGCGGCGTGTGCCGGAGGCGCTGCGGCAAGGTTTGCTGGGTTGGGAGGTTACGGATCTCAAGGTCACGCTGATCGAAGGGGAGCATCATGTGTGGCATACGCACCCGCTCGACTTCGTCATCGCGACGCCGATGGGCATTATGGACGGATTGGCGCGTACGGGTACGCGGCTGCTCGAGCCCGTGCTCAAGTTCAAGCTGTCGGTCCCGGCGGAATTCGCGGGCAAGCTGATGAACGAGCTGCTGCTGATGCGTGCGGTTATCGGCGCGCCCGAGCCGTCGGGAGAGCGGATGGAGATCGAGGGCCGCTTGCCCGTGGCCGACTCGCTGGATTTCCCCGCGAGGCTGGGCTCGATGACCAAAGGGCGCGGCGTATTGTCCGCCTCGTTCGCGGGTTATCAGGAAGCGCCGGCGGACGTGGCGGTTCAGCGCAAGCGCTCGGGCGTGAATCCGCTGGACCAAGCCAAGTTCATCCTGGCGGCGCGCAGCGCGCTGACGGCGATGTAGCGCGCGTGCAGCTTTGGCCGGCAGGGTGGCTGCGGCAAGCGGGCTGCGCCGGCACGAATCGTAGGAGAAGAGGCAGGGTGAAAGCGACAGGCGCATGCCAGAATGCTAGAACCAGCCGCGTTTAGAGCGGTACGTACGCACGCGCGAGAGCGCCGGCTCGTCCTCGGCACGGGAGACATCGTTCGCAGGCGCCTTCGGAGCCGTAACGGCGCGGCCGGCATCGCCCGGCGGGCCACCGGCCGGAGGGGGCGCAGGGCGGGCGGTCTCCTCGCCAAGCTGCTGCTCCAGGCGGGCTACGCGGCTGCGCAGCTCGATCAGCTCCAGCTGCAAACTCGCGACGGTACGTTCCCAGTGATCCAGCACCATGCGCAGATCGTCGCCTCCGTCGGCTGCCGAAGAAGCCTCGGCGCGCAGAGCCGCCGGATCGCCGGCCGCCGGGGCCGAATCACGGCGCGAAGATTCAGGCTCGCTTGGCTTGGCGCCGGACGTGTCTGCACTAAGCGCGTGTACGTCGTTCGTATGCTTAAGACGCTGGCCGAGCAGACCGGCGAGCTCTTCCTTGGACAATGCTGACGGTTGATCAGGTAAGGTCATCGATCCTCCAGCCTCCCGACCCCGGGTTCCTAGATTTCCGAACGTTGTTAGGGTCAATTCCCATTTTACATGAAAAAAAGACTCGCTGCTCAGTACTCTTCCTAAACCGAGTGCGTATCGCCGATTCTCGCCGGATGAACCGGGCGTGCCGCGATTTGAAGCGGAGGCGCGCAACGGGTTATGATCAAAGGGGCATAAAAACAAGGATTCCATCCTATGGAACGCAAAGGAGCGCATCTGTTACATGGAGCTTTTAGAAGCGATTAAAGGGCGCCGCAGCATCGGCAAAGTTAAGGACGAGCCGGTCGCCCGCGAATTGATCGAGCAGGTCATCGAGGCGGCGACGTGGGCGCCAAGTCATCACAAGACCGAGCCTTGGCGGTTCGTCGTCCTGACCGGCGAAGGCAGAGGCCTACTGGGCCGTGCATACGCGGCAATGGCGGCGTCTGCGGTCGCCGGCATGAGCGAGCAGGACCGTGCGGACCGTCTCTCCCGCGAAGAAGCCAAGGCGCTGCGGTCGCCGGTCGTCATCGTTGCCGTAAGCTCGCCGGCGGTGGACCATCCGCGCGCAGTGCTGTGGGAAGAGCGCGCCGCCGCGCATGCCGCCGTGCAAAATCTGCTGCTGGCCGCGTATAACGCGGGCCTCGGCGCAGTCTGGCGTACCGGCGACGGCCTCGGGCATCCGGAGATGGTCAAGGCGTTTGAACTGACGGGGAACGAAGAGATCGTGGGCTTCATCTATATCGGTTATCCGGACATGAATGCGCCGGCCGCTGTCCGGGTCCCGGGCACGGACAAGACGCGCTGGATCGAGCAGTAATACGACATAAGGCTTCTGCGAGCGCGTGCGCATGCAGAAGCCTTATGTATGATTGCAGAGGCTGGTGCGTAACTTATAACTGCGGCTTTTCGCACGGACACAGTCTCGTCTCTCCCTGGTCAAAGGCTCACTGGGCGAGGCTCTCTTTATCTCATCCGCTCGACGCACAACCGGAAAGGAGGCAGGCGCCTGATGACTCAAGTCGTTCTGTGGTGCGTCGTGGCAGCTTGCGCTGTGCTTGCGCTCGCGCTCGCGCTTGTCTGCCTGTATCTGTACCGGGTGGCGATCGCGCGAAGCAGCAAAGGCTTTCTCGGCGCCGATCCCAGCCTGCCGGAAAACGAAGCGTCGAGCTGGCATTCCGCGGCAGCCTGGTACGCCGGCCAACCCTTCGAGCTGGTCGAGATCACTTCGTTCGACGGGCTCAAGCTGCGCGCGCATTATTTGCCGGCTGCCGACGCGTCGCACCGCGCCGTCGTGCTCGCGCACGGATATTCCGGGCAAGGCGAAGACATGGCCGCCTTCGCGCGCGAATATCATGCGGCGGGCTACCATGTCCTCATGCCGGACGCCCGCGGACACGGGCATAGCGAGGGACGGTACATCGGCTTTGGCTGGCACGAACGCAAAGACTATGCGCGCTGGATCGGCGAGCTGGTACGCAGGGTCGGCACGGAAGCCCAGATCGTGCTTCACGGCATTTCCATGGGCGGCGCGACCGTGCTCATGACGAGCGGCGAAACGCTGCCGCCTCAGGTCAAGTGCATCGTATCCGACTGCGCGTACAGCTCCGTCAAGGATATCCTCGCGTATCAGCTTAGGCGGATGTACAAGCTGCCGCCGTTTCCTCTTCTGCCGCTCACAAGCCTGGTATGCCGTCTCCGCGCCGGTTACTTCTTCGGCGAGGCGTCCGTCGTCCGACAGGTATCCAAGGCTCAGCGGCCGATCCTTTTTATTCACGGGGCCAGCGACACCTTCGTGCCGACGGAGATGGTCCACAAGCTGCACGATGCCGCGGCGCCCCCGGACAAGCCGCTGCTGATCGTGCCCGGCGCGCAGCATGGGTCCGCGTATACGACGGATCCGGAGGCATACAAGGAAGAGGTGCTGGCGTTCCTCTCCCGGCATCTGAGTCCCGAGACCGTGCGGATGACGTCCTCCGGGGAAGTCTAGACGTCGTACTCCAGCTGCTTGCGGGCCTGGGCGATGAACTCAAGCGGCGTGGCCGTCTCCTCCGGACTGAATTCGACGGCGCCGATCTTCAGGATCAGCTCTACTTTGAGACGGGTGCCGGCCGTCGTTTCGTTCATCTCCCGCGCGCGCTGCCGGAGTCTGTCGATCACGACGTTGGCGCCCTCGCGATCGGTGAACAGCAGCATGCCCCAGGTCGGATTGTCGGCGTTCAGCATATACAGCGAGTCGTTGGTCCGGATGCTGGTCTGGCTGAGCTGACTCACGTTGTAGATCGTCTGGGTCATCTGGTCTCGGCTGATCATGCGCTTGATCTCGTCCCAGTACTTCACGCTGACGATCAGCAGGGTAAGCGGCATCTTGTAGCGTTGGGATAGGGCCATGAACACCGTCGCGTCCTTCTGGAACGACAGGTTGTTTTTCAGATCGGTATGCTCGTCCATCGTCGCCAGCGATTGATTCAGCTTCTGGAGCCGCTCGTTGTCCTCCTGCAGGCGTCGGTTGGCCATCGTAATCATCCAGGTGATCAACGTCAGCAGCGGCGTCAGCACCAGCCAGACGTAGTTCTGGGCGCTAACCGTCGCCCCTTCGACGACCGTGCGGTACAACGTAAACGTGCCGTAGCCGAAGATGAACAGAATGTTCAGGATCAAGCCTGCGGTGACGTTCGTGAAATAGGTGATGATCGCGATCAGAAAAGCCGCGTTCAAGAAGATGATGTTGTACATATAACGGTCCGGATCGCCCGCCATATAGACGATGGCGACGAAGGAGAAGATAAAAAGAAGCAAATAGGCGCCATCCGACATGAGGCTGCTCTGGTCGCGTCTCATTTAAGATCTCTCCTTTTCCGGCGGTGCTTGCGAATCAGCAGAATCAGGGACAGCAGGACGAGCAGCAGGACGGAGACGGCCGCTGCGGTAAAGGCCAGCACGTCGCTGCGATCCAGAATTTCCGACACGGCGGACGGCTGATCCGGCGCGGCCACGACCTTGAAGCGGTAGGCGTGAACGACCCCATCTTTGTCCGTCACGGCGCCGTCGCCGTTGCCGTATAACTTCCACATCGTCTCCTCGCTCGACATGAGCTTGGACGCCAGAAACGCGTTTTGAGAGTCCGCTCCAGTGACCGCCAGCATGCTATGGCCTGCCTCGTAAGGGGACACGATCAGTTGCAGCGAGCCGATACGTTTTCCGTAGTCTTCCTCGATGCTAAGCTTTTCGTTCGACTCGAATCCGGTACCGGCGGCGTTGTACTTGAAGTACAGATGATCGTTGGCATCCCGGATCACCTTGTTGTCCGAATAAGAACCGATTGCAATCACGTTGAGTTCCTTCAGTTCGTCCACGGAAGCTCCTGCCCCGAAGAACCGGACTTCGCCGGTGTTGCTCTCTGCATATCGGCCGAGCAGGTTGAACAGATTGCCGATTGTGCGATACGTATTGGCGTCAGGTTTATCGGGTAGCACAACGCCAACCTGATTGTAAATGCCATCTCGCAAGAACGGATACGGATAATTACCGAACAGTAGCTCGGTACGATCCTTTGTATTCAGCTGCAGCACCGTGTCGGCGTCGATGAATGCCCACGGCATCTGATCCTGCGGCAGCGCACAGGAGGCACTGTTTTTCAATTCCAGATCGAACGCGGCCGTTATGGTGAAGTTGCCCGACAGATTCATGTTTTTCGGTATCGTCAGGTTCAGGCTGTCGCCGTCGGCGAGCGCCTCGGTCAACTTTTTGCTGCCGATCGGCTTGCCGTTGACGAGGACGGTGACCAGCGACCGGTCGAAGTCCAGGTTTTTGGCGTAGCGGAATTGCAGGCTCAGCTTGCTGGCCTCGGCGACCGACCGGTTGGCCGGCAGCGCTACAAAGTAATCTTTGGTCCGGTGGTTGACGCCCGTAATCTGGTCGCCGACGTCGGTCAGGCTTACGATCTTCGTAATGTTCGAGGCCGGCGAGGCGACCTCCGTGTTCTCGGTCACTTCCTTGACGGGACCGGAGAGCTGTTCAAGCAAGGAGGCGTTGCCGATGAGCCTGCCCGCCTTGACGAGCAGACCGGCATTGTCGGAGGTGACGACGAGCGTCGGCTGACCGCTCGCGTCTACCAGGCGAATGACGGCTTTGTCGCCGAGCGCGGCATTCGGGATCAGCGCCCGGAGAGCTGCCGGGAGCCGATCGCGCATGGCGACGGCCACGACCAGCTTTTTGCCCGCGATATCGTTGTCGTCGATACCATAGGCCAGCAGCGGAACGCCCTTCGTACCGGCGCCGCCGGACTTAGCCAGGCCCGATAGCGCATAGACGGCCGCTTCGAGCTCCGAGGCATTGGCATCCTTGGGGACGGCGATCGCGTTGTCCTGACGGGCAATCGTGTCTAGCCCCGTGAACCGGGCGGTGAAGTCCGCGATGGCGTTCGCGAGCGGCAGCGGCGTGTAGCCGACGATGATGCTGGAGCTTTTATAAATCTGGAACCATTTATCCGCATAATAGGTCGGCGTACAGATCTGCACCTGCTCCTCCCCGGACACGATATGGCCCTGGATCGTCAGCGTGTTGGTGCCCTCGATTAATGCCGAGGCGGGAACCTCGACGACCATTCGCTGTCTGGCGCTCTCGCTCGCGACCGGACGGAACGACGTGACGGCGGTCCCGTTGACGCTGATCGTGACGCTGGACAGCTTGTCCTGCGCCAGCGGCGAAGCCTTGTAGTCCAAGGCGACTTTGACCTGCCCGACCTTCCAATAGGCGGGTACCTGGAAAAATTGCTGTTTGTACGAAACGTTGCCGTCCAGCGTCGTGTCCGTATCGGAGATCGGCGTCGTGTAGGACGTGGCGCGCGGCGTGGCACCCGAGTTGACGCCCGGCTCCGCGGCAATGGCCGCATAGGGAGCCGTCGCGGCAGCGGCGAGGCACAGCAGCATGAACAATATGAGACCTTTTTTCACACAGCTTCCTCCTCGCTTAGAATCTTTCGGTTTTGTACCATTTAACCTCGCGCTTGAAAATCTGATCTTTAAAGTAGTTGTAAAGTCCGTACGCAGCGACGACCATCCACATCTGGCAATAGGTGACGTACATTAGCATGATCAGCCAGAGATTCGACAGCTTCATCTCGCCCTTTTCCGTAATCAGTGTAATGTAGGTGCCGACGACGAACAGCGTGATCGCCAGCATCCACAGAAACGAGCTGAACCCGGCAATGGTCGTCTTTACGTAGCCTAGTGTATGCAGGATAAGGAGCAGGTCGGATACGATCAGTGAACTGACCAGCAAGAAGTAGATGGCGACAAAGTAAAGGATATCGAAGCGAATGCGGGCCGCTTTTCGGTTGAAGAGCAGGGGGAAATTTTTGACGATAACATATACGTTGCCCTTCGCCCAGCGTGACCGCTGCTTGAACCATACTTTGACCGTCTGGGGCTCCTGCTCCCAGGTCACCGATTTAGGCTGGAACTTGATCCGGTAGCCCATCAAGTAGATCCGGAAGCTGATCTCCGTATCCTCGGCAATCGCCTTGACATCCCAACCCCCGATTTCCTCGACGATATGCCTGCGCATAATGAAGTTCGTACCCGGTATCGTGCAGAGCTTGAACAGCTTCCATCTCCCTGCCTGGGCCATCCATTGAAATGAGAGCGTCTCGATGTTGATGAAGCGCGTGAGCAGGCTCGCATTGCGGTTGCGGGTGCGAAACTTGCCGATGACCGCGCCAAGTTTGGCATCGGCCATAATCTCGGCGACGAGGTAGGTCAGCGCGGTTTTCTCCGGTGTATTATCCGCGTCGTAAATGGCGATGAGTTCGCCCTTGCTTTGCGCGAAACCGATGTTGAGCGCATTGGATTTCCCCTTGCCGCCGGTCACCTTGTCGGTGTTGATGACGATCAGATTTCTTTCCGTGTACCGGCGCTGAAGGCCGGAAAGCAGCTCGCTGCTGTTGTCCGATGAATTATCGTTGATGACGATGATCTCGTACCGGTCGTGCGGATAATTCAGGGCGAGCAGCGATTCTACCGTTTTTACGATGACCATGCCCTCATTGTGGGCGGGTACCATGATTGATACGAACGGCGGAATCTCGGGGAGCCCCGGCAAGGGCTCACGATCGGTCTGTAAATAAAAGAGATAGCCGGCTATGATTAAAACGACATTCACCAGGAGAAGCGACCAGATGCATATAACGGAGATAAGCATAAGAATGTCATAGGGAGTCATTTCGGCCTCCGGGATATAAAAATTTTCGTTTGTAGCGGCGGTAGCCGATAAAGAAAAACAGACCGAAAATTGCAAGAGATGTGCCGATGATGACCATCAGGATCTGGTTTTGAATGCTGAATAGTTTGGCAAAGCTGGTTTTCGCAGAAGCCGTATAGGCATAATCTTCTTCCACCTTCTGCACTCTCATGCTCAAATCGAGTGGCGTGCCGTTAACCAATAGGCTGCCGTTAGTTGATTGAATCGCCAGCCTGTCCGTGTGTACCGCGTGCGTCCCGCTTTTCAGATCCGCGAAGGGGATCCAGCTGCGGGAGATAGCGCCGACGATGTCCTCCATCGCTGCCGCGTCCTTCGACAGGTCGAAGGAAAGGGCCAGATTCACCGGCATCGGCATCTTCAGGACGGCTTCCGGATGCTCATAGGACGCGAACTGCGCGAACGGGATCGCGTACGTTGAGAACGCGAAGGCTTTCGACATGCCGGCAGGCGTGGTCTGCTGCCCCTCTTCGTTCGGCTCAAGGAAGACCGAATCGAAAAAGGACATGCCCTGCGAAGCATTCGCCTTATCGTACGTCCAGAACAGGCTGGCGCCCATGCCGAGCGGCGCGATGCCGTTCTCCGCGAGCAGCTCGATAAAGTTGTTCATTTTTTCGTGGAGGGGATCTCCGACATTCCTCGACGCGTTCGCGGCAGCGGGCGCGTCGATCACGATGCTGCCGTTTCGTGACTGAACGTACTGCAGCGCACGAAGGTAGCGCTGCATCGCCGGATAGTCCGTGTTGTAGAATACGGGACGCACGCTGGCTACGAAGGGAACGCCGGATTCATAAAGCTTGTCGGCGAGCGTCTTCAGCAGTTCCAGGTCGGAAAAGGGGTAGATCTCCTTGACAAACAGGTAAGTACCGTAGGGATCGGCGGCGTGCAGCCAGTCCTTTAGGACGTAGGCAAGCGCAATTTCCGTCAGGCTACCCCTCGCCAGATAGCTCGCGTAAGCGTACCCGTCCGCGTATGCGGCATACGGCGAGTGATTGCCGCCGCCGACGGAGGACAGACTGCCGTAGGTTTTGGCTTCGCTTGAGGTCCCAGCGATCCTGTCTAAATCCGGGACGACGGGCAACGTCTGTCCGTAATCTCCGACTTTGAGAGAGAACGCGTCGGGGGGCGCGACTTCGATCGAGATACCCAGCTTCGCACGCGCGCGGGCCGGGAGGTCGCTGCCGCCGATCTGCAGATAGTCTCCGCCGTAGGCCGACAGATCCCTTAAAAATATTTCGTTGGAGATCGCAAGATCTATCACGTTTCGCACGAACGCGACGCGGACGTAATTCTCCAGCATGCCGCTGGCATAGCTGTCGATGGACATCGCGACGACCGGTACGCCGTAGGCAGCGAACAGCCGCTCGAGCGTCTCGATATTGCCTTCGCGCGCGGTCGAGACGGCCAGGCTGTCGTAGAGGAGGAGCACGGGGCGTTCATCAGTTTCCATTGCCGCTACAGGCCGGACGCCGAGAGTCCAGCATGACGATGCGAATATCCAGAGAATCAGCGTCGCTGTGAAGGCCAAGACATTTTTTTTGCGCATGAATACTCGACCTCCTTGACTGATAGTTGGCTTAGGCAGCCGTTGTCGCGTGCTCGGCTTCGCCGCGAAACGGCACGTTGCGCCAGAGACTTCCGAGAATCGCGTCCGCGATTGTCATAAAAGTCACAAGGTCGAAGACGAAGGTGAACATGAATTCATGCTTGGCCAGATCGGCGTCCCCCGCGCCTAGGATCGAGACCGCCATGCCTGCAAGGCCCAGACAGATCATCATCAGCAGCAGAGGAAGCCTAAGCGACTGTCTTCGATTCTTGAACCGGACGGCAGAGACGAAGGACGGCATATATAAACCGACAATAACGATTGCCCACAAAAAGACGAAGCCGAATGTTTTTGGGGCTAGCGACTGCTTCAGCGTCGCGTACAGGGTAAAGAAGTGGGTTTGAGCGCCGAAAGCGCGGCCCTCCGACTTTTCGTAATTGCCCATCGCTTGGGGGCGCGCGTTAAACGCATTTTTGGCGGCGAGGTTCAGCATGCGGACGGCTTGGTCCGGGTGTGCGGCATAATAGGCAAGCACTTTACCGAAGCCGAATTTGCCGTAGAACTCCGTCAACATCATGTCAGAGTTGACGTCGATCGTCGTATAGGTTTCGTAATAGATAGTGCCGCTAAGCAGTGCGTATTGTTGGTCAATACCCATGCCCTTAAGCGACTGCTCCGGATCGCTTGAATCCGGCAGTACGCCTCTCGTCATGGCATGGTATTTGTTAATGTTGACGAACTCCTGCGGGATGAGTACGTAGGAGGCGATGCTGGCCGTAAGCAGCAGGATCAAGCCGGAAGCGGCGCCGATTCGGTAAGTGCGGCGTCTTCTTGCAAACAGTAAGAAAATGCCGAAAAGGGCGATCAGAACGCCAAACGGCGCGTTCTGCTGCTTGCTCGTCGTGAGCAGCAGAGCACTGACCACAAAGACGGCGAGCATCGCGTAATCGTTAAACCTTCTCCGGTAGATCAGGAGGCCTGAGGCGAGCACGTATAGTGCCGTAATCAACATCAACGATTCGCCGTAAAAAGAGTTGAAATAGGCCGTGTAAGCCGTATCTCCAAAGATGAAAACCGCGATGGCGGCGATGGCATATCCTCTCTTGCGAGGCGCTCCCCAGGTCAGGGCCTCGACAAGTAGATAGACGGCGGCGGCGTAAAGGAATAAATAAATGGCCGCTTGGATACGAATATCGAACGTCCTGTCATTCATGAACCAGACGTTCAGTTGGAGCGCCAAACGCACGAACAGCGATTGTGACGAGGACAACATGGTGCCGCTCTCGTTAAAATATTGAAAAATGCCGAAATTCTTGACGAAGTATCCGAAGTACTGGCTGTCGTAATCCGGCGCGTTGAAGTAAATGCCGTTGCTGTACAGAATGCGGAAGTAGTCTCCGTTATCGGCCATGCCGATATAAGGCTTGACGAACAAGGCGGCCGCCGTGATCGCGAGCACCGCGGCGGCCGCGAGCAAAGAGGGAGAAGCGTAGCGGGCCGCCGCTCTGAAAACGCGTTTCCAATAGGCGGCGATTGCCCGCGTGCCCGGCATTTCCGATCGGCGCATATTCTCCTCTCCTTCCCTGGCCAACAGGCTGTCTAATACGCGTAAGCCAGCAGAGCCGTCAGATTGTCGAACGAGTAGGCCTGGCCCGTCGCAGGGTCGCCGAAGCCGCCGTCTAGCGGCCCGCCGGTTCCCGTCGTTCGCAGCTCGTTCATTCGCGCCATCGCCTGTTCATACAGTTCCTTGTCGCCCGCGGCGGACCCGATCATGGCGGCAAGCGCATAGATCGCGGTCGAGCGGACGTCGTCCTTGGCCTCGCCGGACCGGTTGTATGTACCGAACAGCGTGCCCGCGCCGACTTGTTTCTTGATGTACGCGACGCTCTCGGGATGCGCGAGCCCGGCCTCGGACAAGTGCAGAATCGTCACCAGGGATTCGACGGTCCGGATGTCCTGGGGAGACGCGTATTCGCCCGTGCCGTAATCGTAGCGCGTCTCGTAAAAAGGAAAAGCGTCGCCGAGGTAGCCGTCTTCAGCCGTTTGGCGGGCGTTTTCGAGCAGCAGCTTCTTGTCGCCGTCCGGAATGTCCAGCATCCCGAGCGTCTTCAGATCGATATAACACAAGGTCACAAAATCGTTGGTCGTCTTGTACGTCTCGTCATAAAAGTCATAGAGCCGTCCGTCCTTGACGTTATAGGCGTAGAAGCGCTGCCCGTAACGGTCCGCTTCGGACTTATAGGCGTCGTCCTTAAACATGGCGCCCGCCTCGTAGAGCGCGCGAATGATGCGCAGGTCGTCGACAGCGGCATTGACGGGATAGCGCCGGTCCGCCAGCGGGCCATAGCGGTAACTGAACGACGCGTCCATGTCGAACAGGGCTTTGGCGCGGCTCCACGCCTCTGCAAACGACTGTCGTCGGCCATTCAGCGCGTCGTAGCGCATTAACAGTCCGGCCGACTCGCTCAAGATTTCGTGGCCGCTCGCCGCTTCGCCGTCCTGCGTGGTCTCGAGCAGATTCGTATAGATGCCGTCGGGACCCGTCAGACGGCTGTCGATGAACGCTTCGAGTGCGGCGCGTCCCTCGTCGTATGTCGCGGAGGCGCCGTACCTGTGAGGCGGCAACGGGCTCGCAGCTTCGTTGCCCGTCGGCGTCGCCCCCTTTTCGCATCCGGACAGTATCGCTACGCACAAGCCGAGTATGGCGAGGAGTCGAATAATCATTTTGTCGCAGCGCTCCTGTCCCGACACAATCGGTCGCATGGTTTTCTACAATAATTACCACAGGGAACTTGTCTTTACGACGGCATTCGGAATCATCTTTTCATGGTTTGACATATTTTAAGCCGAAAGGATTAAGGGATGATGAATAATGACGTTTGATAGACGAAAATGTCGAAATTTTAGTTACATAAGATTATATAACCAATATTTGGCTAGAAAAATAATCCAATATACCTATTTTAGGTCTATAGAAAGTATTTTAGATGATACCTTTGATTTCGTAACGATAAACAATTTGGTAATTCGGGTTTGAAGGCGGAGCGCGATAAAGGGAGATTGACGTTAAATGGAACGGATGATATAGTTCGATAGTCAAACAATTCAATTATCGAATTATTAGAGGGTGATACGATTGTTGACCGGACCGAAGCTTAACGGTCTCATCGAGCGCTACAAGGCTGCGATGTTTACCGTCAATCGGCGCATGACCGCGCTTCTGCGGGACGAGATGCCCGGCGATCTGACGCTGGATCAGTTCGCGATCATTCAGTACTTAGAGGCGCGCGACGACTGCACGTCGACCGAGCTGGCCGACGTATTCTGCGTGGGCAAGAGCTCGATTACGGCGATCGTGACGCGACTGGTGGACAAAGGCCTGATCGTGCGAAGCCCGGACGATAAGGACCGGCGGGTTTTGCACTTAAGGTTGACGGAGGCGGGCGGGCGGTTGGCCGCCGACCTGAACGAGCGGATCGGATCGCTGCTCGGCGCATACGTGTCGGTGTTCGACGAGGCCGAAGCCGATCAATTCATAGAGACCTACGAGAAGCTGGCGCGCGCCGTCATGGATAGCGGAAGCCAGGCTTCCGAGGAGAGGGGCGGTGGCCATTCATGAGAAGCATCGTGAAATTCAGATGGGCGGTGCTCGCGCTTTGGATCGTCGTCGTAGCCGGCCTGGTGCTGACGGCGCCGAATATGGCGGATCTGGTGCGGGAAAAGGGGCAAATCACCGTTCCGGACGGCTATACGTCGACGAATGCGAGCGAGCTGCTGCACGAGCGGGATGCGCAACGTGCGGGCGACGGCGAAGGCGGCAGCGGGAACTCGACCGTGCTCGTCTTTCACGGCGACGCCGCGCTGACCGATGCGCAGATGTCCGAGATCAAGGCGGGCATCGACAAGCTGGAGTTCGAGAAAGAGAAGCTTGGCATCGTCTCGGTTACGACGCACTTTGATACGGCCGAGCTCAAGGACCAGATGGTGTCCAAGGACGGCAAGACCGTGCTCGCCCTGCTCTCTGTCGATACGGGCGGACGCGAACTGTCGGACGTGCGGAAGGACCTATCGGATGCGCTAGCCGACGTTAAGGTCGACCACTACTATACCGGCAACTGGATCATCCAGGAGGACGTCGTCCAGAGCTCCCAGGAAGGGCTGCACAAGACGGAGTACATCACGGTCATCTTCATTCTGGCGATTTTGTTCCTCGTGTTCAGGTCCGCGATCGCGCCCTTCATTCCGCTGCTCACCGTCGGGATCAGCTACATCGCGGCGCAGTCGGTCGTTTCTTATTTGGTGAAATATCTCGATTTTCCGTTGTCGAACTTCACGCAGATCTTCATGGTCGCGGTCATGTTCGGCATCGGCACGGACTACTGCATTTTGCTCATCAGCAGGTTCAAGGAAGAGCTGGCGCACAACGGCGGCGACAAGATCGGGGCCATTCTGACGACGTACCGGACCGCGGGGAAAACCGTCATGTACGCCGGTCTGGCGGTGCTCGTCGGCTTCGCCTGCATCGGCTTCTCCACGTTCAGCCTGTACCAGTCGGCCGTCGCGGTTGCCGTCGGCGTCGCGGTGCTGCTGATCGCGCTTGTAACGCTCGTGCCGTTTTTTATGGCGGTGCTGGGCAAAGCCATCTTCTGGCCGACGCGGGGCTCGCTCGAGCACAAGCCGAGCGGCTTCTGGGGCGCCATGGGCAGCTTCTCGCTGAAGCGGCCGCTCTGGTCGCTGCTCGTGCTGGCCATCGTGCTGGCGCCGTTTCTTTCTATTTATAAAGGCTCGATTTCCTTTAACTCGCTTGACGAGATCGGCGACCGCTACGAATCGGTCAAGGGCTTTAATGTCATCGCGGACAGCTTCGGGCCCGGCGAGTCGTTGACGACGACGGTCGTGCTCAAGACCGACAAGGCGATAGACACGTCCGAAGGGCTCGCGATGATCGAACGCGTGAGCCGCGAGCTGGCGGGCGTCGACGGCGTCAAGGCGGTTCGGAGCGCGACGCGGCCTACGGGCGAGGCGCCCAAGGATTTTCAGGTGACGTCGCAGGTCGACACGCTCGGCAACGGGCTCGACCAAGGCGCCGAAGGCATCGGCCAGGTGTCCAAGGGACTCGCCGACGCGAGCAAGTCGCTGAGCGCGAATGCATCCAAGCTCAGCGGGGCGGCGGAGGGCGCCGACAAGCTCGTGGCGGGCACGCAGTCGCTGAAGAGCGGCATCGCTCAGCTGGAGAGCGGCCTGAAGACCGTACAGAAGGGGCTGAAGAGCGGCACGGCCGGTGCCGGCGAGCTCCGGCAAGGCGCCGCGCAGGCGAAGAAGAGCGCCGATCGGCTGCTGGCCGCGAGCCGCAAGCTGGAGGCGAGCTACGGGCAGCTGGCGAGCGGGCTCGCTCAGCTTGGCGCCGGCTACGGCGACATTGCCGCCAAGCAGAAGAAGTTGGCGGACGGTCTTGCCGATCTGGGCACGGGCATCGGCGGATTAGGCGATAAGTATCCGGAGCTGGCTTCGGATGCGGACTACCAGCGGGCGGTCGCTTCGCTCGGCCAGCTGCAATCCAGCGCCTCGCAGCTTGCGGGCGGGCTGTCGCAGCTGAACGCCAAGCTGGACGGCGCTGCGGCGGGGCTGAAGCAAGCGAACGCGGGCCTGTCGCAAGCGGCGGACGGCCAGGCGCAGCTGTCGGCAGGACTTGCGAAGCTGTCCACGGGCATCGCTTCCCTGCAGGGCGGGTTGCAGCAGGCTGCCGACGGGCAGGGCCAGATCGTCGGACAGCTGCCCGGCGTGACCGGCGGACTCGACAAGCTGGCGGACGGCCAGCAGCAGCTCGGCGCCGGCTTCGCGCAGCTGAACGATCAGCTGGGCGAGCTGACGAGCGGCCTGGATAAGAGCGTGAGCGGCCTCGACCAGGTGTCGGGCGGCCTGAAGTCGGCGCAGGACTACATCGGCGAGCTGTCCTCGGCATCGGACAGCGACCTGAGCGGCTGGTTCATCCCGGCGGATGCGATTCAGCGTACGGACTTCCAGCAGGCGCTGGACGTTTACGCCTCGAAGGATCGCAAGATCACGACGTTCGACGTCATTTTCTCGGGCAATCCGTACGAGCTCGAGACGATGAAGCTGATCGATCCGCTGCAGGAAGCGGTGGACCGCGGCTTGAAGGGCACGGCTTATGCCGCCGGCTCGAACCACGAGATCGGCGGCGTCACCAGCGCCAACAACGATCTGCACGAGATCTCCTCCGCCGACTACTCGCGGACGGTCGTACTCATGCTGATCGGTATTGGTCTGATCCTGATCTTCATGTTCAGGTCGATCGTCATTCCGATCTACCTGGTCATCTCGCTGCTCGGGACGTACTACACGTCGCTCGCGATTACGGAGCTCATCTTCGTGCGGATGCTCGGGCATTCGGGCACGAGCTGGACCGTTCCGTTCTTCGGCTTCGTGCTGCTGATCGCGCTTGGCGTCGACTACAGCATCTTCCTGATGGACCGGTTCCGCGAATACCGGGACCTGCCGCCGCAGGAAGCGATCCTGAAGGCGATGCGGAACATGGGCACCGTCATCCTGTCTGCCGCGCTCATCCTGGGCGGCACGTTCGCGGCGATGCTGCCGTCGGGCGTCATGTCGCTGCTGCAGATCGCGACGATGGTGCTGTGCGGGCTGTTCCTGTACGCGGTCATCGTGCTGCCGCTGTTCGTGCCGGTCATGGTGCGCACGTTCGGCGAGGCGAACTGGTGGCCGTTCATGGGCCGGAGGGCGCCGTCCGCTGGCGGCGACAGCGCAATCGGTCGGGTATCGCACGACGCTTGAGGTTTAGGACGATTAAATATAAGCTGCGCTAATGATCGAAGGAAGCTCCGGCGACGGGGCTTCTTTCTTTTTATACGGAGGGGAGTCTGCACTTGATCTGCCCATGCTGCTCACGAGTTTTTGGACAGGAAATCCGCTATTCTTGCCAAAGAAGGCGAATAGGCGTAGTTGCGGACCACAGTTCCGTTATCCCGCCTTGCTGCCTTATTAATCGCAGGTTTTGGAGTAAATAAGAGATCCTCGGTCCGCAAACCGCCTGCAGGCTGCCCAATAGGGAGAAATAACGGACGGTGTGTCCGCAACTGTCGGCGTATCGGCGATACGAGAGAGGGAGGCGATGGTGCACAGAAAATGTGCATGAAGGGCGAGCGGTGCTCCGGCTGCGTGCGGTCACGGTGCGATGGTGCACAGAAAATGTGCATGAAAGGCGAGCGGGGAGCGGCTGCGTGCGGTCACGATGCAATGGTGCACAGAAAATGTGCATGAAAGGCGAGCGGGGAGCGGCTGCGTGCGGTCACGATGCAATGGTGCACAGAAAATGTGCATGAAAGGCGAGCGGGGGGCGGTTGCGTGCGGTCACGGTGCAATGGTGCACAGAAAATGTGCATGACGGCGAGTGGGGAGCGGCCGTGTGCGGTCACGATGCGATGGTGCACAGAAAATGTGCATGAAGGGCGAGCGGGGAGCGGCCGTGTGCGGTCACGATGCGATGGTGCACAGAAAATGTGCATGAAGGGCGAGCGGGGAGCGGCCATGTGCGGTCACGATGCGATGGTGCACAGAAAATGTGCATGAAAGGCGAGCGGGGAGCGGCCGTGTGCGGTCACGGTGCGATGGTTCACAGAAAATGTGCATGAAAGGCGAGCGGGGAGCGGCCGTGTGCGGTCACGATGCGATGGTGCACAGAAAATGTACATGAAGGGCGAGCGGTGCTCCGGCTGCGTGCGGTCACGGTCCGATGGTGCAAAAACGCTCCCGGCGCGTCAAATGACAAGCCGAGAGCGGGGAGGCTATGCTATTCCTTCGGGTGAATCATGTCTTCCGGCTTCACGTATTCGGTGAACTGCTCGTCCGTCAGCAGGCCGGTCTTGAGGGCGGCTTCGCGGAGCGTGAGGCCTTCCTTGTGCGCCAGCTTGGCGATCTTGGCGGCGTTCTCGTAGCCGATATACGGGTTGAGTGCCGTGACGAGCATGAGCGATTGCTCCAGGTTGCGGCTCAGTACCTCGCGGTTTGGCTCGATGCCGACGGCGCAGTGCTCGTTGAAGGAGCGCATGCCGTCCGCGAGCAGGCGGACCGACTGGAGGAACGCGTTCAGGATGACCGGCTTGAACACGTTCAGCTCGAAGTTGCCTTGGGAAGCCGCGAAGCCGATCGTCGCGTCGTTGCCCATGACCTGGCAGGCGATCATCGTGATCGCTTCGGCCTGAGTCGGGTTGACCTTGCCCGGCATGATGGAGCTGCCCGGCTCGTTCTCAGGGATCGTAATCTCGCCGATGCCGCTGCGGGGACCGCTCGCGAGCCAGCGCACGTCGTTGGCGATCTTCATCAGATCGGCCGCGAGCGCCTTCAGCGCGCCGTGGGCGAACACGGATTGGTCGTGGCTCGTCAGCGCATGGAACTTGTTCGGCGCGCTGACGAAGCCTTTGCCGCCGGTCGCTTCGCTCAGCGCCTGGGCGACGCCGTCGCCGAACGCCGGGTGCGCGTTGATGCCGGTGCCGACCGCCGTGCCGCCGATCGCCAGCTCCTTCAGCGTCTGCGCGCTGCTGCGGATCATTTGCTCGGTCTTGTCCAGCATCGCGTGCCAGCCGCTGATCTCTTGGCCGAGCGTGATCGGCGTCGCGTCCTGCAGGTGGGTACGGCCGATTTTCACGATATCCATGAACGCTTCGGATTTCGCGCGCAGCGTTTCCTTCAGCTCGGCGAGCGCCGGGAGCAGCACTTCGTCGACCGCGACCACGCTCGCAACGTGCATGGCCGTAGGGAAAGTGTCGTTGGAGCTCTGCGACTTGTTCACGTCGTCGTTCGGGTGAACGCGCTTGTCCGAGCCCTTCGCTTCAAGCAGCTGATTGGCGCGCCGCGCGATGACTTCGTTGACGTTCATGTTGGACTGGGTGCCGCTGCCCGTCTGCCAGACGACGAGCGGGAACTCGGCATCCCATTCGCCGGTGACGATCTCGTCGGCGGCGGTTGCGATCGCGTCCTTCTTATCGGCGTCGAGCTTGCCCAGCTTATGGTTGACCTGCGCGGCCGCCTTCTTCAATTGGGCGAACGCCGTGATCAATTCCTTGGGCATCCGTTCCGTGCCGATCTTGAAGTGCTGGCGGCTGCGCTCGGTCTGCGCGCCCCACATGGCGGTCGAAGGCACCTGAATCTCGCCCATCGTATCGCGTTCAATCCGGAATTCCATTGCTGATTCTCCTCCTGCGCCCTTATGAGTTAGGGTCCGCCCTGGCGGGAATAACCTCCGCGTCTTGGGCTGAACCGTCTTCCGATAAAAGCGGCCGCGTTCGCCGGAGCGGACCGCGAGCCGTTTTTGACATCACGTCTTTCATTATAATAGTTCGTCCCCGCGGTTCCAAATGAAAAAACCGTTCGGGCGGAATGCCTAAACGGTTTTGGCTGTTTTATCGCCGCTCCGAATCAGAAACCTTGCACCGCATGCGGCGCATACGGCTCCTCAAGCGCGGCGATCTCTTCCGCCGTCAGTTGCAGCGACAGCGCTGCGACCGCATCGTCCAGGTGATGCGGCTTCGTGGCGCCGACGATCGGCGCGGTCACGACGGACTTTTGCGCGACCCAGGCCAGCGCGACTTGCGCGCGCGGCACGCCGCGGGTAGCCGCGATCTCCGCGACGCGCGCCACGACCGCCCGGTCCGCTTCGACCGCCGAGCGGTAGAGCGTCTTGCCGAAGGCGTCCGATTCGGACCGCTCGCTCGGCTCGTCCCAGTCGCGCGTCAGTCGTCCCCTGGCCAAGGGGCTCCACGGAATGACGCCTACGCCCAGCGCTTCGCACAACGGCAGCATCTCGCGCTCCTCCTCGCGGTATAACAGGTTCAGATGGTTTTGCATGCTGACGAACTTCGTCCAGCCCCCGCGCTCCGCCGCATGCTGCGCCTGCAGGAACTGCCATGCATACATGGACGAAGCGCCGATGTAGCGCGCTTTACCCGCCTTGACGACGTCGTGCAGCGCTTCCATCGTTTCCTCGATCGGCGTATGCGGGTCCCAGCGGTGGATCTGGTACAGGTCCACGTAGTCGGTGCCGAGCCTGCGCAGGCTGTTGTCGATTTCGCCCAGGATCGCCTTTCGCGACAGCCCCGCGCCGTTCGGTCCCGGCCGCATGCGCCCGTGCGCCTTGGTCGCGATCACGACCTCGTCGCGTCGCGCGAAGTCCTTGAGCGCCCTCCCCACGATCTCTTCGCTTGTGCCGTCGGAATACACGTTGGCGGTGTCGAAGAAGTTGATGCCCAGCTCCAGCGCCCTACTTATAAACGGGCGGCTGCGCGTCTCGTCCAGCGTCCACGGATGCGTCCCGCGATCCGAAACGCCGTAGCTCATGCATCCCAAGCATAGGCGCGATACTTGCAGGCCGGTGCGTCCGAGTCTCTTGTACTCCATCTTGCATTCCTCCTTCGGCTTGTCTTTCTCACCGCATCATAACGGATTCGCGCGGAAATTAAAACTCGAAATCATACTTAATAACTAGGAATATACAATCGCGAACGGCACTGCGAATTTTCTGTCGCTACTCTCTAAAAGCCCCATAACCCTCGTAAATATAAGCTTTTTTCTCATCTAAAAATGAATTGACAATCCCGAAGCGCGGTGATAAAGTACACTCAAGAATTTTAAGTTAAACCTACTGGATTACTTTGTTTAATGTCGAATTCGAAAAAAGCGACTCTTATAACAAGCATGCTGACCGTACAATCGGAGGCATCCCCAAGCATCGGGCGATCTTGCATCGTTCCTGTTCGGAGGTGTCTCTTTTTTCATCCATCGACGAATGACCGGGGCCGGTAGAAAGGAGTGGTTATCATCGGAGCTACGCTGCTTGCGATCAAAGATCTAAATAAGAGCTTCAGAACGGACAACAAATTCGTGCAGGCACTCCACCATATCGAGCTGGATGTCAGGGAGGGGGACTTCGTCACCGTTATCGGGCCGAGCGGCTGCGGCAAGAGCACGCTGTTGCGGATCGTTGCGGGGCTCGATACGGGATTTCAGGGCAGCGTCCTGCTGGAGGGGGAGCCGATCGCCGGTCCCGGCATCGACAAGGGCTTTATCTTTCAGGAGCCGCGTTTGTTCCCCTGGTTGACGGTGGAGAAGAACATCGCCGCGGACCTGTCGCTGCGGGATGCGGGCGTCCGGCGCAAGGTCGACGAGCTCATCGAGCTCGTGAGGCTTCAGGGGTTCGAAAAAGCGTATCCGAAGGAGCTGTCGGGCGGCATGGCTCAGCGTGTGTCGATCGCGAGAGCCCTGCTGCGCAATCCGAAAATTTTGCTGCTCGACGAACCCTTCGGCGCCCTGGACGCCTTCACGAGAGCGCATATGCAGGAGGTGCTGCTCGACATTTGGAAGCGCAACGGCACGACGATGATCTTCGTCACGCACGATATCGACGAGGCGGTATTCCTCGGCAGCCAGATCGTTATTTTGAAGCCGAGACCCGGCGAGATCCGCGGACGGATCAAGGTCGAACTGCCGTACCCGCGCAAAAAGTCCAGCACCGCCTTCCAGGAGCTGCGGTACAAGGTGCTGAGCGAGTTCGAGCGTATCGAGGAGCTGTCCTGGGGCGAGTCGGGGGCGGGCATATGAGGAAGGAGGCTGGCTATTCATGAGCGTCGATCAAGCCGATCTGCCCGCGGCAGCGTCCGCGAAGCGCAGACGATCGCCGGGAAAAACGGGAAGCTACCGGAAAAAATGGGCCGACTTCGCTTGGGGTGCGGCACTCCCCGTGGCCGTGCTCCTCGTCTGGCAGTGGCTGGGGGACAGGGAGCTGATTTCTCCGCTGCTTTTCCCGACGCCACGGGTCATTGCCGAATCGTTCGTATGGCTGTGGAACTCGGGCGTCCTGTTTGAAAATCTCGGCGTCAGCCTGTACCGGACATTCGCCGGCTTCGGCCTCGGCGCCGGGCTCGGGTTGCTGCTCGGCCTGTTCGTCGGACTGTCGCGGAGCGTCGAACGGCTGCTGGATTCGACGGTCCAGATGGTGCGGATGATCCCGCATATCTCGGTCACCTTCTTGTTCGTGCTCTGGTTCGGCATCGGCGACACGTCCAAGGTACTGCTGATCGCCAAAGGCTGCTTTTTCCCGTTGTACATCTATACGTTCCTCGGCATCCGCAATACGGACAACAAGCTGTTCGAAGTGGCGCGCGTGCTCGGCTACAGCCGCTTCAAGCAGATCGTCCGGCTGGTGCTGCCGGCGACCGTGCCGGGCATCATCCTCGGCATCCGGCTGTCGCTCGCGATCGCCTGGGTGAGCCTGGTCGTCGCGGAGATGATGGGCGCCAGCTCCGGACTCGGATTTCTGATGATGGACGCGAGGGCGATGAGCGATACGCCGACGGTCTTCGTGGGCATCGCGCTGTTCACTTTATTCGGCAAAATAACCGATTCCGTCGTGCTGTTCGCGGAGCGCCGACTGCTGGCCTGGCGCGAAGTTCATGACGGATGAAAGGAGGGGAAAGCAATTGAGCCAGCAAGCGCAAGCGGTGCGAGCCGGCGTGGCGGGTCCGAATAAGCGCGTCGCGAATGGCAGGAGCCGCGCGTGGATTCACTTTACGACGGCCGCGCTGCTGCCCGCCGTCATTCTGGTCGTGTGGCAATGGTTCGGAGCCGCAGGCCGCATCAACCCGCTGCTGCTGCCTTCGCCTGCAGCCATCGCGGAAGCGTTCGGCAGGCTGACCGTCTCCGGAGAACTGCCCAAGCAGCTGGGCTACAGCATCCTTCGCGCCTCGATCGGCGTGCTTTACGGCGCCGGCGCGGCGCTGCTGCTCGGCGCGCTGGTCGGCTTTTCCCGGACGGTACGCAAGATTCTCGATCCGTCGATGCAACTGCTGCGTCTCACGCCGAGCCTGGCGACGGCGCCGCTCATTATTCTGTGGTTCGGCTTCGGCGAGACGTCCAAGATCGTCATCATCGCCTTCGGCGCCTTTTTTCCGCTCTACATGAGCACGGTGGAAAGCATACGCAGCGTGGACAACAAGCTGGTCGAGGTCGCGCGCGTACTGTCCTTCGGGAGAGGCAAGCGGCTCACCCGACTGGTCCTGCCCGCCTCCGTGCCGGGCATCCTGTCCGGACTGCGGCTGTCGATCGCCTACGGCTGGCTGGCCCTGGTCGTCGCGGAGCTGCTTGGCTCGCAGACCGGCATCGGCTTCCTGATGAGCCACGCGCAGACGAACTCGCAGCCCGAGGTCATCTTCGTAGGCGTCATCGTCTTCGCCGTCATCGGCAAGCTGATCGACGCGCTCGTCGTGACGATCGAGCGCAGGCTGCTCCGCTGGCGGGACAGCTTCGGCGGCAATTGACCGCACCTGGCCGAATTTGGCCGCAAGTGGCCGCATCTGGCCGAACCTGGCCGCACTTAGCCATCGAACGATAGCGCTAAGTCATTATTCGCAAGACCACCATTCCGGCTTCAACCATTTGAGAGGGGTACTTCGCATGATTAACAATCGTCTTTCGTTCATCAAAAATCCGGCAGGCCGCCTGGGACTCGGCGCCCTGCTGCTGACGACGCTGCTGCTGCAGGCTTGCGGCGCCAAAAACGAAGGCAACGCCGCTTCCGACGCGGCTTCCAGCTCGGCAGCGCCTTCCGCAGCCGCTTCGGCTTCCGCAACGTCTTCCGCATCCGCCGCTCCGGCGACGGCCGACACGACCTCGCTGACCTATGGCTTCGTCGGCACGAAGGAGCCGGCCGGCGTCGAGGGCTGGGGCTTCCACACCGGCATCATCCAGGAGGAACTGAAGAAGTATGGAGTCACGGACGTCAAGCTCGTGCCGTTCCAGACCGGACCCGACTTGAACGAATCGGTCATCGGCGGCCGCGTCGACGTCGGCAACTCGGGCGATACGCCGGCGCTGCTCGCCCGTTCGTCCGGCGCGAAGACGCGTCTCGTCAACTTTACCAATACCGAAGTCAACACAATTCTGGTCGGCCGCAAGGACGGCGCACAAACCGTCGACGAGCTGAAGGGCAAGACCGTGGCGGTCGTCAAAGGCTCCCTGATGTATCGCTTCCTCGTCGGCTACCTGGCGGAAAAGAAGCTCGATAAAGACGTCAAGGTCATCAACATCAACAGCATCCCGGATACCGAGGCGGCGCTGCTCCGCGGCGAGATCGACGCCTATGCGATCACGAGCACCTACTACTCCGCCTACAAGCTGCTGAAGCAGGGCAACCCGCTGCTCGCGCAGTCGAAGGAAATCCCGAGTCTGCTCAGCGTCAGCGTCGTCTATGCGACCGAGGATTATCTCGGCAAATTCCCGGGCTTCCAGACGGTCTGGACGGCAGCGCTCAAGAAGTCCTATGACGACCTCAAGGCCAAGCCGGACGAATATTACCAATGGCTGTCCGATCAGACCGGCACCCCGGTCGACGTGCTGAAGGAGATCCAGCCGATCGAGTCGCTGCCCGCCGAGGCGCTGTCCGAAGACGGAATCGGCCGCATCAAGGCGTCCAAGGACTTCCTCGTCGCGGAAAAGCTGGCCAAGAAAGACTTTAACATCGACGAGTGGATCGTGCGTTAACCGAAGACGGCGCTTTTTTCGCGATACTTAAGCCACTTAAGGGTGCCATTAAATGTTCAGGCAATTAACGATTCATTCGAGGAGGAATACAGCCATGGCTAACGGCGGCAAAAGACAAATCCGGTTCGGCATTTTCCTGCAGGGCGGCGGCGGACACTGGCGGGAGCCGGACGTGCGCGCGGACGGCGCGGTCAGCATCGAGGCTTACCAGGAGTACGCGCGTATCGGCGAGGCCGGCAAGTTCGACTTCGGCTTTATAGCGGACTCCGCTTATATTACCAAGGACTCCACCATCCCGTTCCTCAGCCGGCTCGAGCCGATGACTGCGCTGGCCGCCGTATCGGCGGTCACCAAGCGTCTCGGACTCGTGGGCACCTTTACCACCTCATACAGCGAGCCGTTCACGACGGCCCGTCAGCTCGCCTCGCTCGATATCATCAGCGACGGCCGGGCGGGCTGGAACGCCGTCACCTCCGCGCTCGAGGGCGTCGCCCGGAATCACGGCCACGACAAGCTGCACGATCACGCGCTCCGGTACCGCATCGCGGCCGAGTATATCGAAGTGGTCAAAGGGCTGTGGAATTCCTGGGAGGACGACGCGTTCCCGCGCGACAAGGAGACGGGCGAATACGTCGACCTCGACAAGCTGCACACGCTGAATCACGTCGGCGAGTTCTTTAAGGTGCAGGGCCCGCTGAATCTGGAGCGTTCGAAGCAAGGGCATCCGGTCATCTTCCAGGCCGGCGCTTCCGAGACGGGCAGGGACCTGGCGGCGCGCTACGCCGACGCGGTGTTCTCGAGCTTCGAGGAGTCCGGCAATCTGGCCAAGGCGCAGGCGCAGTACAAGGATATCAAGGACCGGGCGGTCGCGTACGGCCGCAATCCCGACGAGCTCCTGCTGTTCCCGTCGATCCAGCCGATCGTCGCCGCGACGCACGAAGAAGCGAACCGCCTCTACGAGGAGGGCAACCGCTTCATCGATCCGGCATACGCCGTCAAGTATTTGAGCCGCTACTTCAGCTTCTTCGACTTCTCCCAGTTCCCGCTCGACGAACCGCTGCCCGAGCTCGGCGACATCGGCAAGGACAGCTTCCGCTCAACGGCGGAATATTATCTGCGCATCGCCAAGGAGGAGAATCTGACCCTCCGGCAACTCGCGCTGCGGGCGACCAACCCGCGCGGCGACTTCGTCGGCACGCCGGAATTCGTCGCCGACAAGATCGCCCGCTTCTTTGAGGAGCGCGCGGTCGACGGCTTTATCCTGGGGGGCTCGCACGCGAACCTGCGAAACTTCGTCGATCAGGTCGTGCCGCTGCTGCAGGCCCGCGGACTGTTCCGCACCGAATATGAGTCCGACACGCTCCGTGGCAACCTGGGCATCTCGTTCCCGGAGAACCGGTACGCGCTCGAGAGGCGTCAGGCGGTCGTTCAATAATCGATAAGACTTCATCGTAAGCAGAAAAGATAAAGGAAAAGGAGGAACCGCCATGGCAATCGATACGTTCATCGATCCGTTAACGATTAATCAGCAGCCGCAGTTCGCGAATCCCGAAGACGAAAGGCAGCATCGCAAGGAGCGGCTGGCCGCCGCCTTCCGCGTATTCGCCAAGCTGGGATTCGAAGAGGGCGTCATGGGCCATATCTCCGCCCGCGATCCCATCAAGACCGACCATTACTGGACCAATCCGTTCGGGCTCAGCTTCGGCCTCATCAAGGCGAGCGATCTCGTGCTCATGAACTTCGAGGGGAAAATCGTCGAGGGACGCGGCCTGGTCCATCCGGGCGGTATCCAGCTTCATCTGCCGATTTTGCGCGACAACCCGCATCTCGTATCGGCCGCGCATACGCATTCGATCTACGGGCGCACCTGGTCCACCTTCGGCCGACTGCTCGATCCGCTGACGGCTGAGGCCGCGGTCTTCTACAATAGCCATTCGATCTACGACAGCTTCGAGCGCGGCGAAGGGGACAACCTGGCGCAGGCGGTCGGCAACAACAAGGCGGTGCTGCTCAAAAATCACGGCATTCTGTCGCTGGGCAAGACGGTCGACGAAGCCGCATACTGGTTCGTATCCTTTGAAAAGGCGAGCCAGGCTCAACTGCTGGCCCAAGCCGCCGGCGAGCCGACGTTGATCGGCGACAAGCATGCCCAGGCGATCGCGGACCGCACGGGCGAGCAGTTCGGCTGGCTCAACTTCCAGCCTTATTACCAGGCGATCGTGAGAGAGCAGCCGGACCTGCTGGATTAAGTCATGCGAGCGCTGCTCCCGTATTTACGGCCGTATCGGCGGCCGATGAGCCTGGCCTTCGTCCTCATGCTGATCGAGGCGGCCGTCGAGCTGTGGCAGCCGCTGCTGCTTGCAAAGCTGATTCAAGAAGGGATCGGCGGGAAAGACGTCGGGGCCGTCTACGTTTGGGGAGGCTGGCTGATCGCTTCCGCGCTCGGGGGCTTCGTCTGCGGCATCGTCAATACGTTCTGGGCGTCCCACGTCAGCCAGTCCCTCGCGCACGATTTGCGTTCGGACCTGCTGCGCGGCGTGCAATCCGCGGGGCTGTCCGACCTGCGCGGGTTCAAGCCCGCCGCGCTGCTCGGGCGGATGACCGGCGACGTGACGCAGGTGCAGGCGGCGGTTTATTTTTGCCTCCGGCTGTTTTTCCGTTCGCCGCTGCTGATCGCGGGCTCGGTCGTGCTGGCGATGCTCGTCGACTGGCGGCTGGGCCTGCCGCTGGCCGTGACGGTGCCGATCTTGCTGGCCGTCGTCTATGTCGCGATCCGCAAGGGATTTCACGCGTTCGGAGAGGCGCAGGAGAACATGGATCGGACCAGCGGCATTTTGCGCGAAAACCTGGCGGGCATGCGCCTCATCCGGGCGATGGTGCGCAGGGCGGGCGAATACGAACGGTTCGGCGCCGCCAACGCGGCATGGCGGGACCGGACGACGTCGGCGCTGCGCTTGTCGGAGATGACGATTCCCGGCGCTTTGCTCGCGATGAACCTGATCGTCCTCGCGATTCTGACAGCGGGCAGCGGTCTGCTGGCCGACGGCGGCGCGGAAGCGGGCGAGCTGGTTGCGGTCGTCAATTATGCGCTGCGCGTGATCGGCGCGCTGTCGTTCGTCACGATGATTATCACCAGCTTGTCGCGTGCGGCGGCATCGTGGCGGCGCATTGCGGAGGTGCTGCGCCTGCCGGAAGAGAAGGATTGCGCAGCCGCAGCGTCGGCCGGGCATTCCGAGGGCCGAGGCGCGGGGGATGCGGATACGTATGCAGATGCGATACGTCCGCCCGCGGGCGATATCGTCTTCGCCGGCGTCGGCTTCCGATACCCCGACGCGCCTGACGTCGCCGTGCTGCGCGATCTTAGCTTCAGGGTGAGGCGGGGCGGCACCGCCGTCGTCATGGGCATGACTGGGGCCGGCAAGACGTCCCTGCTGCAGCTGCTGCCCCGGCTGTACGAATCGGCCGCGGGCCGAATCGAGATCGGCGGCGTCGACATTCGCGCGCTGTCCAAGGAGACGCTGCGCGCGGCGATCGGCTACGTGCCGCAGCAGTCCGTCCTCTTCGAGGGGACGGTGCGGGACAACCTGCGGATGGGCGCTTTGGAGGCGACGGACGCGGAGCTCGAAGCGGCGGCGCTCGCCGCCCAGATCCACGGAGAGATCGCCGCGCTGCCCGGCGGATACGATACGCGATTGTCCGCCGGCGGCAGTCTGTCCGGCGGGCAGCGCCAGCGGCTGGCGGTCGCGCGGGCGTTGGTGAGGCGGCCCGAGCTGCTGCTGCTGGACGACTGCACCAGCGCGCTCGACGCCGTTACGGAGGGGCGGCTGCTTCGCAGCCTGCGGGAGATCGGATGCACGGTGCTGATGTCCACGCAGAAGGTGGCGGCGGCCCGGCACGCCGACCTGATCCTCCTGCTGTCGGACGGCTCGCTCGCCGCGCAGGGCAAGCATGACGAGCTACTGGCGAGCAGCCCGCTGTACAGGGAGATCGTCCGGTCCCAGTCGAAGGAGGCGCAAGAGATTCATGCCTAGACGAGAAGCGCTGTCCGCGCGTTACGGCAGCATGCCGCTGCGCAAGCCGCCGCCTGCGGGCGCGGCGCAGAACCGGGGCCCGCGGGAGCTTCGCCGCACTATGATCCGGATCGGCGGATATATGCGTCCTTACAGGCGGCGCCTGACGCTCGCGCTGCTCCTGGTCGTCGCCGGCGCCGGCTGCGGATTGGCGGGGCCGTATCTGCTGGGCGAGGCCGTCGACGCCGCGCTCGGCGGCGGTGGACCGTCGTCGCTCGCGCCCTATCTGCTCGGACTCGGCGCCCTGTACCTGCTGCAGGCGGCGGCCTCGATGCTGCAGCAGTATCTCGTCATCGGGGCCGCGCAGCGTACGGTGGCGGATATGAGAAGCGACCTGTTCGGCCGTCTCCACCGCGTGCCGATGCCTTATTTGTCGAGCCGCCCGCACGGGGACCTGATCAGCCGCATGATCAACGATATCGACAACCTCAGCCAGTCGCTGGGCGGCGCCTTCGTACAGGTGCTTTCCAGCGCGGTCGTTTTTGGTGGCATGCTGGGGCTGATGCTCTGGCTGAGCTGGCCGCTCACTTTGGTCAGCCTCTCCGTAATTCCGTTCATGCTCCTTGGCACGCATTGGATCTCCGCGAGGACAGGCGCGCTGTTCAAGGCGCAGCAGCGGGAGCTCGGCGCGTTCAGCGCCTACGCGGAGGAAGCGGCGGCCGGCCAGCCGGTTATCCGCGCGCTGTCCCGGGAGCGCCGGACGCAGGAGACGTTCGACGCGCGGAGCCGCGAGCTGATGCGCGTTTCTTATTGGGCGCAAACCTTCTCCGGCTTCGTCCCGAAGCTCATGTTCCTGCTGAACAATCTCAGCTTCGCCGTTATCGCGGCGGCGGGCAGTTTGTTCGCGCTGCACGGCCTCGTTACCGTCGGGATCATCGTGACGTTCGCGGAGTACGCGAGGCAGTTCTCGCGTCCGCTGAACGAGCTGGCTTCGCAGGTCAACGCCATGCTGTCGGCTGTCGCCGGCGCGGAGCGGGCCTTCGAGGTGCTCGATCAGGAGGAGGAGACCGACGGGGAGGATGCGGAGGAGCTGTCCGGGGTACGGGGCGCGATCGCGTTCGAGGACGTCACGTTTTCCTACGGAAGCGGCGCGCCGGCCCTCGTCGATCTGTCTTTCTCCGCGGCGCCCGGCCAGTCGGTCGCGCTCGTCGGCCCGACGGGCGCGGGCAAATCGACGGTCGTACAGCTGATCACCCGATTCTACGAACCGCAGCGGGGAACGATCGCGATCGACGGCCGCGATATCAAACGTTTGACGAGGGACAGCCTGCGGCGCCATATGGGCTTCGTGCTGCAGGACTCCGTCCTTTTCCACGACTCGGTTCGCGTTAATATCCGTTACGGCAGACCGGAAGCGTCGGACGCGGAGGTCGAGGAAGCGGCCAAGCTGGCCAATGCGCACGATTTTATCATGAAACTGCCCGAAGGCTACGACACCGTGCTCCGCCAGGAAGGGGACGAGATTAGCCACGGTCAGAAGCAGCTGCTCGCGATCGCGCGCGCCATGCTGTCGGATCCGTCGATCCTCATCCTGGACGAGGCGACCAGCAGCATCGACACCGTCACCGAGCTTCATATCCAGGAGGCGCTCCGTCGGCTCATGCGGGGAAGGACCAGCATCGTCATCGCGCATCGACTGGCAACGATACGGGGCGCAGACCGGATCGTCGTCCTTGAGCGCGGGCGGACGGCCGAGCAGGGCACGCACGATGAATTGATGGCGATGAACGGGCTGTACAGTCGACTATACGATACGCCGCAAGTTCAATAGACCGGTCCGGACAAGCCGGACGGAATTCAGGAGGCACACCCATGGCATCGAAAAGAGTGAACAGCATCACGGACCTGATCGGCGAAACGCCGGCGGTTCGGTTGAACCGGCTCGTCAGCGAAGGCGACGCGGAAGTGTATATGAAGCTCGAATACTTCAATCCGAGCGGCAGCCTGAAGGACCGGGCGGCGTTCAACCTGATCGCGGACGCGGAAAAGTCGGGACGTCTCAAGCCGGGCGCCACGATCATCGAGCCGACCAGCGGCAACACCGGCATCGGGCTGGCCATGAACGCCGCGGCCAAGGGGTACAGGCTCGTCATCACGATGCCGAACAACGCGACCAAGGAACGCATCAACATCCTGAAGGCTTACGGCGCCGAAGTCGTGCTAACGCCCGCGAACGAACGAATGTCGGGCTCGATCCGCAAGGCGCTCGAGCTGCAGCGGCAGATCCCGGGCAGCTTCGTGCCGCAGCAGTTCGAGAATCCGGCCAATCCGGCGATTCACCGGACGACGACGGCCCTCGAGATCCTGGAGCAGATGGACGGGCAGCTCGATTCGTTCGTGGCGGCCGCCGGCACCGGCGGGACGATCACGGGAACCGGGGAAGTGCTGCGGGAGCGGCTGCCGGACATCCGCATCGTGGTCATCGAGCCGCAAGGCTCGCCCGTGCTGTCCGGCGGCAAGCCGGGGCCGCACAAGCTGATCGGCGCGGGTCCGGGCTTCGTTCCCGGCGTGATCAACCAGCAGATCTACGACGAGATCGTGCAGGTGTCGGACGCGGACGCGATCCGCACGGCGCGGCAGATCGCCACGTTCGAAGGCATCCTCGTCGGCCCTTCGTCCGGCGCCGCCGTCTGGACGGCGCTTAGGGAGGCGCGCCGGCTGGGCAAGGGCAAGCGCGTGCTGTGCATCGCGCCGGACAACGGCGAGCGGTATTTGAGCTCCGACCTGTTCGTGGATTAAGGAGGCGGGCGTTAACATGAATTTCGATCCGCTATATCATCCGCATCTTGCTTACCGCGTCCCAACCTATGCGCATCGCGGCATGGTAGCGACTTCGCAGCCGCTCGCCGCGCAGGCGGGACTGGACATATTGAAGCGCGGCGGCAACGCGATCGACGCCGCCATCGCGGCCGCGGCGGCGTTGACCGTCGTCGAGCCGTGCTCGAACGGCATCGGCGGGGACGCTTTCGCGTTAGTGTGGACGGGCGGCAAGCTGCACGCTCTGAACGCCAGCGGTCCGGCGCCGCGCTCGATCTCGATCGAGGCGGTAAAGGCGGCCGGGCATTCGGAGATGCCCGCCTACGGGCCGCTGCCGGTCACCGTGCCCGGCGCGCCGGCGGCATGGGCCGAGCTGTCGCGGCGCTTCGGCCGGCTGCCGCTCGGCGAAGCTTTGGAGCCCGCCATTCGTTATGCCGAGGAAGGATACCCGGTATCGCCGACGGCCGCGTTCAACTGGGACAAAGCGCATGCATCGTACCGGGTGGCGTTTAAGGGAGCGGCGTTCGAGCCGTGGTTCGAGACGTTCGCGCCGGGCGGAAGTCCGCCTGCGCCCGGCGAGCTCTGGCGGTCGCCGGACCACGGTCGCACGCTCCGGCGGATCGCCGAGAGCGGGGCGGAGGACTTTTACCGGGGAGAGCTGGCGGCTCGTATCGTCGCGTTCGTACAGGAGGCGGGCGGGTTTCTGAGCGGGGAGGACCTGGATGCCTTCCGCCCCGAATGGGTGGATCCGATCCGCGCGTCCTACCGGGGCTACGACGTCTGGGAGATTCCTCCTAACGGCCAGGGGCTCGTGGCGCTGCTTGCGCTTCGGCTGCTCGAAGGCTTCGACGGTTTGCAGGCAGGGGCCGTGGACACGTATCATAAGCAGATCGAGGCGATCAAGCTGGCGTTCGCGGACGGACAGCGACACATTACCGACCCCCGTCATATGAAGGCGAGCGTGGAGGCGCTGCTGTCGGATGCCTATACGGCGGAGCGGCGGGCGCTGATCGGGCAGCGGGCGGGATTGCCGGAGGCGGGCGACCCGAAGGGCGGCGGGACGGTCTATTTGGCCGCGGCCGACGGCGAGGGCAATATGGTCTCCTTTATCCAGAGCAACTATATGCAGTTCGGCTCCGGACTCGTCGTGCCGGGCGTCGGCATCGCGCTGCAGAACCGGGGGCGCGACTTCTCGCTGGACGAAGCGGCGGCCAACCGGCTGGAGCCGGGCAAGCGCACGTACCATACGATCATCCCCGGCTTCTTGACCCGCGGCGGCGAAGCGGTCGGACCGTTCGGCGTGATGGGCGGCCTGATGCAGCCGCAAGGCCATGTCCAGACGTTGATGAACGCGATCGATTTCGGCCTTCATCCGCAGGCCGCGCTGGATGCGCCGCGCTGGCAGTGGACGGGCGGGCGCACGGTGCTGGTCGAGCCGGGCTTCCCGGCGGCTGCCGCGCAGGCGTTGGCCAGGTTGGGCCACGACATCCGCTTCGCGCTGGACGGCGGCTCCTTCGGACGCGGCCAGATGATCTGGCGCGATCCGGCGACCGGCGTGCTCTGCGGCGGCACCGACTCACGGACGGACGGCACGGTCGCTGCGTGGTAGGATGGGGATATTGGATCTAGATATCGGATAAAGATAGGGATAGCTGCTGGTGCTCGTCCGGGAATCCGGGCGGGCGCTTTTTCGTTTGCGTTTGCCGAGACGATTCTTGCGCTTGCTTCTGTTCCCCGTCGCGAGGTGTATGATATGCTAGGAGAAATGTACGTACAAGTCACGCGACATGCCTGGGAGGATACGATGACAGCGAATACGCAAGCTTACGAGGGTCAATATGAGGGTTTGAAGGCAGTGTGGCTGAAAGCGGGTGCGTATGAGGCAGCAGTGCTGCCTGATATCGGCGCGAACCTGATCGCGTTCCGGGACACGGAGCGAGGATACGCATTCCTGCGGGAGCCGGCAGTGGACGAGCTGCAAGCGTTCATGGAGCGTCCGATGGTGCACGGCATTCCGGTGCTTTTCCCGCCGAATCGCTTCGAGGACGGCAAGTTCCCGTGGGAAGGCCGCGTGCTCGAGCTGCCCGTCAATGAGACGGACCGCAACAACCATTTGCACGGCTTCCTTTATAACATACCTTGGCAGGTCGACGGCTTCAGTGCCGACGCGCTGAGCGCCCGTGCGGTATTCAGCGTGAAGGTGGCAAAAGGGGATGCGGTGTACGCGCGGTTTCCGTTCGCGTTCACCGTCCGCCTGGAATATACGCTGAGCGGCGAAGGTCTGCATCAGCGCGTCAGCGTGCGCAACGACGGCGAAGGCACGATGCCTTGCCTGCTTGCCTTCCATACGGCGGTCAATGCGCCGTTCGTGCCGGGCAGCGCGCCAGCCGATTATACGTTCAAGCTGACGGTCGGCGAACGCTGGGAGATGGGCGCCGACGGCCGGATGCTGCCGACCAAGCGCAGGCTGCCGCTGACGGAAGCCGAGGCCCGCATGCGCGATGGCACGCAGTCCCCGTTTTTCGAGTCGCTCGACAACCACTACACTGCGGTGCCGCAAAACGGCCGCAACCGCATGGAGCTGACGGACACGCGCACCGGCGTCAAGCTCGTTTACGACGTCGGCACGGGCTACAAGCAGTGGATGATCTGGAACGACGGCGCCAAGGGCGGCTACTTCTGCCCGGAACCGCAGGTCAACCTCGTCAATGCGCCGAACATCGAGCTGTCGCCGGAGGAGAAGGAGCAGGTGGGACTCTTCGCGCTGTCGCCCGGCGAGATCTGGGAAGAAACGAGCCGGCTGTACACGATCGGCTGAACGAAAGCGGGACAGGCCGATGTGCGTTGATGCGGGGAGCTTTTTGCCCGGGGAGCGTGTCTGGCCGGAATAAGGATGTGCCGCATTGTTATTCGGTGCCGTGGAGCGGGCGGCGCCGCTACGTATCGAGCAGCTTTCGCAGCTTTTCCTCGGTGCGCGAGTCGGCGGCGGGCGTGTAGACGCTCAAGCGAAGATCGGCGCTGCCGTGCGCCTGAAGCGAGGTGAGATGGAACAGCATCTTGCCCGCTTTGGCATGCCTGAATTCGAGGGCGACCTCGGGCGCGCTGCTGACCCGGCTGTCGTTCCAGAGGCGCTCGAAGTCCGGGTGGGCGTCTTTCATTTCCGTCAAAAAGGCCTCGTACCACTCATCCTCCACATACTGCCCGTAATATGCACGGAAAATCGCGAGGAAGCCACTGGCGAACGACTCCCAGTTAACGGCCAGCCTGCGAAACTCCTTTCGCGTGAACACGAGTCTGATCATATTGCGGTCCTCGGGCGCGATCCGGCTGAAATCCGCGAAAACGCGGGCAGCCGCCTCGTTCCATCCGACAATCTGGCAGCGCCTGTCCGACACGATCGTCGGGCATTGCCGCAGCTCGTCCACGACTCGCGACAGCGAGGGCGTCATGACCGGCGGGGCTTCCCGCTCGTAGTCGACTGCGACGGACGAGCCTCCGCTCTCTGCCAGCGAATAAAAATACCTGCGCTCGTCGGGCGTCAGCCGCAGCGCTTCCGCTACGCACTCCAGTACGGCATGTGAAGCCTGGATGTCCCGGCCCTGCTCCAGCCAGGTATACCACGTGCTGCTCACGCCCGCCAGCTGCGCCACCTCCTCGCGCCGCAGTCCCGGCGTCCGCCGCCTTCCGATATCCGGCAGGCCGACTTCCCCTGGAGACAGCTTCGCCCGCCGCGCCTTCAAGAAGGCCGACAACGCCTGCAAACGCGCCTGATTATTCATTATGACCATCCTCCCTCGCGAACGTTCTAGTCGCCCGGCTCTTTTTTTGCGCCACCGCAGCCTCGTACACAGATCCGTTTTGCCGTCACCGATCGCAGCATCCGCGATACAACTTTATTCAGGTGCTCCTTATACCAGTATAACCTATAACTTGTACTAGGATATTGGCATGTGAAATGATAGGACTATCGCAACGCACTTAGGATGGAGGAGATCGGCATGGCAAGAGCAGTCATCACGGGAATGGGCGTCGTGTCGCCGCTGGGCGCGGACGTGGCTTCTTTTTGGGAAGGACTCGTCGAGGGGCGCTCGGGCGTCCGGACGATCGAACATATGGATGTTTCGGGGTATAAGACGCGGATCGCGGGAATCGTGCAGGGCTTCGATGCGGAGGCGATGTTCGGTCGCAAAGAGGCGAGGCGGATGGACCGCTTCACCCAGTTCGCGCTTGCGGCGGCAGATCAGGCGATCGCCCAGTCGGGACTGGATATGGAAAAAACGGACCGCGAACGGGTCGCGGTCTACGTAGGATCGGGCACGGGGGGACTTCGGACGCTGAGCGACAACGAGTCGCTGCTGCGCGAGCGCGGACCTGACAGGGTCAGTCCGCTGCTCGTGCCGATGATGATCGCCAACATGGCCGCCGCGCAGATCAGCATCCGGTACGGTACGTACGGGCCGACGATGTCCCCCGTGACGGCCTGCTCGATCGGCAACACGGCGATCGGCGAGGCGTTCCGCCTCATTCGCGACGGCGAGGCGGACGTCGTCATCGCCGGGGGCGCCGAAGCGGCCGTGACGGAGCTGTCGCTCGCAAGCTTCGGCAATGCGACGGCGCTGTCCCGCCGCAACGACGAGCCCGGACGGGCGAGCCGCCCGTTCGATGCGGACCGCGACGGGTTTGTGCTCGCCGAGGGCGCCGGCATCGTCGTGCTCGAGTCGTTCGAGCATGCGCTGGCGCGCGGCGCGCGTCCGCTCGCCGAGGTGATCGGCTACGGCGCAAGCTCCGATGCTTATCACCAGGTAGCCACCCACCCCGAAGGCAGGGGCGCGGTCCAGGCGATGCGCGCCGCGCTGCGCAGCGCGGGCATCACGCCGGAGGACGTGGACGTCGTGAGCGCGCATGCGACGAGCACCGAACTTGGCGACGCGACGGAGACGCTGGCGATCAAGCAGGTGTTCGGCGAACGTGCGGGCGACGTGCCCGTCACGGCCAACAAGTCGATGACCGGTCACATGCTGGGCGCCTCGGGCGGCGCACAGGCGATCGCGCTCGTACAGACGCTGCGCGAAGGCGTCATCCCGCCGACGATCAACCTCGAGCGCGCGGACCCGGCCTGCGATCTGGACTACGTGCCCAACGAGGCGCGCCGCGGGCAGCATCTGCGGGTCGGCTTGTCCAACTCCTTTGGCTTCGGCGGACACAACGCGGTCATCGTGCTGCGCAGATATGACGAGGTTTGATGCGCCAACGCGCCGCATTCGGTCTGTGCGCGACTAACGATCGCAGCGGTCCGCGCGCGAGCTTAAGCAGCTGACCTGCGCGTTCATCCTATCCTTCATTTTGTTGTATAATGGGCACATCTGAGGGTGCGAGGAGCTGGATGAAGAACATGTTCCATACGAAAAAGCTGCTGCTGCTCGGTTCGGGCGAACTGGGCAAAGAGGTCATTCTGGAGGCGCAGCGCCTCGGCGTCGAGACGATCGCCGTCGACCGGTACGAGGGCGCGCCGGCCATGCATGTGGCTGACCGCAGCTATGTCATCGACATGCTGGACAAGCAGGCGCTCCGGGAGTTGATTGTTCGCGAGAAGCCTGACCTGATCGTGCCGGAGATCGAAGCGATCGCCACGGCCGAGCTCGTGAAGCTGGAGGCGGAAGGCTTCACGGTCATCCCGACGGCGCGCGCAGCGCAGCTGACGATGGACCGCGAGGGCATCCGCCGGCTGGCCGCGGAGACGCTGGGCCTGCCGACGGCGAAGTACCGCTTCGCCGACACTTTCGACGAATTCGCCGAGGCTGCGCGTGCCATGGGCTTCCCTTGCGTGGTCAAGCCGTTGATGAGCTCCTCGGGCAAAGGCCAGAGCGTCTGCCGCTCAGAGGCGGAACTGGGGGAGAGCTGGCGGATCGCTATGGAGGGCGGCCGGGTTCAGCAGGCACGGGTTATCGTGGAAGCGTTCATCCGATTCGAGTCGGAGATCACGCTGCTGACCGTACGTACAGCTCAAGGGACGCAGTTCTGCCCGCCGATCGGCCACGTGCAGCAAGGCGGCGACTACATCGAGTCGTGGCAGCCGCATGAGATGACCGCCTCGCAGCTGGAGGAGTCGCGGCGCATCGCGCTCGCGATCACGGACGCGCTCGGGGGCGTCGGCCTGTTCGGCGTCGAGCTGTTCCTGGCTGAGGACAAGGTCTATTTCAGCGAAGTGTCTCCGCGCCCGCACGATACGGGCCTCGTCACGCTCGTCAGCCAGAACCTGTCCGAGTTCGCGCTGCACGTGCGGGCGCTCCTCGGCCTGCCGATCCCGGAGATCAAGCTGGCTTCGCCGGGCGCGAGCCGGCCGCTCAAGGCGCTGGAGGCCTGGGAGGGCTACCGTCTTACGGGCGCTGCGGAGGCGCTCGCCGTGCCGGACACGCAGCTTCGCGTCTTCGGCAAGCCGGTGACCAAGCCCGGACGCCGCATAGCCGTCGCGCTGGCCGCCGCGGATACCGTGCTCGAAGCGCGTTCGAGGGCTGCGGAGGCGCTCGGCAAGCTTGGTCTCGAGCGCGAATAATCGGCCTTTTCCTTCAAAAAGCCTCTGTTGTGCCGCAAGCTCGCGGCCCGGCAGGGGCTTTTCATCCGCCAGCTTCATCATTCGGCTGCCCTGCCTGCGTCTACTCTCTCTGCGCTTTGCTCACTTTGCGTCTCCTCACCCTGCTGCTGTTCACCCTGCTGCTGTTCACCCTGCTGCTGTTCACCCTGCTGCTGTTCGCCCTGCTGCTGTTCGCCCTGCTGCTGTTCGCCCTGCTGCTGTTCGCCCTGCTGCTGTTCGCCCTGCTGCTGTTCGCCCTGTAGCTGTTCGCCCTGCTGCTGTTCACCCTGCTGCTGTTCACCCTGCTGCTGTTCGCCCTGCTGCTGTTCGCCCTGCTGCTGTTCGCCCTGCTGCTGTTCGCCCTGTAGCTGTTCACCCTGTTGCTGTTCGCCCTGTAGCTGTTCGCCCTGTAGCTGTTCGCCCTGTAGCTGTTTGCCCTGCTGCTGTTCGCCTTGCTGCTGTTCGCCCTGCTGCTGCTCTCCCTTTTGCCGTTCGCCCTGTAGCCTCCCGCTCTCCTGCTGTTCGCTTAGAGCCCGCTCGCCCTGTTCCTGCGCGCCCTGGCTTTGCTCGTTCTCGTTCTGACTGTGCTCGCCTTGATCCTGCTCCCCACGACGCTGCCCGTCCTTTCTCCGGCTGCCGTCCCCCTTGGACTTCGCTTGTCCCGGGCCGGTCATCCCCCTAAGCTTGGCCACCGTCCAATAAATGACGGGCGTTAAAAATACGAGCCAGGTAAAGATCTCGAATGAAGGCTTCGTCGTCAACGCCTGGAACTCCGCCGGGAAGCAGGAGAACTGGTACGCGCAGGCGAAAACGAATGACGTCAAGGCGAACGTGAGCGGCCGATGGGACCGGATGCCGGCATAACGCATGACGATGCGGCTTGCCATAAACAGCAGGACGGCCGTCTTGATGAGAAGGGTGCCGGACCAGATGCCGATCAGGAGCGGATCGAGGTTTTCCAGGACCTCCCCGAAGGAAATGAAGCGGACGGCCTCCAGCAGCGGGTAATACATATTCCCCGCAAGCTTCGGGCCGAACAGCAGCAGGCACGATAGCCAATAGGCAACCAGGACGATCACAATAAGCGTCTGCATGGAGGCGAGCTTGCGAACCGGCTTCGGCGAGGCTTCGAAATATGGCGCCAGCAGGAAAATCAGCGACAGATCGTTCAGCCAGCCGACAGCAAAAAACGTAGACCCGGCCAGTTTGGACATGGACCAGTGTGTAAATAGCGCGATCGTCATGCCGTATCTCATTTTAAAGAGAAGAACGAACAGGACCGGAACCATCGTCGCGAATACGGAAAGGAAAAAGCCGTCGCTGAGCAGCGCGATCGACCGAATGCCGGATCGGGCCGCAAGCGCGGCGCACAGCAGGAAGCATCCCAGCATGACCGGCGTCGGCGTTCCTTCCAGGTAGACAGAGATGAACAGATCCGAATAAGCAGATGCGCACATTGAAGCAACCATCAGGCAATATAGGAGCACGATCGCGGTAAAAAAAAGGTGAGGCCAGCGGCCGACGATGCCGCCGCCGTACTCGGCCCACTCCCGTCCCTTGAAGGCGTAAGCGACGCGGAAGGAGAAGAAGGCGAATATCATGCTGAAGATGCCGGCGCAGGGGATGGCGATCCAGCCCAGGTACCCGCCCAGCTCATACAAGGGGCTCAGCATGAACACGATGGGCGCCGCGATCAGGTGCAGCGCGTATATTCGCCACAGATGAACGAATTTAAGGGGTTTCATGCTTCGTTCAACTCCCGACTCCTTGGCTTGGCTTCACTTCAACATTTTTTCGGCCCACCCGAACAGACCCTGAATAATCCAGATCGGCAGCGGGAGCCAGTCGGCAAACACCGCGGTTCCTGTATAGCCGATGCTCAGCAACCATGCGGCTATCGTCATATAGCGGACCCTTTTGTCGCCCGACGGAAGCCGGTACAGTTCGATCGCTGCGATTCCGGCCATGATTATCCACGCCGCCTTCATTCCGATTTCGCCTCCCGAATCGTCCACAGCGGTTCGTGTTCCCCATTCAGATGGGTGACGCGAATGTCGACCTCGGTTTTAAAGCGAACCTCCTCGGCATACACTTGCATCCATCTCTTTTTCAGACGCGACCACAAGCGAGGATAGCGCCACTCCAGCCTACGGCCCAGCTCCAAAATATCCGCGCCTGCGGATTGAGAGTTTTCCAGCGCGCGCTGCATATCGGAGTCGATCGCAGCATTCATTTGATTTTCCAGCTTGTGAAGCTCAGCCGGGGGGGTGACGTCTCTGGCGCTGACCGCCGACTCGAGCGTGGCCTCGGCGCTGAGCTGAACCCGGCATACAATGTCGCCTGCGGATGAGACTACGGGCGTTATTTTGGCTTTCAGCCGGCTCAGCTTATAGTCGAACTTCCCATCGCCCGACAGTACGTCGTACAACGGCTCGGAAAGATTGCCCTCCGCCCAGCTGACTACCTTGGCCTCGCTAATGTTCAGCCTGCCTTTCAAGCGCATGTCCTGGATCATCGCGCCGCCGGCGATGCCGGTCCATGGGCTGACCTTGTTGTTTTCGCTGATCAGCGGCTTTCGGCCGGTTCGCAGCAGCGGGACGGCCGTGCCGACGCCGGAGGCGGTGGCGACGGCCAGATCCTTGACCGTCGCCTGTCCGACGAATCTGCGATTGCCGTACTTACGCAGCACTTCTGCGGGCGCTCTCTCGTAGACGGGCGTCAGATTCATGACCTCGCGTGCGTTCCCCTCTGATACGAATACGTACGTTCGCAGCGGAAAGGAAGGGTTGCGGGCCGCCCATTCGAGCAGCTCCTGCAAGCCTATTTGGGTGGCATAGTCTGCGCTGAAGACGACGGCGCGGGTCTGTCCCCAAGTGAGCTTGCGGGTCAGATCATTCTGAATTTTGTCGAGCGCCTCCGGGATCGTGGGCGCTGAAGCAGATACGGAAGTGTAGGACTTGCCCTGCTGGGCGGCGGATTCGCCGTTGCCGATCGATCCGAGCCGGTTGGGCAGCGGCGATCCGACCGTCAGCATGATCTCGCCCGGACGTTCGCCCAGATCGATATATGCGCTGGTGATAAAGCTGCGATCGTTGAGCTCGATCTTGGACCAGCAGCCGGTGAGCGTCAGGGTCAGCAGGACGACGACAAGCGTCGTTCGGGCGACGCTATTCATGGCCAGGCTGCCTTTCCGCGGCGTCCGCCTTGCGATAAACTTCGGGCCGCGGGTTCATCCGCGTCCAATTGATACGGATGAACGTGTCCTTCCAGTCCCGCAGAGACAACGGCGAGACGGGGTGCATATAAGGCACGCCGAACGAGGACAGGGACACCAGATGCCAGAAGAGGATGAACAGCCCTGTCACGAGCCCGGCCATGCCGAGCAATCCGCCGAGCAGCAGCAGCGGGAACCGAAGCAGGCGGAACGCGAGGCCCAGCTCGAAGTGCGGGATGACGAAGGAAGCGATGCCCGTAATGGAGACAACGATGACAGTCGGCGCGGATACGATGCCCGCCTGCACGGTCGCCTGCCCGATGACGATGGCGCCGATGATCGATACGGTCTGCCCGAGCGGCCTCGGGATCCGGATGCCGGCCTCCCGCAATCCTTCGAAGATCAGCTCCATGATAAGCACTTCGGCCAGCGCGGGAAATGGAATATTTTCTCTGGCAGCCGTGATCGTCTGGAGCAGGTTGGCGGGAACGATCTCCGGGTGGAACGTCGTGACCGCGACGTACACCGACGGTACGAGAAAGGACATCGCTACGAAAAACAGACGGATCCACCGGATCCATGTCGATGCCATGAAATTCTGGTAATAGTCCTCTGCCGACTGCATGAGCGAAAAAAAGGTGACGGGGACGATCAGAGATTGCGGCGTGCCGTCGATCATCATGCCGATCCTTCCTTCCATCAGCGCGGCGGCAAGCGTGTCGGGGCGTTCGGAATACTGGACCGTTGGAAAGGGAGACAGTCGCATATCCTGCATACGCTCTGCAATGTAACTTGCGCCGAGCACGCTGCTCACGTCCGTGGCGGCGAGCTTCTTTTTTACCTCGTTCAGCACGTCCACATTGCAGAGTCCTTCAATATAGACAAGATAGGTTTCCGTCTTGGTAAAGCGTCCGAACGTGTACTTCTCGACCTTGAAGTCGGGATGCTTCAGCTTGTGCCGGACGAGCGCCAGATTGGTGCGGACATTTTCCACGAACGCTTCCTGGGGCCCGACGATGACCGTCTCGTGCTGGGATTCCGTAACGGCGCGGTCGTTGTATTGCGTAACGGGAAAAAGGCAGACGCCGTCCCGGCCGGCATTGATCAGCAGTGCGGCTTGCCCCTCCAGCATCGCCGAGACCGCTTGGTCGACGTCCTTGCAGCGGGTAGCCTGGATGGACGCTATGGCGCCGTTGAGCAGGCCGTCCAGCAGATCATTCGCCTGAAGCGACGTCTGCTCACGCAGCGGCCGGATCAGATGCGCGAACAGCGTGGTCTTGTCCACGATCGTCTCGAAGTACACGAGCGTGCAGGCGATTCCGCCCGCCGAGACCGGCTGGCAAACGAGGTCCTCAGAATGCTTGAAGGCCTGTAGGATAGCGGCGAGTTGGTCTCCCGAGGCGGGCCGGGCACCGCGTTGCGACATGGTCCGCGCGCCGAAGCTGCCGGCCGGGCGCTTCTGCACCGAATGCCGGAGCCAAGCCCGAATCAGACGTTTGAGCATGACGGTGTCGCCGCCTCCTTTTCTGTGAATGGTTGTCAATAGTATGCAACGAAGCCAATCTTCGCATCCGCCGGCTTTTTCAGAATTTGTTCAGTAACAAGTGATATAAAAGGAGTATATAAACCGGCCGAGCACCGAAAATAGGAGGCACCATCATGCTGCAAACCATTAAATTCGAAGCGAACGAAACGGCAACCAACCCCGTCGGCACGGCGATGAGCGTTATCGGAGGGAAGTGGAAGGGCGTCATTCTTTATCAGCTCATCCAGCAGGAGGCACGGTTCAATCAGCTTCGCAGGATGATCCCCGGCATTACGCAGCGAATGTTGGTGCTGCAGCTGCGCGATCTCGAGCGCGAAGGCCTCGTGCAGCGCATCGTCTACCAGGAGACGCCGCCGAAGATCGGCTACCGGCTTACCGACTACGGCCGCACGCTGGTACCCGTCATCCTGATGCTGAAGGAATGGGGCGAGAGCCACCAGACATCCATGCATTGACAGAAAAACGTGCATCTCCCGTCCCGTTGACGGGGCTGCCGTTCGCACGATTACTCGCACGATGATCCGAGAGCACCGCGAATGCGCCGACGCATCGCGGTTTTTTGTGTTTTGCGGCCAAACTTTTTGACCATACTAGGTTTGCTGCGTTCATAAACGTACCGTCGTTTTAATGCTCCGTTAATTCAGGCTTTACAACGTCCGGCTACAATAGAGCTGCGGCCCGAAAATATTTACGCAAAGCCTGACAATCGCCGATCGCAAAAGGAGAGCCCGCTATGGGAATTCATGCCTACTTCAGATCGCTGGACGTGCTCGACCGGATCATTCGCTGCCCCGGCAAATTCAAGTTCGAGGAACATAGCGTCGCCGCGCACTCTTGGAAGGTCGTTCAATATGCCAAGACCTTCGCGGATATCGAGGAGCAGCAGGGCGCGGTCATCGATTGGAAAAAGCTGTACCGGATTACGAGCAGCCACGATTACGGGGAGATTTTCATCGGAGACATCAAGACGCCCGTCAAGCATTCCTCCATGCAGCTGCGCACGCTGCTGCAGCGCGTCGAGGAGGGTATGATTCACAATTTTATCGAGGAGCATATTCCGCGCGAGTTCAAGGCGATCTTCCAGGAGCAGCTGCGGGAAGGCAAGGACCAGTCGATCGAGGGACTGATTCTCGAGGCGGCCGACAAGCTCGACCAAGTGTACGAGGCGTTCTCCGAGCTTCAGCGGGGGAATACGGAAAAGGAATTCGTCTCGATGTATCGCCATGCGCTCCTTAAAATTCGCAGCATACCGCTTAAGTGCGTGGATTATTTCTTCGACAGCATCCTGCCCGATCTCGTTAGCGAGGAGTCGATGTCTCCCGTCGACATCCGCAAGATCACCGAAGAGGCGTTGGCGTCTGCGCCTTCGCCGTCGCCGCAGCCTTATACGGCCTGATGGCGCCGAGAATCGCGTTTTCCGCACATTTGTCCAGTCATTTTCATGCGCATAAAAAGGCTGTTCACCGTCATCTAAAATGACCGGTGAACAGCCTTTCACTATTTTTATTGCTTTATTCCGTCGTTCCAACCCGAATGCTGCCGCTGTCTGTGCGCACCTTGACTGTGTCGGCCGTCTGACCGGGCGATTCCGGCGCATGGATCGAACCGGAGTCCGAGCGCAGGTCATAGTGACCGGCAAAAGCCGCGGGCAGTTCGACGCGAACGCTGCCGGAGTCCGTGGAGACATCTGCGGAGGCGGTGTCGGTCTTGGACAGCCGGACGCTGCCGGAATCGGTCTTGATGGCAGCCGGACCGGTCAAGGCGACGATCCGTACGGAGCCGGAGTCCGAAGAGACTGCCGCGTCCGCCTTCACGCTGTCGGCTTGTATGCTGCCCGAGTCCGTTTTCACCTTCAACTGTTCCGCCTGAACGGCACTGAGCTTCACGGAGCCGGAATCGGACTTGAGGTCGACCAAGCTCGCGGCGATATTGGAGATTCGAAGCGAGCCGGAGTCCGAACGAATGACAACCTGCTGCGCTTGAGGGCCGTCGACAACGACGGAACCGGCGTCCGACTTGATCGTGACGTCGTCCAATCGGCCGGTCCCGCTCAACGCGACGACGATCGTCTGCTTGTGGCTGCCGAAGTCGAAGTCCAGGTTAAACCATCTGTTCTTGGCATTCAAATCGAGCTTAAGCTTGCCGTCCTGCACGGTCACATCCGACAGCCGTTCGATGACTTCCTGCTCCTCGTCGCCTTGAAGCGTGACGGTATTTTTGCCGTCCGTGCTTGCGACGAAGCGTACATCCAGGCTCTTCGCTTCCCCGTCGATCTCGAGTGCCCGAAGCGCTCCCTCGTCGAACGTCCACGACTGCGAATGCGCCGTCAGCGGTTCCGCAAAGTGGAATTTGTAATAGGCTGCGCCCCCCAAACCGATGAGGATGAGGCCGATCGCTATCGTTACCCAGGATACTTTTTTCATTATAATGCCCTTCCTTTCCGAATGCGGGCCGACAAGGCGAGTCCGCCGGCCGTACAACGAATGCCGGCTTTGAATGCTGCGATCGTGCCGAGCGCGGCGAGCATGCCGAAGCCGGTCCCCGCCAAGCTGGCGAACAGGGCTGCCGGGTAGCGTTCTCCGCTCAGCGTCCAATCCAGCAGAACCGCGGCCGGAGCGGCGATCAGTACGATATTGGCTGCCGCCAGGGCGGATAATGCGGCCCACAGCGCGAGCCCCAGCGGGATGGCGAAGATTCCGAGCAGCCAGAGCAGCGCGACGGCCGCCGGACTGGCCGATCTGTTGTCGTTCACGTTTGTTCCCCATTTCTGTTCGTTAAGCGGCCCGCATAATTCCAAGCCTGCCGCTTCATTATAGAATGAACGCAAGCTTCCGGGGAACAGACGCCGGTTGGACTGCCGCTCCGCCTCAGGTCCAGGGAAGCGGCAGGCAACTGCGGGTTATGAAGGGGCATTTCGTTTGGAAGCCTTTTCGACCGGGTACAAAGGAAGACGAGCGCGATGCAGCTTGAAAGTTAAATCATGAACAACGGCCTGCGCAGGAGAATTTAAAATTAGGCGGTTTTAGACTATATTTTGTCACAATTCTGTGATAGAATGTTCACAGATAGCGTTTCCAGTGAAGGGAGCTGTTCGCAATGAGAAAAGACATGACGATTGCGTTGAAATGGACGGCGGCCGTTATTATTGCATTTGGCGTCATTTGCAGCGCTTTGAATATGAACGAATTTAACGACGGCAACCTCGGACTGATGATCGGCATCGGGTTCCTCGTAGGCGGCCTGCAGATTCTTCTGTTTGGCGTAGCCGCACCGCTGATGATGAAGAAGTCGGATCTTGAGCCCGAAGGACTGGACAAGGTCGAAGACCTCGCTTAATTTCGCAACGACTGCAGCAACGATTTCAACCAAAGACTGCCTGCGCAGAGAGACTTCTCCGCGCGAGGCAGTTTTTTTGTTGCATTTGTTTGAACAAAGGTCGAATTGGTGAACAATTTATTGCTAAATATCAAACAAACATTGACGCATTTGTTAACAGCAGCGCCGTGGCCTCCGGATTTTGATATGTTAATGACATAGCGCGGAGCTCTGACGAGAGCAGCCGCAGGCCCGGCGCCAAGCCGCAATCAAGGAGTGTGAGCAAATGAAGTACAAAGGGTGGTTTCTGCGGGCGGCGGCGTTCCTGCCGCTGGCGCTGATGACGTTCCTGCTGTCGGGATGTGCGGACGTAGTCGTCCTTAATCCCAAAGGGGAGATCGCCAAGCATCAGCTTGATCTCATCTATATCACGACGGGGCTATGTCTCATCATTATCGTTCCCGTCCTCATATTGACGTTCTGGATCGCCTGGAAATACCGGGTGAAAAGTAAAAAGAAAGAAGCATACCAGCCGGAGTGGGATCACAGCACGAAGCTGGAAGCCGTATGGTGGGGTGTTCCGATCCTGATCATTCTGCTGATCGCGATTGTCACCGTGCAGTACAGCTATAAGCTGGAGCCTTCCAAGGCGCTCGCTTCCGACAATAAGCCGATCACGATCCAGGTCGTCGCGCTGGACTGGAAGTGGCTGTTCCTCTATCCGGAGCAAGGCATCGCTACGGTTAACTACGTGCAGTTCCCGGAAAAGGTTCCGGTTCAGTTCCAGCTGACCGCGGACGCGCCGATGAACTCGTTCTGGATCCCGCAGCTCGGCGGCCAGATCTATACGATGTCCGGCATGGCGATGAAGCTGCATCTGATCGCGGATGAGCCGGGCGATTACTTCGGCACGGGCGCGAACTTCAGCGGCGAATACTTCGGCAAGATGACCTTCAACGCCAAGGCGACGTCGCAGGCCGACTTCGACAAGTGGGTGCAGGACGTCAAGCAGTCGTATCCGGCGATGAGCCAGGAAGGCTACAACGAGCTCGCGCAGCCGGCGACCTCGCTGGTGCGTTCGTTCTCCGCGTTCCCGAACGGCATGTTCGACAATATCGTCAACAAGTATGTCGTGGCCGGCGAAGGCCATCATCATGGCGGTGAAGCGGCTTCGTCCCAGAACGATGCGGCCGCCAAGGACGACCAAGATACGAGCAAGACGGACATGAGCGGAATCGATATGTCCGACGCGGGCCATAGCGACGCCGCGCATCAACATTAAGGAGGGGACCCGATTGAAGATTACCAAGCTATCCGATTTCTTCGTGACGGGGGACCCGCTCATCTACGGCGCCGACGTCGCGATCGGACTGACGATGGTCGCCATCGTCGTCGCGCTCACCGCGTTCAAGCGCTGGGGATGGCTGTGGCGCGAATGGCTGACGACCGTCGATCACAAGCGGATCGGCATCATGTACGTCATCGCTTCGCTGCTCATGCTCTTCCGCGGGGGCGTCGACGCTCTGCTCATGCGGACGCAGCTGGCGCTGCCAGACAGCATGGAGTTCCTGAAGCCCGATCACTATAACGATATTTTCACGACACACGGCGTCATTATGATCTTGTTTATGGCGATGCCACTGATGTTCGGTCTTTTTAACCTGACCGTGCCGCTGCAGATCGGCGCACGCGACGTCGCGTTTCCGCTGCTGAACTCCCTGAGCTTCTGGCTGTTCTTCATGGGCGCGATGCTGTTCAACGTTTCGTTCGTCATCGGCGGTTCGCCGGAGGCCGGATGGCTGGCCTATCCGCCGCTGTCCGAGAAAATGTTCAGTCCGGGCGTGGGGCAGGACTTCTATATCTGGGGCATTCAAATCTCGGGTATCGGCTCCTTGATGACCGGTATCAACTTTATCGTCACGATTCTGAAGATGCGCGCGCCGGGCATGAAGCTCATGAAGATGCCGATGTTCACCTGGTCGGTGCTCTCGAGCTGCTTGACGATCATCCTGGCGTTCCCGATTCTGACGGTAACATTGGCGCTGCTCTTCATCGACCGTTACTTCGGCGCCCACTTCTTCACGCTCGACATGGGCGGCAATCCAATGATGTACATCAACCTCATCTGGATGTGGGGTCACCCCGAAGTGTATATCGTCGTACTGCCGGCGTTCGGCATATTCTCGGAGATCGTGGCCACCTTCTCCAAGAAGCGGCTGTTCGGCTACGGCTCCATGGTGTTCGCGCTGATGAGCATTAGCATCTTCTCGTTCTTCACATGGGCCCACCACTTCTTCACGATGGGTTCGGGCGCGAACGTCAACGCGTTTTTCGCCGTCACGACGATGATCATTGCGATCCCGACAGGGGTCAAAATATTCAACTGGCTGTTTACGATGTACAAGGGGAAAATTACGTTCGAGCTGCCGATGCTCTGGACGATGGCATTTATTCCTTGTTTCATCGTCGGCGGCATGACCGGCGTCATGCTGTCCGTCGCGCCGGCCGACTTCCAGTTCCACAACAGCTACTTCCTGATCGCTCACTTCCACCAAGTGCTCATCGGGGGCGTCGTGTTCGGTTACTTCGCAGGTCTGTACTATTGGTGGCCGAAGGTGTTCGGCTTCAAGCTGAACGACAAGCTGGGGAAATGGGCGTTCTGGCTGTGGAACATCGGTTTCTATGTCTGCTTCATGCCGCAATACGTGCTCGGCCTCATGGGCATGACGCGCCGCGTCAGCTCGTACAGCTGGGACACGGGCTGGTGGAGCTGGAACTTCGTCTCCACGATCGGCGGCTTCCTGATGGGTATCGGCTTCCTGTTCCAGGTGTGGCAGATTCTGCACAGCATCAAGTTCATGGAACGCGTCAAGGGCGATCCGTGGGGCGGCCGCACGCTCGAGTGGTCGATTCCTTCGCCGGCGCCGTTCTACAACTTCGCGATCACGCCGAAGGTCGAAGGCAGAGACGACTGGTGGCGCCGCAAGGAGCTGGCCGCCAAGGGCGTTCAGGATCCGCCGCCGAAGTACGAGCCGATCCACATGCCGAAAAACTCGGGGACGCCGATCGTCATGTCGCTCTTCTGGTTCATCCTCGGCTTCGGCTTCGTCTTCGACTGGCTGTGGCTGATCGTACCGGGTGCAATTGGAATCGCGGCTACGATGCTGTATCACTCGTTTAACTACGACACGGATTATTACGTAACGGTCGACGAGATTAAAAAGACCGAAGCGAAAGCGGGGAGGGTTGTCTAATGGCGAATGTCGCGGCTAATCATTCATCGCACGACCACGATCACGGCCATGACGGCCATCACGACCTCGAAGCGCTTCGGACGATGGGCTTCTGGATTTTTATCATTACCGACTGTATTATCTTCGGCACGCTGTTCGCGACGTATGCCGTACTCATGAACAGCACGGCGGGCGGCCCGACCGGCGCCGAGCTGTTCGAGATGCCGGGCGTCATCGCCGAGACGTTTATCCTGCTGACCAGCAGCTTCACCAGCGGCCTGGCCGTGTTGTCCATGAACCGCGGCGACAAGAAGGGCCTGATCGGCTGGCTGATCGTCACCGCGCTGCTGGGCGCATCCTTTATTACGCTCGAAGTGACCGAGTTCCTCAAGATGATCGACGAGGGCGCCAAGATCTCGACCAGCGCCTTCCTGTCCGCCTTTTACACGCTCGTCGGCACGCACGGTATCCACGTCTCCATCGGCCTGATCTGGATGATCGCGCTGATGCTGCAGGTGGCGAAGCGCGGCATCACGCCGGTGACCAAGCGCAAGATCGGCAACATCAGCTTGTACTGGCACTTTCTCGACGTCGTCTGGATCTTCGTCTTCACGATCGTGTACATGATGGGGGTGAGGTAAGATGGCGCAGCATCATGACACGCACGCCTCGCACGGCGCCGACGCGCACGAGTCGCACGGCTCGCTCAAGTCGTACGTGCTCGGATTCGTTCTGTCGCTCATTCTGACGGCGATCCCACTGATTCTCGTGCTGAACGACATCGTCACCGGCAGCGCCGCCGACGTCGTCCTGCTCGTGACGGCCGTCCTGCAATTCGTCGTGCAGCTGTTCTTCTTCATGCACCTGAAGGAAGAGAAGAAGCCGCGCTACAACCTGATGACGTTGCTGCTCGGTCTCGTCATTGTTGTGACGATCGTGGCAGGCTCCATCTGGATCATGAAGTACAACATGGTGGCGCATTGATCAACTTTGCGGGAAATGAGACACACGTATAGCTAGTGAGAGAGCAGCCCGACGGGCTGCTCTTTTTTTGCATTTCGATCCGGGACCGGACATTCGATCCGGGCTGGACATTCGATTCGGGGCCGGACATTCGATCCCGGCCGGCGGCGATTTGCGGGAAGGAACCGATTGTTCGCAGGGCCGGAGCCTCTCGGAAGCTGTGTTGGTCGAAAAACCTGCATATTTGCATGTATTTTCTGCCGACCAGCGACACTCGGATGAAAAGCCTGCAAATATGCAGGTATATTCGAGTTATAAGCCGGAAATGGAGCCGAAGAAGGAAAATAAATGCGTTTACGCAGCTATTTTGTATATAAGGGCCGACATCAGCAGAAATAGATGTATATTTGCAGGCGTTACGGCGAAAGCGTTACGGCAAAAACGTTACGCGGGGGCGATAGGCGGGTCCATCGGAACGGCTGGCGAAAAAGCCGTCGGCAGGCAGTCTGCGCTAACTGAGAATCTAAGATCCGCCGATTTGAAGAGGACCGTCAGAGCGATCTGCGATCGCAAGGACGGTCTTCCTTAGGCGGGGAGTTGAGGGGGGGCGGCGGGAAAATGTGGCTGCTGGAGCAAGCCGGCGCTGCAAGCGATAAAAGCAACGTAGCTGAAGCGACGAGGGCGCCGGAGCGTGCTGCAAGCGAGCACGAGCGGTTGGCGGGAGCGAGCCGGTGCTGCAAGCGATAAAGCAACGTTACTGAAGCGACGAGGGTGCCGGAGCGTGCTGCAAGCGAGCACGAGCGGTTGGCGGGAGAAGCCGGCGCTGCAAGCGATAAGCAACGTTACTGAAGCGACGAGGGTGCCGGAGCGTGCTGCAAGCGATAGAAGCGGGGCTGCAGGTACCTGCGGGACGTGACGTTCATGATCTTGCGAGATCCGTCTCCGGCCCGCTCGGCAGCTCCACAATGACGGCCGACTTGTCGTCGGATTTCTTGTGGCGCGGATGGCGTTCGCAGTCGGGATCGAGCGCCTCCTCGCGTTCAAGTTCGTCCATGTAAGACTCGATGCCGCGTTCGTCGAGCGCGTCGGCGAGCTTTTCCCATTTGCGCGGATCGTCGTCGTTCTCGACGAAGTGGAACATGCCGTCGGTTACCGCGTAAATCCGGACGATGTTGGCGCAGGAGATGCGACCGTATTCCATCGTATATGCGAGCGCGGGGTCTCCGTTCATGACAGCGTAGCCGTCCGGCGCGTTGGCCTTGTCGCGATTGCACTTGAACACGGGCTTCAGCCGCTGCGATACCTTCTCCGCCGGCGTGCCGTTCTTGAGCAACTGCTGCTTGGCTTGCAGCGCCTTCAGGTCGAACGCCGCCACTTGATTGCGGGTCAGCGTCCGGACGCTCCCGTCGCGGTAACGCACGAGCAGCATGCAGTCTCCGGCCTGCACGTATTCGAGGTGCGTGTGCCGCCATCGGACAATCGCGAACACCGCGCCCCAGCGCTTCCACTTGGCGGCGACGTCGACGCCCGCGGCAAGCATGCGCTGCATCAGCGCCGCATTGGCGCGCAGGACGGCTTCGGCCAGATCGAAATCTACCCCGACAGCACCAGCGCTAGCACCGGCGCCAGCACCAGCACCAGCGCCAACGCCAGCACCAGCACCAGCACCAGAACCAGCGCCAGCACCAGAACCAGAACAAGAACCAGAACCAGCGTCAGCGCCGGTACCAGCGCCTAGCGCTTCGACGAGCAGCGAGGCTGCGATGCGGCCGCCCGTAAAGCCCGCCTCGTCCTTGTAGGGAAGCATTGCGGACACGCCGTCCACGACGCCGTACACATGGGCCTCCGGGTAGACGACCAGCGCGTCCTCGTTCGCGGCGGCGGCGCTGCCCGGTCGGGTGGCGGACGCCACTTTCACGCCGTAAGGCAAGCCCAGCTCCCGGTACACCTGCTTCCACCGGATCAGAAGCCTTTCGTCGGGGACGTCGGGGCGGAAGTCCAGCTTCAGGTACGTACGAACCGCCGGCAGGCGGAAGTCGTCCGTCTCAAGCACGGCACACGCCTTGCCGTCCTCCTTCATCCGGTGCAGCGCCGCCAGGCTGATTGCGTACCCGAGCCCCTGCCCGGCGAACGCGGGATCGACGCCGACCATGTGCAAGTATCCCCAGTCCTCGCCCCACTCCGGTTCCTGCCAGGCGCAGGCGGTGGCGATGGGGGTCCCTTCGCGGCACAGGAACAGCACCCTGTCCGGCCGATAATAAAAGTGCGATTGAATATATTCTCGGAAGCTCCGCTCCCAGCCGAATGCCAGCTTGACGATCCGCTCCCAGTGCGACTCGTCGCCAGGCTGGAAGCTGCGGCAGGCAAACCCTTCGTGCAGCCGCAAGGAGGGCAGATCGGCCAAGCCCGATCTGCGCATTACGAGCTGCGGCAGTTGTCTCTGTTGCGTCATCGTTACGGTCTCCTCGTCGGCTTCTTGTGCTTGCGAAACTTGCGAAAATCGGGCATCGCCACCGGCTCGCCGCCTCTGGCGCGGGACTGCACGGACAGCGGGAAGATGGCGCTCCATTCGACCGCGTCATACACGTCGATGAGGGGCGGCCTGCGGTCCCGGACGGCCAGCGCGAATTCTTCCAGCGCGAGATGGTTGGAGCCGCCGTGGCCAGCGCGGCCGCTCTCGGCGGCTTCGCGGTCGAGACGGACCCAGGCGGGCGGATCGAACTCGGCCGCATAGCTGCCAAGCGGCTCCCATACGCCCTCCGGCGCGCCGCCCCACGGGGGCGTCCGCATCGGGGAGCGTCCGTCGAGCCAGACGAGGTCCTCCTCGTCGTCATGGCGGCGGGACGCGTATGCGCCTCTCGTGCCTTGCAGGGAGTAGCTATGCATATTATGCGGCCGAGGCGACGTCCAGTCGACCCGCAGGGCGATGATCACGCCGGCCTCCGTCGTCAGGTGGGCGACGGCAGAATCGCCTTGTTTCCAGTAGCCGTCCTGCGCGGCCGGGTGACCGGCGCCGAACTTGTCGCGAAAATAGTGCTGCAGCGCGCGCGAATTAGAAGTGAAGGCGGACAAGCTCGCGAGCCTGTCCCCGCCTTCGCGTCCGAGCCACAGCCATTTGGCGAGCGGGCCGATCGAATGCGTCGGGTAATTCAGCCCGTCGTAATCGCGATGAAGCTCGCCCCGCCAGGTCAGCGATCCATCCTCGGTATGGACGGTATGGCGCAGGTCGTGAATGTATCCGCCCTCCAGATACGTGATTTCGCCGAAGGCGCCGGCCTCCGCCATTCGCTGCACCGTCATGCTCGCGCGCTCGAAACAATAATTTTCGGACATCATGTACGTCAATCCGGTCGACTCCACCGTCTCGACCAGCTCCCAGGCGTCTTCTATCGTATGGGCGGCGGTCACTTCGCTCAGCACGTGCTTGCCGGCCTGCAGGGCCCGGACCGCCTGGCGAGCGTGCAGCAGCATCGGGCTTGCGAGCAATACCGCGTCGACATCGGGATCCTCCAGCAGCCGGTCGTAATCCGTATACCCCGTCAGTCCGGGATATTCGGCCTGCCACAGGCGCACCGTGTCTTCCCGCAGATCGCAGATGGCGGACAGCCGGACGAGGTGCGACAGCGCCTCGATCGTCGTCTTGAATCTTCCGCCCCGGTTGCCGCCTACGATGCCCAGGCGCAATGGCTTCGCATCCATCGATACAGCCTCCATTCCTTATTTGACGGACCCGATGACGAGTCCTTTTTTGATATAGCTCTGCAGCGCGATATAGATGGCGATCGGCGGGATCGAGGTCATGAACAGCCCGGCGAGCAGCAGCGGATAGTCCGTGTCGAACCGCTTCAGAATCGTCGCCACCGCGACCGTCATCGTTTTCAGATCGTCGGATTGCAGGAAAATAAGCGGCGTGAACAGATCGTTCCACCAGCCCGTCGTATTGAAGATGGCGAGCGTGACGATTCCGGGAACCGACAGCGGCATTACGATCCGCGCGAGCGTTTGGACATAGGAGATGCCGTCGATTTTGCCCGCCTCCAGCACTTCGTTCGGAATGCCGCGCATGAGCGCGACAAGAAGGAAGATGTTCGAGGGTACGGCGGTCACGGCCCAGATGATGATGACCGATCCCGGATGGTCGACGAGGCCGAGCCGGGACATGAGCAGGAAGTTCGGGATGACGAACGTGATGCCGGGTATCGCCATCGTCGCGATGACGATCATGTACAGGCCGGACCTGCCGGGGAACCGCAGCTTCGCGAAGGCGAAGGAGGCGGGGACGGACAGCACGATCGTCACGGCGAACGCGAGTAGGGCATCCAGCAGCGTATTGCCGAACAGGCGAAGGACGTCGAACCGGTAGTACAGCGCTTTGAAGTTGTCGAGGTGCCACGCGTCGGGCAGACCGCCGGGATTTTGGAAAAAGTCGACCGAGGTCCGCGAGCTGTTCACGGCCATGTAGACGATTGGGTAAAAGTCGACGATCGCGATCGCGACAAGAATGGCGTATACGATCAAACGAACGGATAAAGCTCTTCGGCTGGCCATCGCTAACCGCTCCTATCTGGCTAGTCTTGAAAACGGTTCGACAACCGGATCTGCATCCACGACGCCAGCAGCGCGATGGCGAACAGCACGATGGACAGTGCGCTGGCATAGCCCAGTTGGTCGGGCGTCTGGAACGCCTTGATATAGATCATGTAATCGATCGGCGTCGTCTCGCGTCCGGGCCCCCCTTGGGTGACGGCATACACGAGCGAGAAGAGGCCGATGAAGCAGTAGATCGCGTTGGTCACGGTAAAATAAACGATGGTCGGCACGAGCGACGGGATCGTGATGTGGAACAGACGCTGCCACCAGCCGGCTCCGTCGAGATCGGCGGATTCGAAGATCTCGTGCGAGATGGAAGACAGGCCGGATAAAAAAATGAGCGCGCCTTGCCCGAGAGTCTGCCAATAGAAGCAGAAGATGAGCACCATGAAGGCGGTCGGCACCTGGGTCAGCCATTCCGTCTTGCCGTCGGTGAGCCCGAGCGCATGCAGGAGCTGATTGACGACGCCGGATTGGGCGAACATCATTTTCATCAGCATGCCGACGACGACGGACGACAGAATCGTCGGAATATAATAGAGCGAGCGGAAAAAGCGCCAGCCTCGGACTTCCTCGAACAGCAAGACGGAGACGACGAGCGACAAGAGCAGAATGCCGGGAATCGACAGCAGGAAAATGGCGTTGTTCCGCAGCAGCGTCCACAGCTCGCCGTTTGTGAAAATAAGCGTGTAATTGCGCAAGCCGATCCCGTGAGACTCGGCTCCGTTCCACTTCGTGAAGCTGTGGTAGAACGTATTGACCATCGGATAAAACACGATCGCGGCCAGCGCCGCAAAAGCCGGCAGCAGCGACAGGTAGCCGGTCATGGACTCTTTGGTGCGGAAGTGCATCGGCGGCAAGCCTCGCTTTATAAAAAAATGAGGCCTTCACGGAAAGGAATGAAGGCCTGGGCTGAGAAGGTGGCAAGCCTATCTTTGTTTGTTGATCTCGTCCCGCTTCTGGTCAAGCTTGGCCAGAAAATCGCGAACGTCCAGCTGCTGCTTGACGACAAGCTCGTTCATCGAGCTGATGTAATCGGACAGCTCCGACGGGTAGATGTTGTCCGGCCAGAAGATCGTCGCCGGTTCGCCGGCCCACTCCTGCTGCTTGACGACGTACGGGTCGTTCGTGAATTCGCCCGGGTCGACGTTCTTCAGGTTCAGCAGCTTGCCGTAGCCGTCTTTGAACCGTGCGATCTGCTCGTCCTTGCTCACGAGGAAAAGGATGAACTTCACCGCTTCCTCCGGATGCCTGGACGACTTCGAGACGACGAAGTCGGCGCCGGTGCCTCCGATGCCGCCGTTCTTCACGAGGGCATCGCTGCTGAAGTTCGGGATTTTCATCATGCCCAGATCGTCGCCGAGCGCGGCGCGGGCATCGTTGAGATAACCATAGCCGCCGAAAATCAGCGCCACTTTGCGGTTATAGAATTGCGTCTGCGGCTGGTCGTTGGTGACGAAGCCTTTCTTGTACAGCTGGACATAGCCTTGCATGACCTGGAGCAGCTTCGGGTTGTTGAAGTTCGTCTTGCCGTTGACGATATCGTTGATGCCGGACGTGCCGACCGTCTGGGCGAGCCAGTAGTCGAGGAAGTAGACGAAGTCGCCGTCCTGCTCGGAGCCGATCGGCGTGACGCCGCTGTCCTTCAGCTTCTGCAGCATCGCCACGAAGTCGTCGTAGGTGGCCGGAGGGTTCTGCTCCGGATCGAGGCCCGCGGCCGCGAACAGCTTCTTGTTGTACAAAATGCCGATCGTGCCGTCGCTGCCGTCGGGAACGCCGTAGATCGTGCCCGTATCCGCGAAGTTCTCGGTAACGGCGTTCCAGCCCGTCATCGCGTCGATATCGGACGGCTTCAGGTAGTCGTTCAGCGGCTGGATGAACGACTTCAAGTCCATCGTATAGTTGCCTGACCAAAGATTGGTCACGTCGGGACCGTTGTTCGCGATGCCCGCCGTCTGGAATTTCGTCATCGCGTTCGTGCCGTCGGGAATGTCCTGGATGACGATCTCGACGTTCGGATTGGCGGCCTCATAGCGCGCGATCGCTTTGTAAATGTAGAAGTCTTCCTTTTTCTTTGTCTTGTCGTTCTCGTCGATCGTCGGGTAGGAAGTGTTCCAGAAAACGAGCTTGGTCTTCTCTCCGGCGCTCGCGCCGGTCGAAGCGGACGGAGCCGAAGTGGTACCGCCGCTCGCGTTTGCGCCGCCAGTGCCGGCCGAGCTGTTCGAGCCGCTCGCGTCGTTGCTGCCGCAAGCGGCCAGCAGCGCGAGGCTTGCGGCCAGCAGCAGCGCCAGCGTCTTGCGTTGATTGCTGTGCATGGTTCTGTTTTCGCCCCTTATTTACTTATTGTTGTTGCTCCAGCATGCCGTAGTAGCGTCCCATCCAGTATGGGAGCAGGAACCACGTGCCGCTCAGCATCGAGCCGGAGGTATAGCTGACCGGATTGTATTGCGCTTTGGTATAGTCGACGTAATCGGTATTTAGGACGGTCGCGTTGGTGTAGTTGGAGAAAGCTGCGAACGGACTCGTATTGAACTTGTGGACATGCCGCTCGTCCGGCGGCAGCGGACGGTTCGTCGAGACGACGCCTTTGCGGTCTCCGCTGATCTTCGTATAGTCGCGATAGTTGAAGTACTGGACGAGAAGCGCATCGGCGCGCATGCTGTTGTTGACCGGGAAATTGACTTGCTGCTGCGGCATGCGGGAGAGGGCCCATGCGGCCGTATCCAGCTCCGCGTCCGTCCGCTCCGGATACGTCTTCTGGTACAGATAGATGTAGAAGGGATTGTCCTCGTCCTTCATGTTCGCCCACCATTGATCGAACACGCCGCGCAGCGTCGCCACCCGCTCGGAGTTCGGATCCTCGTTCATCTCGATGTCGATGAGCGGCAGGTACGCGATCGCGAACAGATTCTCGTCGGAGAAGTTGACGGCCAGTCTCCAGTTCCCGCTCGCATGGATGGCGCTGTTAATGTCCGGATAATCGTCGAAGTCGCTCGACAGCACGTTTTTCTTGCGTTCGATGTATTGCTTCATGATGTCCACGTAGCCGATGCCGCTTGTCGCGTCGGAGTAGCTCGCGTCGTTGTTGTCGTAGCTGCCGCCGTCGGTGCGCGGCTCCCACAGCTTGCGGTAGACTTCGCGGAACAGCGCGTTGTCTTCGCTATAGTTCGCCGGATCGAGTGAGGTCAGGTAGATCGCCGTCTTGACGAAGCTCACGATCTCGTCCGCATTGACGTCGCTCTCGTACCCGCCTTCGTACTCGCCGGGCGGTACGCCTTCGGTGTTGACGGTGTAGTCGATCTGCGGAGCGAAATAGGTGGCGTTCCACCGCGCCCAGGTCGTCGGATTGCGGGTCGCGTCGATCATCGCGAAGCCGTGCGTCACGATGCCCTTGACGATCCGGTCGGCGAACTTGATCGCCAGCGCCTTCAGATGGGCGTCCTCTGCGCCGGTGCCGTCGAACAGATAGTTCGCCGCGAAGTACAGCAGCGCCATCTGTCCGTTCACCTCGTCGGAGGACGTGTCCGCCTTGTAGATGACTTTGTAGTCGTTCTGGTTGCCGCCGTAGAGCTCGGCGAGCGCCGGGTCGACGGCCTCGACGATCGGCGACTTCAGCCGCCAGGCGACGCTGCCGTCGCTTTTGCTTTTGATGACCGGGAAAATGCCTTTATCGCCGTAGTCGGACTCGTAGGTGCGGCCCGTGGCGGCCAGATACGCCGCCTTGGCTTCGGCGACGAGGGCCGGATCGGTAATTTCCAGCGTGTCTTTTTTCTGGGCGTCCGACGTGTCGACGGCAATGCCGTACACGTCGCCGTTCACGGACGACTTTTTGAACCACAAGCCGTTCGGCTGCGCATCGCCCTCCATGATGTAGGAGCGGGCGATGAAGCCGTCGCCGCGTCCGGAGACTTGCGCGAGCAGCATGACGGCCTTCGCCGCGCGCGTCGCGTCCGCCTTGGCCGCAGCCGTCTCGGCCGCGTCGCCCAGCTGCTTGGCGGTCAAATAGCGATAGATCTCGCCGATCGCGTACTCGCTCGTCCACAAGCCGTCGTTGTCGTTGGTCGTCGGAGAACCGGCATACGTCTGGCCGCTGCGGGTGAACGCGACGTCCTCGCCGATCATGCCGTAGCGGTCGTTCACCGCTTTGGTCCACTGCTCGTACGTATCCGCCTTGTCCTTGAGCGAACGCATCGTCATCCGGATATGCACGATGCCCTTGCCGTTGCGTACCCAGACGCCGTGGTCGCCGTCCGCATACAAGCCGGAGACCTGATCGTCGCCGCCGTACAGGTAACGGGGGCCTGCCAGGTATTGCGCATAGTCCCGGCTGTCGCGTTCCTTGACGTTGATCCGCTGCAATCCTTTTTTCGTGCCGATCCACAGCGTATCGCCGTCCCGGGCGAACGCGGTCACGTTGTCCGTGCCGATCGCCTGGACGATCTCGAGTTGATCGGGAATCGCCAGGGATGCGTCCAGGCCGCTCAGCACGGCCGCTCGCTGCGTGTCGTTCAAGTCGGTCGTCGCATTGAATTCGTTCGAGCTGTAATAGTCCATCTGCTTCTGATACGTATCGCCGATGACTGCAGCCGTATAGGCTGCGGTCGGCGGCGGGCCGCCGCTGCCGGCGAGCGCCTGCAGCGGAGAGACCAGGGCGAACAGCAGAACTGCGGGAATGGCTTTTAAGCTTCCGGCGTACTTTTTCACGCGCAACGGATCCATCCTCCTGTCGGTTGAATGTTTATTGGTATCGAATGCTGGAGACGCCTTGGTCCGTCAGCACCCACAGCTCGCGATCGGAAGCCAGCAGCGCCCGGATCGTGCCCTTGAAGTACTTGCCTTCGGCATAGGTCTGCGCCGAGCCGGCGGCCGTCGTGTACACGTCGAACCGCTTGAGCGTCGTGCCCGAAGCTGTCCACATATACCCCGCCGCGTCGAAAAGGTTGACGCTGCCGCTCGTTCCGGCAAGAGCCAGCGCGGACGGCTGATAGCCGTACGTATAATCGACCGTCTTCGTGCCGGCCAGCACCTGCGCATACTCCCGCAGCGCTTGCGGCACCGTGGCGTCGGTCGTGTCGTAGAACTTGACGGTTCCGATCGGCAGCGTTTTTTGGAACGCCTGGTAGTGCTCGGCGATCTCGTCCGAGCCGAGTGCGCGCGAGTAAACCTTGACCTCGCCGATCGTGCCCTCGAAGTAGTGGATCACGTCGCCGTAAGCCTCGACATCGCCGCCTATGATCAGGTCGTTGTCTTCGTTGATCGGCAGCGGCCCGGAAGTCGCGTTGCTGCCTGCGGCCGTCCCGTTGACGTAGAGCTTGATCGTGCCGCCGGCATAGTCGTGCGCCGCGTCGCCTTCGTAGACGGCGGTGAGATAGACGAGCTTGCCTTTGACATCGGCCATCGCGCCCGATTCCGCCGGGTCCTTGGAATTTTGGGTATCGAACACGAATTTGCGGTCTTCGGCCGAATAATAGAGGGCGTAGCCGCCATCCTCGTACGTGCCCAGGATGTGGTATTCGTCGTTGGACAGATCGCTGTCCGGCGAGATCGAGACCGCGGCCTCGATGGTCAGAGCATCCTGCGTGAACAGGCTGCTGTTGTATCCGACCCGCGCCACCGAGCTCGGCTTGCCTCTCGATCCGGCGCCGTCCAGCACGAGCGCCTGCTTGCCGAACAGGGAGTCGCTTTGCACTTTGGCGTGGTTTTCCAGTATGGCATCGTTTTTGTTCAGCGTGCCGTCCTTGACGGTCGTGCCGGCTACGTTCGTAAAATCGATATTGAGCACATCCGGGGCGCTTGCGTCATATCCGGTTCCTGCGCTTGCCGTCTTGAACGTGGAGACGATCGGCGCGGATTCCTTCCCGTACGCGTCCCGCGCTTTAACGGATACCGTGTAGTCGGTATTCGGCTTCAGTCCCTTGGCCGCGAACGTATGGGTCGAGGTCTCGTCGTACGGCGAGATGACTGACGGCGCGCCGATGAGCTTGCCGTTGACCGTGACAATATACGAATCGACCTTGGTGTCGTCCGTCGCCTTGGGCCAGTTGAATGTCGCGGAGGAGGCGCCGACGGCAGAGACATTCAGTTTGGCGCCGGCGGCAAACGCGGGCGCTGCCGTATCCGTCGTATATTTCTTCGCGGATTGAATCGGGGAGGCCAGATCGATCGCGTACGGCGTGCCGATGACCGCGCCCTGCTTGTCCAATTCTCTTCGCTCGATGACGACCTTGTCGTCGTAAACTTTGACCAGCAATCCCTGGGATACGGTCTTATCCAGGTAAATGTCGCTGTCGTTGCTGTAGCCGCCGGCTTGAACGAAGGCGGTGGAGCCGTCGTTGACGCGAATGAACCCGTCGTCCGCATTGATCGTGTTCGGGTGATCCAGCGTATAATGCGTGTGGCCGGTAAAGAGCATGGCGTTCGGGTAGGCGGCCATGACGGCTTTGAACTTGGCGTACTCGGCCGGATTGTTCCATCCCGCGCCTTCGCTGCCGTAAGTGGTGTTTTTGTACGGATAATGCATCAGGACGAAGACCGGTTTTTTAGGGTCCGCCGAATTTCCCTTTTCGTCCGTCGCGATCTCCTTTTTGAGCCAGGCGTACTTGGCGTCCGACATTGCGCTCCGGTCGTGGTCGACGACGATGAAGTGGTAGCCCTTGACCCACGTATCGTAAAAGACGCCGGCGTTTTCCGTAGCCTTGTCGACGTTCTCCGCGGCATAGCCGTCCGCGTCCATGCCGGTCTCCTCGTAAAAGCGTTTGGCCGCGGCGTACTTGTCGCCGCCGAGCTCGTCGCCCGCCGCATAATACTCGTGATTGCCGGGGACGATGATCGGCTTGGCGCCTTTAAGCTTGTTCGCTTCCAGGATGCTCATCGCGCTGTCGTATTGGGCAATCGTGCCCGCGTCCGTCATGTCGCCGTCGACGACGAGCGCGTCGTAGCTGCCGAGCGACCGGTACACCTGGAGCGCCTGCTCGAACTTGGCGGCGGCGTCCACGGATACGTCCTCGATCCCGACATGCGTATCGCTCACGACGGGGAACGTCAGAAACGGCTCGCCGTCCGGGTTATTGCCGCCGTTCGATCCCCCGTTGTTGCCTGAGCCGCCGGACGTCGACCCGCCGTTCCCCGGCGTCGAACCGCCCGGATTCGAACCGTTGTTCGTTCCTTTCTCCATCCTGGCTTTTTCCAGCAGGACGACCGCTTCTGCTCGGGTGAGGGAGGCGAGGGGCTTGAACGAGCCGTCGGCATAGCCGCCGATGAGACGAAGGTTGACAAGGGCGCCTACGGCCCCGCGGCTCCAAGCGGCGATGGAGGCTTTGTCCGTGAACGGAAGCGCGACGCTCGCGCCCGAGACGGTGTCCAGTCCGAAAATGCGGGCGAGCATGACCGCCGCTTCCTGTCGGCTGACCGTTTTTTTGCTGCGAATCGTGCCGTCCTCGTAGCCCGAGATGTAGCCGGCCTTGACCGCGATTCGGACATCCTTGTATTCCCAATTGGCCGGAGACAAGTCGGTGAAGCTCGCTTCGCCCGCATCGGCGTAGCCGAGCGCCCGATTCGCCAGCGCCATCCATTCCGCCCGGCTGACCGGGCGGTTCGGCTCCAGCTTGCCGCTTGCGTCCCCTTTCAGCAGACCGCTCTGAACCCAGCTTTCCAGCGTGCTCTCCGCCCAGTTGCCCTTGATGTCGGAGGCTTGCGCAGGGCTTGCCAGCGCGGCGCCCAGCGGTCCCGCCCCGATCAGGGCGACCATCAGGGCCGCTGCCGCGAGACGGCGAACCGGCCGCGCGGCGGTATTGCCGACTGTCATATCCATTCCTCCCGCATTGATGATATTTTGCTATCTTCATCATAGGAGGCAGGGCGCCTTTCGAGGACTACAGCATATGACGATGTCGTTTATCTTCGGCGCGCGTCCGATCGCCGCGCATCAAGCGCCTGTAAGGCGAATGTTAACGGGGGATTAATGAGAAGCGGGCCGTTTATCCGGACATGCCTTTTCGTTTATCCTTTGAGGTAGCGGGAGGGAGAAGCGCCGCGCGCTTTTTTGAACATGCGGGTGAACGAGCTCAGGTTCAGATAACCGAGCTTGTCGGAGATTTCGGTCAGGCTTTTCCCGTTTCTCATCATGACGATGGCTTGCTCCGTTTTCTCGTGCACGACGAACTCGGTGAAGCTCATGCTGCTGACTTCCTTGAACAGTCTGCTTAAGTAACTGCTGTTGATGTAAAAGGCGTTCGCGATCTCCTGCAGCGTGATGTCCCGGTCCAGGTGGGTCTTGATATATTGCTTGATCAGCAAGACGATCTTGGCTTTGTCGCCGTCCGAGTTCGTCAGCGCGAGCGCTTGTTCCAGCCGTTCCAGCTCCGCGGCGAGCAGCTCCGTGGCATCTTCAAGCCGTTCGGACGCATAGATCCGGTCGACGAGCAGATGATCCGCCGCCTGTTGGCCGGCCAGCAGCTCGTCGCAGGCGGACCAGGAGCGGAACAGGAGCTCGGTCATCATGTTTTTGACGACATGGGGATGCGCCAACGGCGGCTCGCGAAGCGCCTGCCCGAGCTCCCGGAGCTGCCGCCTGGCGTCGGCGAAGCGCAGCGACTCCAGGCTGGTGGCAAGCGGCTTGCGCAACTTCAGCGCCGTCTCCGGCAGTACCTCAAGCGGCGCCGCCGCGCGCGCTCCCTCCGGCGCGCCGTAAAACCCGCGCTCCTCCGCTTCCCGCGCGGAGGCCGCATCCGGCGCAGGCGCTTCGATCGCGGTCCGTCCCGCAAGCGCGGCGGCGGCTTCCTTTTCACGCGCCAGGTCGAGCGCCAGGCTTTGCAGAATCCCGCATAGCTCGTCCATGTCCAGCGTGGACTTCAGGATGAAGTCGTGCACCTGAAGCTGGATCGCTTCCCGCAAATACTTCATGTCCTGATGGCACGTCAGCATGACGAACCGGGCGTCCGCCCGCTTTCCTTTGGCGTAGCGCACGAACTGAAGGCCGTCCATCTTCGGCATCTCGATGTCCACCAGCACGATATCGGGCAGATGGCGCTTGAACTGCTCGTAGGCTTCTTCTCCGTCCTGCGCCTCGCAGACGAGATCCATGCCGAGCTTGGCCCACGGGATCGTTTTGCGCAGGCCGAGCCTGACCAGGATTTCGTCTTCGGCGATCATGACTTTCATGACGGCATTCCCTCCATCTTTTGCTCGGCCGGCCGATAGGGCAGGGAGAGCTTCACTTTTGTGTATGCGCCGGGCGCGCTGTCGATCTCAAGGCCATATGGCGAACCGTATTCCAGCCGCAGCCGCTGCCGCAGGTTGGCGAGGCTCAGCCCACCCGGAGCCCCGCGCCCGCTGCGCCGTCCCGAGCCGGCGGGCCCTAAGAGAGCTGCGGGGGCGATGCCTTTGCCGTTGTCCGCGACGGTGAGCGCCAGGTCGCCTCCGCGGGCGCGCGCCTCGATCCGCAGCAGCGTCTCGCCTTCGAACGGTGCGGCAAACCCGTGCACGATCGCATTTTCTACGAGCGGTTGCACCGTAAACTTGGGGATCTCCGCGCGCAGCGCGGCCGCGTCGACGTCCAGCTCGACGCGATACGTCCGCATGGCGCGGATCTCCTGAAATTTAACGAAGCTCATCGCGTATTCGATCTCTTCCTCGAGCGTGCTGTACAGCACGTCGGTGTTGCGCAGCGTATAGTCGAGCATCCGCGTCAGGGAGAGGAGCGCTTCGGCCATCGTCGGGTCGCCGCGCAGCATCGCCATGAACCGCAGCGCGTTCAGCGAGTTGTGCCAGAAGTGGGGGCGCATCTGCTCCTGCAGCCGCTGCAGCTCCAGCATCCGTTTTTCCGTTTCGCCGCGCCGGATCGTCTCGACCTGCTCCTGGATTTTCCCGAGAAACCGGTGAATGCCGCTGTTCAGCGTCTCGATCTCCTTGAAGCCGCTGTAGCGATAATTGTCCGGCAGCATGCCTTTGCCGTTCGAGTCCTCTACGATTCGGGACAGCCGGCGGATGGGCATCGTCACCTTCCTGTGCAGGACGGCGAAGAAGACGGCGATGAACAGGATCGAGACGCCAGTCGTGAGTGCCGTGATGCGCCAGGTGCTGACGCTGCTCGCATGGAGCGCGCTCGGCGGGAGGAGCGAAGCCATCGTCCAGGGCGTCGAGGCGACCTGCATATACAGCAGGCGATAGGGTCTTCCCGAAAGGCGGATGTCGAGGGCTCCTTCGTCCGCGCGGGCGTCCTTGATCGTTCGATAGATGGCGAGAAGATGAGCGGACCAGTCCGAGATATCGCCCGTCAGCCGCTCGCTGTGGAAGAGCATCGTCTCCTCGTCGCCGGAGAACAGGAAGATCGGATTGTCCGCATTGATCTGCGCCCGATCCAGCATTCGTTCGATGAGCGTGCCGTTCAGCTCGATCACGAGCAGGCCGAGCGAACGATTGTTTTGAATCATGTTTTTGCTGACGTACAGGGCGGCTTCGGCATGCGAGGCGATATGGTAGTCGGAAGAGACGTTCCAGTGTAAAAAGTTGTTGTCGATGGCAACGCGGTTTTCGAACCAGGGGAAGTCCGATACGGTGCGAAGGAGCCGTTGTTCCTCTTCCGTGTTCACCGCGGGATAGGCGTAGACGCGCTGCCGGCTGTCGAACACTTGAATGTTGACGGGCAGCCGGAGATGATAATATTCCGCGAACGCGCTTAGCTGCCGCTCCGTTTGCGGCTTCGCGCCGGACTGCAGCGATTCGATCAGCGCCGGATGGTTCGACAGCGTCCGGGCGAAGTCGTCGATATAATTCAGGTAGTTGGACAAGTTGACCGATACCGAATCCATATTCTCGGCGATCAGCCGGGCGTACTGATCTTCGATCGTCCTGGTCGACTGCCTGCTGACGATATAGCCTTGCAATGAAGTCAGGCACAGCAGGAGCAGCGAGATCAGGATGAAGAGCAGCAGCTTCCAGCTGGCGAAGAGGGAGCGAATTCCGTGTCTCCAGTTCATGGCGCGTTCTCCCCGTGTCCGTATTTAAAGCTGGCGGCTAGCGGCTTCATTATAGGAGACGAATATTATCGCAATGTTTTCGGGCGTTTTTGGCGAGCGGGCAGTCCAGTCATTGGCGCAGTGAATGATTTGTAAAAGAGAGCCGGCGGTGGCGCCGGGCTTGGGGGCTGTAAGCGCAAAAAGTGAGCTTGGAGCGGCGCATAAAAAAGGTACAACCCCTAAGCTCTCTGCGGGGTTGTACCTTTCGCTTTCAGTGGCGTAATGCCGGCTCGCCGACGTTTATTCGCCTTCGTTCCAAGGGTTCATATGCACGAGCACCTCGACGACGTCGGGATCGCTGTCCATGATGCAGCGCTTGAGCGCCCGGCCGATGTCGTGGCCTTGCTGGATCGTATAGTGGCTCGGTATGCCGACGCGCACGTCGACGATGATGTAATGTCCGTGCTCGCGGGCGCGGACGCGATCGATCCGCTTGATCTCGGGCTCGCCGGCGATCAGCTTTTCGTACTGTGCGAGCTTGGCGGGCGATACGTTGCGCTCCATCAGAATGTCGATGGCGTCGGTGCCCATCTCGTAGGCGAGCTTGAGCACGAGCAGCGATACGACGATGCCCGCCACGGGATCGCCGTAGGCGGCCCAGGACCAGTCGAGGCGCTCGCCGATATAAGCCAAGCCGATCCCGATTACCGCAGCTAACGAGGCGTACACGTCGGCCAAATGATCGTAGGCGGTGGCAAGCACGCTCTTGCTGTTGACGGCCCGGCCCACCCGGATCGTGTATACGTACAGGACCTGCTTCCAGACAAGAGAGACGACTGCGGCGGCCAGCGGCAGCAGACTCTGGCTCTCCGGCGGCTCCCGGAGCGTCAGGATGGCGTGGTAGCCGATCCACAGCGCGGCGATCGCCAGGATGATGGCGACCAGCGCGGACGCGACGACCTCGGCTTTGCCGTGGCCGTAGGGGTGATCGTCATCCGCCGGTTTTTTGGATACCATGGACGACGTCAGCGCGGCTATGGTGGCGATGATGTCGCCGGCGTTGTGAATGCCGTCGGCCACGAGCACCGGACTCGCGAACAGCAGGCCGACGACGATCTTGAGAATGGTGAGCGCGATGTTGCTGACAAGGCTGATCCAGATGGACAGCAGCCCTGCGTTTGCTTTAAAGGTCAACGGCGGTGGCTCCTTTTGCCAATCTTTGTTCCGATATTCTATCATAGCGCCGAACGGGATACCTAATTCGGAAAATGAAGCTGAGATCGGAGGGGGGGCGAGCGAATCCGATGAAAAAAATAAAGAGCCGCAGCTGCGCGTAATGGGTGAGATTCGCCGATTGAAGGACCGAAGAAGCAAGATGTCCCGTCATTTAAGATAAGACCGTGTTAGTTTTATGTTATTTAAATTGAATGATCGCAATTAAAGTTCGGTTTCTGACGTGTGCAATTGCGATTGGAGTTCCTTTTGTTGTATAAAATCCACTCATTTATGACGTTTTGAGATACATATGCGTCAGATTATTCGTTAAAATTGTTTATTTTATGTAAAAAATATTGACATGTCATACGCGCGGGCATATGATTCTTGTAACAACGGTTGCCGACAGGCAGCACGCCTATCGCCGGACCCCGCCCGAAGGGAGGAATGGCTCTTCTCCTCCGCGTTCTGCGCGGAGAGGAGCCGCAGTCATGGAATTATGGAACGCGATCACCTCGCTGTCGCCTCCGGCCTCCAAGTTTTACGACGAGATGTTCGAAGGAACGCAGGTCAGGGCCCATTACGAAAAAGTTCAAGCCATTCTCTCGCGGCTCAGCATCGACGAGCGCGCAGCCAGACAGCGGCAGATGAACCGCCGGCTGCTGGAGGAGGGCATCACCTTCACCTTGTCCCAGCCCGGCCAGTCCGAGGCGCTGGAGCGCACGATTCCGTTCGATCTCGTACCCCGCATCATTCCGGGCGCCGAATGGGAGACGATCGAGCGCGGCGTCTCGCAGCGCGTGCGCGCGCTGAACGCGTTCGTCAAGGATGTCTACCACGAGCAGCAAATTTTCCAGGACGGACTGATTCCCAGGCGCATGGTGCTCGGCAACCGCTACTTCAGAGGCGAGATGATGCGTCTGTCCGTGCCGGGCGGCGCCTACGTGACGGCCTCGGGCATCGACCTGATCCGCGACGAGAAGGGCGATTACTTCGTGCTGGAGGACAATTTGCGCTCGCCTTCGGGGTTCTCTTACATTTTCAAGGGCCGATCGATCATGACCCACGACTTCCCGGAGCTGTACTTCTCGCACGCCGTTCGGGGCATCGACCGTACGCTCGACGCCTTCCGGTCCTCCCTGCGGGCCATGGCCCAGACCGACAAGAGCGATCCCGTCATCGCGCTGCTGACGCCAGGCAGCTTCAACTCGGCGTATTTCGAGCATGCGTTTCTGGCGCAGCAGATGGGCATCGAACTGGTAGAGGGGCGCGACCTCGTGTGCGAGGACCACAAGATTTATATCCGCAGCTCGCGCCGCAAGAGACGGGTGGACGTCCTGTACCGGCGGATCGACGACGACTTTCTCGACCCGCTCGCCTTCCGGCCGGATTCAATGCTCGGCGTCGCCGGCTTGATGAACGCTTACCGCTTCGGCAACATCGCGATCGCGAACGCGCCTGGCACGGGCGTCGCCGACGACAAGGCGATCTATACCTTCGTGCCGGACATGATTCGCTATTATCTGAACGAGACGCCGATCCTTTCCAACGTGCCTACTTACCTCATGAGCCGTCCGGAGGAAAGGGAATACGTGCTGCAGCGGCTGGACGAGATGGTCGTCAAGGAGACGTCGCTGTCGGGCGGCTACGGCATGCTGATCGGTCCTTCGTCGACCGAGGGGGAGCGCGCGGCATTCGCGCAGAAGATTATAGCCGATCCGGACAACTATATCGCGCAGCCGACGATCAAGCTGTCCACCGCGCCGGTCTGCGTGGATGGACGACTCGTATCGCGGCATATCGATCTTCGCGTATTCGCGCTCATGAACGGCCAGCGCGTGCATGTGCTGCCCGGCGGGCTTACCCGCGTCGCCATGAAAGAAGGCTCGCTGGTCGTCAATTCGTCCCAGGGGGGCGGCTGCAAGGATACTTGGGTATTAGCTTGATCGTTGACGAGGAGGGAACGCTATGCTGGACCGCATCGCGGAATCGTTGTTCTGGATCGGACGCTATACGGAGAGGGCGGAAAACCACGCGCGGCTCATCGACGTGTACTACCATCTCAGGGAGGATGAGCAGGGGCCGGATGAGCAGGTGTGGCGCCGAATCGTAGGCGCGATCGGAGATATCTCGGCTTACGAGGAAAAGCATGCCGCCTACGGCGAACGCGACGTGATCCACTTCCTGACGCTGGACGCGACGCAAGCCAACTCGCTTGTCGTCTGTGTCGCCCAGGCGCGGGACAACCTGAGGAAAATTCGTGACCGGCTCCCGTCCGAGCTGTGGAATCTGTTGAACGGCTTCTACCTGTGGCTAAAAAGCTGCGATACGACCGAGGTGCTGGGCGATTCGCCTCACCGGTTCTACCAGCGTATCAAGGAGGGCTTGGCGGCGTTCCAGGGGACGGCGGTGTCGATCGCGCTGCGCGACGACGCGTACAGCATGATGGAGAGCGGCAGGCATCTGGAGCGCTCCGAAAATATTGTACGGCTGCTTCAATCCGTCCTGAGGTATACCGCGGAGACGGGAAGCTCTTCCTACGCCTATCTGATGGCCGTGCTCAAGTCGGTCGGCGGATACGAAGCCTTCCGCAGGCTGGGCATCGAGGAGTTGAGCATGGAGGAGGTGGCGGCGTTTCTGCTTGCGCAAGAGCAGTTCCCGCGCTCGGTCCACTATGCGCTCGCGAGCTTCTCGGACCACATCAAGACGCTTCGGGCCGGCGCGAGCCGTTCGGGTTCGGGCCTGGACAGGATCGTCCGGACCGCCGACAAGGCGCGCTCCGATCTGGGTTGGCTTGAACGTCCGGACATTAACGCCGATACGCTGGACGCCGTTCTGCAGCAGCTGCTCGTCACGAACAGGCAGCTCGGCGAATCGATGGCGAAGGCGTTTTTTTCCCCCGGACGGGAGGTTACGGCATGAAGCTGGACATTACCCACGTCACGACTTACCAGTACGGCGCGCCGGTGACGGACAGTGTCAATGAGCTGCGCCTCGCCCCGCGCACCGACGAGCGACAGGCTTGCTATCAGCACCGGCTGATCATCGAGCCCAACGTTTCCTTGATGTCGTACGAAGATTACTTCGGCAATCGCGTGCACGCCTTCACGGCCAACTATCCGCACCGGGAGCTCGTCATCACCTCCCAGTCGACGGTCGTCACGCGCGATTCGGAGATGAAGCGCAAGTCAGAGAGCGAGCCGTCCGAGTCGTGGGCGCGGCTGCGCACCGATGCGTTCCGCGACGCCAACGCGGAGTACCTGCTGCCGACGCCGTTCGCGACCTTCCATCCGACAGTGGCCGGGTACGCGAACGACGCGGTATGCGGCGCCGGGCAGGTCGGCGTGTTCGACTTCGTCCAATGCGCGTCCGGCCGCATCTTCGGCGACTTCGAGTACAAGCCGTTGTCGACGGCGGTTCACACGACAGCCGACGAGATGATCGCCATCGGCTCGGGCGTCTGCCAGGACTTCGCGCATCTGCTGCTTGCGATCTGCCGCATGCGCGGCGTGCCCGCGCGGTACGTGAGCGGGTATCACTTCGTCGGCGATCTGCAGGGGCGGAATGCCGACTTCGAGCAGGCGTCCCACGCATGGGTCGAGGTATATGTGCCCGGCATGGGCTGGCAGGGCTTCGATCCGACCAACAACGGACTCGTCGATTGGCGGTATGTGAAGCTGGCGCACGGCCGGGACTACCTGGACATCGTGCCGGTCAAGGGTGTCTATCGGGGAACCGGCGAGCAAACGCTGACGGTGAGCGTGGACGTGCAGTTGGCGGGATAGCGCGGAGCGAGACTGCGGAGGGCAAGCGGCGGGAATTAGGAGATTGGCGTTTGGCATGCGTAAACGGGGCGAAGGGTTGTCCGAAAGTCGCGGGATCGTGGCGGCGGACAGCTCTTTTTTTGCTGCGAGCGGCGGATCGCTGCTGTAGGGAAGGCGTTAGGGCCGGAAGCGGGCTGGCAATCGAATCGCTTGCTTTAGCGGAGGCGTTGGAGCCGGAAAAGGGCCGGGGAGTCGGATCGACTTTTGCAGAGAAAGCGACATTGCAGGACACCTCGTTATCGACGATTAATGTTCGGATTTAGAGGGAATAACGATATGAAATTAATTAATGATGTGAGATATTAATGCATTTTAACGTACGATATGCAAATGTTTCATTGACACGTACGGCTAACGCGCGTAAACTAACTGTCGGGATACGGTGACTCTCATCAGCGCTAACGGCCAGCTCCGTTTCTCCGAACCAAGGCAACAAACGTACCTAGCCGCCAACAGGCATTCACAATACGCGCATTCGTATATCTCCGGCGATAAGGGCCGGTGGTCTCTACCGGGAACCGTGAATTCCCGACTACGAAGGAGCGGAGGGCATCTCCGTATCTTTTGGCGGTCGGGAATTTTTCATTTTCGGGAGGCGGAAAAAATGACGAACACCTATGACGTCATCGTCGTCGGCGCAGGACCGGCGGGTATATTCGCGTGCTACGAGCTCTATCGCAAGTCCCCGCACCTCAAGGTGCTGCTGCTGGACAAAGGCCACGAGATTCATCGCCGCCGCTGCCCCATTCTCGAGGAGAAGATCCAGCTTTGCCCTCCGGCCGCCGGGAAAAAGGAATTCGCCGGCTGCCTGCCGGCCTGCTCGATCACGGCGGGCTTCGGCGGCGCGGGCGCGTACAGCGACGGCAAGTTCAACATTACGACCGAGTTCGGCGGGTGGCTGACCGATTATTTGCCGGCGTCCCAGGTGCTCGGCCTCATCAAGTACGTAGACGAAGTCAACCTTGCGCACGGCGCGACGCATACGATCACCGATCCGACGACGGACGTCGTCAAGAGCATCGAACAGCGCGCCTATGCCGCCGGACTGAAGCTGCTGCGCGCGCAGGTTCGGCATCTCGGCACCGAGCAGAATCTGGAGATTCTCAAGTCGATCGCCGCTTACCTGTCGGACAAGATCGAGATGCGTTTCAAGACGGAGGTTGCGGACCTGCTGACCGTGAAGGAAGGTGCGGGTCACCGGGTTTCTGGCATTGTGCTGAAGGGCGGCGAAGAGCTCGCGGCGGACACGGTCGTGATCGCTCCGGGCCGGGACGGCTCCGCCTGGCTGACGGAGGTGCTGAAAAAGCGTCGCATCAAAATGCACAGCAACCAGGTCGACGTCGGCGTGCGCGTCGAGACGTCGGACGTGGTCATGCGCGAGATCAACGAGCATCTGTACGAGGGGAAATTCGTATACAACACGTCGGTGGGCACGCGCGTCCGCACGTTCTGCAGCAATCCGTCGGGCCACGTCGTCGTCGAGAACCACAGCGGCGTCATGGCCGCCAACGGCCACGCCTACAAGGATCCCGCCCTGGGTTCGTCCAATACGAACTTCGCGCTGCTCGTCTCGCACAAGTTCACAGAGCCGTTCGACAAGCCGAACGAATACGCGCGCGAGATCTGCGAGCGGGCGAACGATCTGTCCGGCGGAGGCGTCATCGTGCAGAAGTACGGCGACATTTTGCGCGGGCGCCGCTCGACGGCCGCGCGGATCAAGGAGGGCTTCCTGGAGCCGACGCTGAAGGAGGCCGTGCCGGGAGATTTGGGCCTGGTGCTGCCTTACAACACGATGAAGAGCCTGATTGAGATGGTGGAGGCGCTGGATAAGGTCACGCCGGGTCTCGCGTCCGAGCACACCTTGTTCTACGGCGTCGAGGCGAAGTTCTACTCCGCGCGTCCGCAGCTGACCGACCGGCTCGAGACCGAGATATCCGGCTTGTACTGCGGCGGCGACGGCGCCGGCATCACGCGGGGGCTGGCGCAAGCCGGCGCGGCGGGCGTGTGGATCGCGCGCGCCGTTGCCGATCGTCTTAAGAAAGACGGCGGGAAAGAAGAGAATGCGGCGGCGGTTCTGTAAATGATACGGGAGCCTTCGCAGGTTCGGCTAGCCGGTCAGAGCAGCGTCACGAGCGTCAAGCCCGACAGAAGCGCGGATACGATCAGCAGGACGACAATCGGGCGCACGGCGTGCCGGAGTGCGCGAACATTCACGTTAAGACCCATGCCGGCCATTGCGACCGTCAGCAGAACGGTTGTCAGCGTCGAAGCGCCGGCGGTCGCGCGGGGAGGGAGCGGCCATCCGGCGGCGGTTAGGCCCGAACCGAGCAGGCTCATGACCAGGAAGCCGATTAAAAACCAGGGGAACGAAGCTGCGGCGCCCGCCGCGGCTTCTTTTTCGCTCGCCGGCAGACGCCGGACGAGGCGGCTGTTGCGCCAGTGAAGCGCCAGGCAGACCGGCACCAGCAGAAACACGCGGGCGAGCTTTGCCAGCATGCCGCTCTCGAGCGCATCTGACCCGCCTGCCGATGCGGCCATGGCGACATGCGCGATCTCGTGCAGCGTCAAGCCGGTCCACAGGCCGTAGGCGGTCCCGCTCAGCGGCAGGACGTCCGCCAGCAGCATTGAGGCGATCGCGGCTGCCGTGCCAACGATCGCGATCAATCCCGCCGCGGTTGCGGTGCGATCTTCCCTGGCCGCGACCAGCGGTGACACGGCGGCGATCGCGGCCGCGCCGCAAATACCCGTGCCTACCGCCAGGAGCAGCGTAAGTTGCCTGTCGGCCTTCAGCAAGCGGCCCAGCGCGAGCCCGGCTGCCATCGAGAAGGCCAGCGTACCGACGCTTCTCGCCAGGAGCGGCAAGCCCTGGTGAAGCACGGCGTCCAGCGGCAGCTTTAAGCCGAACAAAACAATCGCAGCGCGAAGCAGCTTGGTCGTGCCGAAGCGCACGCCGGGTGCCCATGCCTGCGAATAGCCGAACAGCTGGCGGAAAGCGACCGCTGCCAGCAGCGTACAGGCCATCGGTCCGAACAGGCCAAAGCCGGGGATGCGCGCGAGCTGCCAGCCGAGCAGGGCCAACGCGGCAGCGAGCGCCAGACCCGGCGCGTATCCGGCGAGACGCGTCATGCGCGTGCGCAGGGGGTACCCGGACCGCTGTAATGGTCGTATTGGAGCGATGTTCATGCGGGCCATCTCCTCGTCGTCTCTCGTCTCTTGCTCGAGCTATTTTTGTTAGTGCAAGCATAGCTCGCTTTATTCTATAAGTGAAATGAATTATTCTTATGATAATAATAAGCGGTGACTTATAGAAGAGGGGGGGGGTGAATCGCATGGACATTGCGCTGCAGGTATTCGTCGTCGCTGCCGAGATGAGGAATTTTTCCCGCGCGGCCGAGCGTCTCCACATGACCCAGCCCGCCGTCAGCCAGCACATCCGCGCGCTCGAGACCGCGCTAGGCGCCCGCCTGCTGGATCGAAGCAGCAAATCGGTCGCGCTTACGCGCGCGGGCGAGATCGTGCTCGGGCATGCCAGGGAGATCGGCATGCTGTACGAGCGGATGCAGGAAATGGTCGACGAGCTCTCGGGCAGCGTACGCGGCCCGCTGGCGATCGGCGCCAGCTATACGTTCGGTGAGTATGTGCTGCCCCGTATATTGGGCGATTTGATGCGAGTCTACCCCGACGTCAAGCCATCCATCGCGATCGCGAATACGGCGGAGATCGCGGAGCGTCTGCGCAGGCGGGAGCTCGACGTCTGCGTCGTCGAAGGCGAAGAGATCGGACCCGGGCTCGAGAGCAGGCGGATTGCGGGAGACGAGATGGTGCTCGTCGCGGGAGCTGAACATGCGCTGGCAGGGCGGGCCGAAGCAGAGGCGGCAAGGCTGCAAGAGGAGGTCTGGCTGGTAAGAGAGCGGGGCTCGGGCACGCGTGCGGCGACCGACCGGATGTTCGAGGTGTGGGGCATTCGCCCGAATCGACTGATGGAGCTGGGCAGCACGCAATTGGTCAAGGAAATGGCGGAGGCCGGACTTGGCATTACGCTGCAGTCCCGCTGGTCGCTGCGCAGGGAGCTGGCGATCGGCGCGCTGAAGACGGTTGCGGCGCCGGGCTTGCCTTTTAAAAGAAGCTTCTATGTCCTGCTGCGGAAGGGAGAAGTGCGGACGCGAACGCTGGAGGCTTTTCTGGCGCAGCTGGAGGAGACGACGGCGCGGCTGATGGAGCGGAACGGGATCGACGCGCGAGACCTCGGCTGATCGGCGGATCGGATGGGCGTGAAGGGGCCCTTGTGCCGCCGCTCGCTTCGGCCTCGCGCGAACGGCGCGACTTATTGCCCGCTCTGCTCCGCTATTTTCCCGAATGCCTTGACGAATTCGGCGGCCGGGTAGGCGCCGGACAAGCCGTACTTACCGTTCAGCACGAAGAAGGGAACGCCCGAGATGCCCATGGCCGAAGCGCGTTCCAGATCCGCCTGAACCTCTTCGGCTCCGCGGCCTTCGTCCAGCGCCGTCTCGAGCGGGAAGGTCTCAAGGCCGAGGTCCGCCGCGATCTCGAGCAGCACTTCGCGCTTCGCGATATCTCTGCCGTATTCGAAATAAGCCATCATGACGGCGTCGATCCACGCTTCCTGCCGGTCTGCGGGCAAGATCGCGGTCAGGCGATGCGCCAGCACCGTATTCGGCATCCGGGTCACCCGGTCGAAGCGGAACGGCACGCCGACGGCCGCGCCTGCATCGGTCACGCGCTGCAGCATCTCTTCGATGCGGTGCTCGCCGCCCATCTTGTGCGCCATCGAAGCGCGGAAGGGCAATCCCTCGGGCGGCAGCGAATGATCCAGCAGAAAGGCGTGATAGCTTACGGTGACGTCCTCTCCGGATTCCGTAACCCACTGTTCGATCGCGTCGATCACGTTCTTTTTGCCGATTCTGCACCACGGGCAGACCATGTCGGAGTAAATGTCGATATGCATGAGCGTAAGCTCCTCGTCTCTATGAAGTTGGGGCGGGCGCAAGGCTTCGCCGACACTTTGAGTATGCCAGATCGAACGGTTGCGATCAATGTGCGCGCCTCGTGTATCCGTGGTAACATGGCCTAAGATCAACGCAAAAAAGGAGTGGGCGGGATGGGGTGGACGAAGGCATCGGCCGTGGAGCTGCTGAACGGCGAACGAATGCCAAGGCTGGGGCTCGGCGTATGGCGGGCCAAGTCCGGCGCGGAAACGGAGAACGCGGTGAGGGCCGCGCTGTCGGCGGGTTACCGCGCGATCGATACCGCATCGCTGTACGGCAACGAAGCGGACGTAGGCCGGGCGATCCGCGATTCGGGCATCGCGAGGGACAAGCTGTTCGTCACGTCCAAGGTGTGGAACGACGAGCAGGGCTACGACGAGACGCTGCGCGCCTTTTACAGAAGCAAGGAACGGCTCGGCATCGGCGCGGTCGATCTTTATCTGGTGCATTGGCCCGTGCCCGGCAAGTACAAGGATACGTACAGAGCGCTGGAGCATCTGTACGACGAAGGCGAAGTGCGCGCCATCGGCGTCAGCAACTTCAAGATTCATCACCTGGAGGAACTGATGGGCGCGTGCCGGATCAAGCCGATGGTCAATCAGGTGGAGCTGCATCCGCTGCTGACGCAGAAGCCGTTGCTTGAATTTCTGCGGCGCGAAGGCATTCAGCCGGAGGCGTGGCGGCCGCTTATGCAGGGACGGCTGGACCTTCCTTTGCTGGCCGAGCTGGGAGGCAAGTACGGGAAATCGCCAGCGCAGGTCGTGCTTCGTTGGCATCTGCAGCAGGAGATCGTCGTCATTCCCAAATCCGTGCAGGCGCGGCGCATCGAGGAGAACGCGGACCTGTTCGACTTCGCGCTCTCCGCAGAGGACATGGCCCGGATCGACGGCTTGAACGAGGATCGTCGCTTCGGGATGGATCCGGATCTGGTCGGGGGCGCTTGAAGGCGCGTACGGCGGAATAGGGCGGGAAAGCGGGCGGCATGCTAAGTGTTGACCATGACTGGCCGGCCCCTTGACAGACTCAACTGTAACTGTTAATATTACAGTAACCCGCCGGGAAAGGGGGCGCCGCATGAATAGCGAATTTATTATTGCCGTACACAGTCTGGTCCTGCTCGCGCACAAGCCGGACGGCATGGCGTCTAGCGAAGAGATCGCAGCCAATGTCTGCACGCATCCGGCGCGGGTGCGGAAGGTGCTCGGTTTCTTGCGAAAAAACGGCTACGTGACGACGCGAGAAGGCTCGGGCGGCGGCTACAGGCTCTGCATCGATCCTTCCGACATGACGTTGGCTGATATTTACCGGACGATGGCGGCCGGCGCGATCACGCCGAACTGGTGCAGCGGCAATCCGGACATGGACTGCATGGTCGGCTCCAATATGCAGGAAGTGATGAATTCCGTTTTCTGCGGCGCCGAGAAGCAGCTTGAGAGCTACTTCCAGGGGATTACGATCGGCCAGATGCTGTCGCGCATCAAGGCGTGTCAGAAGACGTAGGCAAGGGTAAAGTTCGTTGTGCGCTCCGCGCATGGCGAGGGCGGCTGTCGCAGGATGGAGCGGACCGGAGCATAGCGCTTCGTCGTCCGATCATCATATAGGAACGATATGCACAATTCATTTAACCTCTGAAGGAGTGGATTACGATGGCCGTAGTCGTAACGAAGGACAACTTTAACGAGACCGTTAGCGAAGGCGTGTCTCTGCTTGATTTCTGGGCGCCATGGTGCGGACCTTGCAAGATGCAGCTCCCGATCGTCGAGGAGCTGTCGTCCGAGCTGCAAGGCACGGCGACGATCGCCAAGGTCAACGTCGACGAGCAGCCCGAGCTGGCTTCCCAATTCGGCGTCATGAGCATCCCGACCCTGATCCTGTTCAAGGACGGCCAACCGGTCGACAAGCTGGTCGGTCTGCAAAGCAAGGATTCCCTGAAGGCAAAGATTCAAAACCAGCTCTAATAAAGCCTGCAACGCGAACAAGCACCGCGTCCTCGGACGCGGTGCTTGTTTTTTGTGACCAGGTCAGGAAGTGTGAAATACGAGCCGGCTTGCTCTTCTTTTTAACCATGCGGCGGCGATTCGTGACTGGTTAGCGTTCAATCGGCGTGTCGGAGCGGTTCAATGGTCTTTGGCGTCGAAAATAACTGCATTTTTACATTTATTATCTGTCGACCAACGTCGCTTGATAAAATACCTGCAAATGTGCAGGTAAATTCAATGCAAAAGCCGGAAATGGAGCCGATGAAGGAAAATAGATGCGTTTTTGCATCTATCCTTTTTAAACGGGCGAACATCGGCGAAAATAGATGTATTTTTGCAGGCGTTACGAGGAAAGAACAACGCGGGCGGACGATAGCCCAGCCGGAAAGGGCGTCAGTGCGAGCTCCGGACTACCTTGGCGACTTTTCTTGCCGCTCGTACCCGCGCGTCCCTTCTTGTCGTGCTAGATCGTCCACTGTGCATGCGTGAGGGCGACCAGCCGCCAGTCGCTGCCGTCCTGGACGAACGTGAGGATAAGGCTCTCCCAATCCATGCCGTCGGCAGAGGCGTCGAAGCCGGGGAAGTGAAATTCCACGAAGGACGAGCCCGCGTACGTATCCTGTCCGTTGTATACCGTATTGCCTTTGCCTACCAGCTTGTTCGCCGACACCGAGGGAGCGGTATCGAAGTCCTTGTCGTAAACGAACTTGTCGAAGTAATCGCGGAAGGACAGCTCGATCGGATCGCCGCTGCCGTCCGCCGTACCCCATTTGATCTTGTCCGGGCTCTTGAAGGAAGGCAAAGCCTCGGGCTTGAATATTTGATCCGCTTCCGTCATCGCTGCATAGGGCGAGAAGCGAAGCCCGAGCTTCGGATCGATCCACGAGGCGAGGCGCTTCAAGTCGCGGTCGCGGAGCGCCTCGACGACGTCCTTGGCCGCGACGGACAGCGCTCTTTGGGAATCGGACGGAGCGGCAGGGGCCGACGAGGCCGAAGATGCCGTCGCCGGGGCGCCCTCGGACGGTGTCGATTCGGACTGCGATGCGACGGCAGTGCCCGAAGCCGCCGAAGGAGCGGCGGCATTGCGATCGTCCTTGCCTCCGCCGCATCCGGCCAGCAGCGCCACTGCGAGCAGCGCAGCTAAGTATGGGAGCATCCTGGATTTCATGATGTAATAACCTCCTAGAAGAGATACGGAATTTAGCTCTTTTTTAAATTCGTATATCTTAGACGCAAAATGTCGCCGGATGTTCCGGTGCGCTAGAAGGAAATTGCGTGAGTGAACGCTAGGAAATCACAGGGAATCGACAGCTTGGCCGGTCGTAATGCTTCTGTAAGAATCTTTTAATCTTTTATTTGAAAATCGGTTAGCGGTTCGTTAGCCCCGGGCGGTACCTTGAGACTATAACGTGTCAAGGAGGCGATTCATCATGAAAGAATCAGGGCTACGAAAAACGGGCAAGGCGCTCTGCCTGCTGCTCTCGGTTGTCGGGCTGGCGGCTGCGGTGGCGGGATGCGGGACGGACAACGCGAACGACAATCCGCCGATGCCGACGGCGAGCATGAAGGACGGCGGCATGATGTCGCCGGAGGCGAGCATGAAGGACGATGGCATGATGTCGCCGGAGGCAAGCATGAAGGACGATGGCATGATGTCGCCGGAGGTGAGCATGAAGGACAGCGGCATGATGTCGCCAGAGGCAAGCATGAAGGACGGCGGCATGATGTCGCCGGAGGCAAGCATGAAGGACGATAGCATGATGTCGCCGGAGGTGAGCATGAAGGACAGCGGCATGGGCGAGAAGTAAGTGCAAATATTTCGCCGCTCGGCTGTGCTATAATCTGGGTATTCGGATGAAGGAGAGATAGGGATGGCGGCAACGGTGCTGGTCGCGGACGACGAGCGGGATATTACCGACGTCTGCCGAAGATACCTGGAGCGCGAAGGGTTCGAAGTGCTGGTCGCGGACGACGGCGATCAGGCGTTGCGGCTCTGGCGGTCGAGACGCCCGGATCTGCTCGTGCTGGATCTCATGATGCCGGGCATGTCGGGTTGGGACGTCTGCACCGCCGTTCGTGACGAAGAGGACGTGCCGATCATCATGCTGACCGCCAGGGGAGAGGAGAGCGATCGCCTGCTCGGCTTGACGATCGGAGCGGACGATTACTTGACCAAGCCGTTCAGTCCCCGCGAGCTTGTCCTTCGCGTGCGCAACATTTTGCGCCGCGCGGCGCCTCCCGCGGAATCCGCCGACAAGCCTGCGTTAAGGGAGGAGGGCCTTCACTTCGAAGGCCTTTCCCTGTATCCTGCCTCGCGGAGGGTGAAGGCAGGCGGACGGGACGTGGAGCTTACGGCCACCGAGTTCGACCTCCTCGAATGGTTCGCGCGCCATCCGGGCCAGGTCTTTTCAAGAAGCCAGCTGCTGAGCCGGGTGTGGGACATCGCGTTCGAAGGCGATTCGACTACGGTCACCGTGCACATGCGCAGGCTAAGGGAGAAGATCGAGCCGAACCCCTCCAAGCCGTCATGGCTCAAAACGGTATGGGGCATCGGCTACCGGTTCGAAGGGCAGCCCGTCGAATGAAGGGCCGGACGGTAAGGCTTCGCACCTATCTCCTAATTTCCAACGCAGTCAGTCTGTTCGCTATTTTAGCCGTCTTGTTCTATTGCTACAGCCGCATGCTGCTTAGCGCGCCGACGTTCGTCTGGCTGGGCGGGGCCACGCTGCTGGCCGGCGGCGTATCGTTCGTCCTTCACTTGGCGCTGATCGTGCCGCTTGCTCGCGCGGCGAATCAGATCGGGGAAGCATCCGGCAAGATCGCTTCGGGCGTGCTCGGCACGGAGGTGCCCATCGTGGGGCCGGCCGAGTTCCGCCTCCTGGCGGAGCGGTTCAACGCAATGAGCCGTCGGCTAAAAACCAGCTTCGAGGACGTGACAAGGTCCGAGACTTCGCGCAGGGAGCTCGTGGCGAACGTCGCGCACGACCTGCGAACGCCGCTCGCGCTGCTTCAGTCTCACTCCGAGGCGCTGCTCGACGGAGTCGTCGAAGACGAGGCCGCGCGCGGCGATTACCTGCAGGTGATCCGGAAGGAATCGATAAGGCTCGGGCGCTTGGTCCAGGATCTGTTCGATCTGTCGAAGCTGGACGCCGGTGCGGACCCCTTCGAGCCTCGGCCTGTTGCCCTTGAGGATGTGCTGATCGATACGCTGAACGTCTACAGACCCAAGCTGGAGGAGAAAAACCTGGAGGTGGTCGTGCGCCTTCCCGAGCCGTCACCGGTCGTGTGGGGCGTCGAGCACGAGCTGCGACGGATCGCGGCCAATTTGCTCGACAACGCGATCCGTCACTCCCCGAACGGGGGGAGCATCGAATGGTGCGCGGCGATCGAAGACGGGGGCATGGTCTCGATCGCGCTCAGGGACGACGGAGACGGCGTGCCGGAGGAAGAGCGGGACCGGATTTTCGAGCGGTTTTATCGGTCGGATCGGAGCAGGCGGCGCGAGAGCGGAGGCGCCGGTCTCGGCCTCGCGATCGCCAAGTCGCTGGCGGAGCGTCACGGCGGCGAGATCGGCGTAGCGCCTGCGGGGGACAGAGGAAGCGAATTTCGATTTACGCTGAAGCTGGCCGACGCCGGAAGCGGTGCGGCCCTCGACGGAGGAGGGACGTAGAAGATGAAGAATCGTAAACGGGCGGGCTTCGGCAAACAGCTTGCGGAGCTTCACCGCTGGAATGCATGGCTCGTCGTCGTGCTGGCGGCCAGCGGGTTGATTCTGTCCTGGGGCGCGGCGAGAGGGTGGCTCGGCGAGGGGCGCGTGTGGATCAAGCAGCTTCACATCTATATCGGTCTGATCACGGGCATCGTGCTCGTCTTGTATGCACCGCTGCTCAAGCGGCATTTGAAGCAGCTGAGGGGCAGGTCCGGGCAGCGCGGCAACCTGGCGTTCGTCGTCTTCCTGCTGCTCGGCTGGCTGGCGTCGGGGGTCGTGCTCTGGCAGCTCCGCCATCTGCCTCCGCGCTGGGCGACGAATGCGCTCGTCGTTCACGATCTGCTGACGTGGGTCGGTCTGCCGTATGCGGCTTATCACTCGATCACCCGGATGCGCTGGGCCAAAAAACCGGCACGTCGAGCCGTTCGCACGGACGACGGCGCTGAGGCAGCCGGAGAGTCGGACACGAAGCGTCCGTATGCCGGCGGACTGCATCCGGCTGCTAGCCCGCAGCCCTGGATGACGCGTCGCCAGTTCATCCGGAGCGCAGTCGGCGTAGCGCTGGCCGCAGCGGTGCTGCCGTCCTTTTTCCGCTGGATGGGCGGCAGCCTGAGTCTGACCTCCGGCACGGGCAATATCGCCGCGGACGAGACGGACGCGAACCGCATGCTTCCGGCGCCGCAGCCGCTGCCGGACTCGGCGAACGTCATCGGCGGGGGCGCCAAGGGCAGCTTCCGCCTCTATACGGTTACGCCGCTCCCGCATTTCGACTCCGACACTTGGCGCTTTACGATCGACGGTCTGGTCGACAAGCCTGCGACGTGGACATGGGAACAGTTTCTCGCGATCAAGCGCAAGGTGCAGGTCAGCGACTTTCACTGCGTCACCGGCTGGTCGGTGTACGGCAACACGTGGGAAGGTATCCCGCTGGCGAAGCTGCTTGAAGCCGCGGGCGTGCAAGCGAGCGCGCAGTACGTGAAGTTCTACTCCGGGGACGGCGAATATACGGACGCGCTGTCTCTCGAGCAAGCGCGGATGAAGGACGTTCTGGTCGCCGTTCTCCATGACGGCAAACCGATTCATCGCGATTACGGCGGTCCCGTCCGCCTGATCGTGCCGGGCATGTATGCGTACAAATCGGTGAAGTGGCTGGACCGCATCGAGCTGATCGATCGCCCCCATATCGGCTATTGGGAGGAGCGGGGCTACGACAACGACGCATGGGTGAAGGCCTGATCGCCCTCACCCTGCGTATTTCTCGCGTTTTATTCGGATCCTCCGTCTTTGTTTGCGCTGTCGGATTGCGCCTCCGACAGCGCCTTTTTCATGAGCGCTTCGGCTGCGGGCTGGATTGCGTCGAACGCTTCGTCCTCCGTCTTCTTGTTTTCCAACACGCTCCGGATCTGTCCGTTCACCAGCTCGGCGAACGCTTCGTCGAAGGTGCCGGGTCCCTGCGGTTCGCCGAAATAGTAGCGGTCGATCGTATTGGTCGGCCGCAAAGCATAGAAGGGCTTGAAGTTCGCATTCTGCTTCCACGCGGGATACTCCGCCTGGACGGACAGGTCCATCCCGCCAATCGTGCCGCCCAGCGCGGCTTTGGCTTGTCCGACATGCGCCGACATAAAATAGGAGAGCACCTCCCAGGCTTCCTCGGCGTGAGCGGCGGCGGCAGGAATAGCGAACATCTCATACATCTGAAGCTCTCCGCCGAAGGTCGGGTCGGAGCTGCGTGCCGGCGTCGTGACGACGCCCCATCCAAACTTGGGCTTCGCCTGCGCATTAAGGTTCAGCAGCAGGTTGTCGTCGTCGATCGTAATCGCCGCTTTGCCCTGCTTGAACAGATCGACCGCTTCCATGGCTGCCTGGTCGTAGTAAGTCTGGCCGTCCGACTCCCGCGCTTCGGGCCAAGTGGCGACAAACGTGCCGCGCTTGTAGGCGGCGGCGACCTGCTTGAACAGCCGCTCCCAGCCGGGGGAATCGAAGGTGACCGCGCCTGTCTTCGCATTCGCATAGGTCAGCCCTTCGGTGCCCGCGATCCGCTGCAGCAAGTCGAAGGGGCCGCGCAGCCAAGGGATATGCAGTCCGACCTCGCCTTTTTCCAGCCGCTTGTCCTGCATAACGCGGTCGGCCAGCGCGATCGTCTGCTCCCAGTTCATGCCGTCCGTCGGATAGGGAATGCCGAGGCGATCGAATATATTCTTGTTGTAATACATCGCGCTGGCGTGGAAGCCCGGGCCGATCCCGTAGAGGGGACCGCCGTCCTCGCCGCGGAGGAAATCCAGCACGCCCGGCGTCAAGCTGTCGGTCAGCTTGACCTTTTTCCGTGAGGCCCATTCCTCTAAATTTTGAAGCTTGTCGGCTTTATGCAGCAGTCGGTAGTCCGGAACGTTCAAAATGAGCAGGTCCGGCTTTTCTTTGTCTATAAAAGCGGCGAGCGTCTTTTCGTCGTAAGCTTTATAGTCGTTGTCGGGCTGCAGGGGGACGAATCGGACATCCCAGTCGGGAAAACCGGCTTCGACGAAGTCTCTGAACTGTATGTCGTACGTATAAGTCTGGCAGCAGGCGACGGTAAGCGTCTTGGGTCCGGCTAAAGTTTGCTCGCTCTTCGTGCACCCTGCGACAACCGCGAGCAGTATAGCTAGCGCCATCAGCGCCGCGGTCCGCTTCATGGGTTCGCCTCCGTCTTCGCTTGGCCGTCCGCGGCGACGGCGCGAATCGCCTGCTCGGCCTCGGCCTGCAGCGTCTTGAGGAGCGCGGGCACGTCGAGCCCGCGATCGTCGCCTAAATCCTTCGTCTTGTCGTTCGCTGCCGTCCAGACGGCGTTGACGACTTTTTGGTAAGCCGGATCCGAATTGCGCGCGGCCGCATCCAGCACGCGCGAAGAATCGACGGCTGCGCGGTAGAAGACGGAGGACCGGGAATCGTCTGCCGCCGCGTCCGCCGCGACGGTCGGCAAGACGTCGCCGTGCGGGAGCCGGACCGACCGGTTCGCCTGCGAAGGGCTCATGATATATTTCAGTAGCTCCCAGGCGGCGTCCGCGTTGGCGGCCTGTTCCGGAATAGCGAACACGAACGGAATCTCGAACGCGCCGTCCGTGCCCCGAGATCCCTCGTCGGTCGGCGGAGCCAAGACGCCCCAGTCTTCGTCACCCAGTCCCATTCCGGTTCCGGCCTGGGAGATGTTATTCAGGTAAGCGCTGGAGGAGTAAGTGAGCGCCGACCGGCCGTTCAGGAAAGGGTCGCGGGCATACAGCTGCTTCATCTCGACGCTGCCTTTCCATTTGAGCGCCGGTTCGTTGCTGATCCAGCCTTCCCGATGGCCTGCGGCCAGCTTGGTCCATAGCGTCGTCCACGCGGGGGTGTCGACCGTCGCTTCTTGGAGCTTGGCGTCTGCGAGACGGAGCCCCTGGCTGCTCGCGATTGAATGGGCCTCGAACCAGATCGTCGAGTTATAGCCGAAGCTGAGGCCGTAGACAGGCTTGCCGTTTTTTTGCATGCCTTGGAATCTGGCCGCCAAGTTCATGATCTCGTCCCAGGTCATGCCATCCGTCGGTTCGGCAACGCCGTTCTCCCTGAACAGCTTGCGGTTGTAATACAGCGCGTAACCCGTGAATTCAGGCGCAAATCCGTACAGCTCGCCGCCTCCCGCGTCGCGCACCGTCTGCTTGACGGCGGTCTGCCAGCTGTCGTCGGACACTTTATCCCGCTTCATCCATGTATCCAGCGGCTTCAGCAGTCCGGCGGCCGACAGCTCGGACAAGTAGGCAAGCGGGACCTGCACCAGATCGGCTTGGCTTTTTTGCAGCTGCGCCTTAAACGCGTCGATGCCTGGCGTCAGGTTGTACAAATTGGCGCTCTTGCCCGGGTATTCCGAATATTCGAATCGTACGGACGGATGCCGGATAATAAAGGGCTGGCCGTACATCGACATGAAGCCGGCGTTGTCCCAATACATAATGTTCAGCGTCGTCGTCTCCGTCTCGCTGATGACCGGCTTCGCCGTCTCTTCGCGCGTCAGCAGCTCCGAGAGCTCGCCCCTGAAGACTGCCGCTCCCGCGATCAACAGCGCGACGACGGAGGCCGCCGCCGCGCGTCTTCTGCGCCTGGCGCGTCGTTCCAGCATTTTGATGCGCTCCTTCACTTTTTTTATCGTCGGGGTGCCGAAGCCGCCGGAGCCGAGCGGCAGGTCCGACAGCGTGCGTTCCCAGCGGTCGCGATCGTCCTTCATGCTCGCCCGCCCCCTTCCTCGTCGTCTTCGCGCCCAAGCTCGAACTTTTTGTTCATGGCGGCCCGGGCCCGGTGAATGCGCGACTTGACCGTACCTTCCGACACCTGGAGCAGCTCGGCGATCTCGGCCATGCTCAGCCCATGATGCGCCTGAAGCAGCAGGCTCTCCCGCAGCTTGCGCGGCAGCTCCATGACCGTTCGCCAGATCTCCCGCTGCCGGTAGGAGCCGAGCCATTCGTTTTCCGCGGACATCTGCGACTCTCGCGTCGGCAGGACCGCAGGCAGCCGGATGCGCCTGAACCAGGCCGATTTGAAGTAATCCAGCGCCGTATTGCGCGTGATCTTCAGCAGCCAGGCGCGCGCCCCCGATTCGCCGCGGAGCGTATGCAGGCTCTGGTAGGCCTTGACGAACACGTCCTGCGCGATATCCTCGGCAGTCTCCCGTTTGCCTGTCATAAAAAAGGCGTAATTCCACACATCGCGGCCGTAAGTGAGCATAAGCTCCTCCAGCACGGCGTCGCGGTCGATGCCTTCGGTCATATGCTTCAAATAATCGTGATCCAACGCTGTCACCTCTCCTCCGCAGACGGCCGCAGCCGTTACGGAGCCCCCATGCTTCTTTTTTCATAGTAGCCTTCCGGCGCCGTCCGGGGAAGACCGCTTCGCATTCTCCTTTGCCCGATGATCGTGCGGCCGGCACATCTAAGGAACGACGGGCGATGCTAAAAGTTCCCTATTTCAATCGGTGAATTTTTTGTCGGCTTGATCGTTGTGGAGGAAGCGGGGGGTATGGTAGGGTAGAGAGGCTTTTGGCGGGTACGGCAAACAGAGCGGCATGGGCGCCGCTCTGCGGAGATTCCTATCGGATGGATGGCGCCGCGTCAGTCGGTCTTTTTCTTTTTTTGCGGCGTCGGGGCGACGGACTTCGTATTCTCGAGCGTGTCGTTTACGAACGCCATATCCTGGTTTTTGGCGGCCATCGCCGTCGTGCCTTTGTAATTGCCTTTGCGGCTGTCGTTTTCCATGCGAATCCTCCTTAAGCTCGTGCGAGTATGGGCGAAAGGGCGACTGCCGGCAGCGGCCGCAGCGCCTCGCGCTGCATAGGTTAACCGAATTGAAGGGGCTGTTATCCATCATGACACGCGCATCCAATCGACGTTCGTTATTCATTTTAGTCTACGTGTTCGCGGCGGCGCTCGCGCTTGCAGCGTGCAGCGGCGGCGATTCGCCTGCCGAGAAGAGTGCTGCTGCGTCTCCGGCCGCGGAGCAGCGGGAGACTGCGGTCGCGTCGTCTTCCGACCCGGAGGCCGGCAGCGACGCGGCAGCGCTGATCGGACAAGCCCGCGCGGCCATGGCGGACGTCGGACGTTACGCATTCACGCTTCATCTCGTCCAGAAGCTGAGCGGGGGCGCCGCGGCCGACTCGGTCTTCGAAGTGACCAACGCCGGGAAGGCCGAGCGTTCGCCGCTCAAGCTCGACCAGACGATCGACAGCGTCCAGGACGGGGAGAGGTCCTCGCTGCGCGCGATCCTCGTGCCGGACGCCTATTACGTGTACGACCCTTCTTTTGAAGAATGGGGCAAATTGTCCAGCGAACAGGCGGCGGATATCGCGCGGACGCTGTCCGATTATCAGATCGACCCGGCTGCGGCGTTGGCCTCGGCCGCGTCGCTCGGTACCGGGCTCTCATCCGCGAGGGAAGGCGGGCACGACGTCGTCCGTTATGAAGGCAAAGGGCCTGAGGCGCTGGCGTTTCTCAAGCACATCCTGGAGGGGACACTCGATCTGGGCAGCATGGACGAGGCGGTGCAGCGCAGCATCGCGTTGAAGTCGCTGTCCGTCAGCTTTAAGCTGGATGCCGTTACGCATTTGCCGCTTGCCTACCGCGTCGATTCAGTGATGACGATCGAATACGAGCCGGGGGCGCCGTCCGAGCTCAGCCAGATATTCGAAGGCACCTATGCGAAGCACGGGGCGACCGAGGCGATCGCGGTGCCGAAGGCGGCGCTCGAAGCGCCGGAGCTCGATCCGCCGATCGACGATCCGGAGGCGACCGAAGGAGATTTGGGGACGCTGGATGGGGTGGACGGACTAGACGGGCTAGACGGGCTGGAGGGGCTGGATTCCTATTGAGGATGGCTCGGACCATCAGCTTGGAAGGCTGAGGTTGCCGGTTAGGTGGACGCAGGTCCCGGCCTTCCGTTATAATATCTGAAGTATAATTGAACCGTGAACGGCCGTCCGGCGCTACTCCGCGAGGGCCGCGCGAAGTCAGGAGTGTTTAGCGAATGCCACTGTCCTGTGGTATCGTCGGCCTGCCCAACGTCGGCAAGTCGACTTTATTCAATGCCATCACCCAAGCGGGTGCCGAGATGGCCAACTATCCGTTCTGCACGATCGACCCGAATGTCGGCGTCGTCGAGGTGCCGGACGAGCGCCTGCAGAAGCTTGCAGACATCGTCACGCCTAACCGGATCGTGCCGACCGCCTTCGAATTCGTCGACATCGCCGGCCTGGTCAAGGGCGCGAGCCGCGGCGAAGGCCTCGGCAACAAGTTTCTGGCCAACATCCGCGAAGTCGACGCCATCGTGCACGTCGTGCGCTGCTTCGTCGACGAGAACATCACCCACGTATCGGGCAAGATCGATCCGATCAACGATATCGAGGTCATCAACCTGGAGCTCATCCTGGCGGATATCGACTCCGTCGAGAAGCGCATGGACCGCTCCCGCAAGAACATGAAGGGCGGAGACAAGAAGTACGCCCAAGAGGTCGAAGTGCTCGAGCGCATTCATGCCGCGCTGCTGGAAGAGAAGCCCGTCCGCAGCGTCGAGCTGTCGGACGAAGAGCGCCTGCTCGTGCGCGACCTGCACCTGCTGACGATCAAGCCGGTGCTGTACGCGGCCAACGTGAGCGAGGGCGAGGCTGCGAACGCCGACGCCAACGAATACGTGCAGCGCGTCCGCGAATTCGCGGCGGCCGAAGGCTCCGAGGTCGTGCCGATCAGCGCGCGCGTCGAGTCCGAGATCGCCGAGCTCGAGGGCGAGGATCGCGAGATGTTTCTCGAGGAGCTCGGCTTGACCGAGTCCGGCCTCGACCGGCTCATCCGGGCGGCCTACAAGCTGCTCGGCTTGTACACGTACTTCACGGCCGGCGTACAGGAAGTTCGCGCCTGGACGATCCGCAAGGGCACCAAGGCGCCGCAGGCGGCCGCGGTCATCCACACCGACTTCGAACGCGGCTTCATCCGTGCCGAGGTCGTTTCGTACGAGGACCTGGTAGGCGCCGGTTCCATGAACGCCGCCAAGGAAAAAGGCCAGCTCCGCCTCGAAGGCAAGGAATACGTCGTCGCGGACGGCGATGTTATGCATTTCCGGTTTAACGTATAAGCGGTTGGCGTCAAAAAGCGATGCAGAAGAGCCCCGGGCGGATGCCCGGGGCTCTTCTGCATGCGTATGGAGCGGGATGCGGCAGGTACAGCGGGGGGCACGGTTTTACTGTACAACTCTGTTTTGAAGCCCGGACTATGGCTGCGAGTTACAGGGTTTTACCGTACAACTCAGTCACTGACTCCGACAACTTGCTTCTCGCTATCTCACCTGCCCAGCCGTCCCTTGCGCGCGAAACCCCGCGTTGGTACGCGCCGCCCAATAACTTCTGAAGCTTTTGAATACAATAAGAGCGGCGCTAATCGTCCAGATAGGTCCGATTAAACTTGGCGAGCAGCTCGCCGAAACGGGTACGCTCTTCCCCGGACCAATCCTTGAGCAGCTCGTCGATTCGTTCCGTGCGCTGCGCCCGCGTCTCCAACAGCATGCGGCGCCCTTCGTCGGTGAGTTGGTAAAAGTAGGCCCTGCCGTCCTCCGGATCGGGCATTTTGTAGACGTAACCTTTCTGCTCGAGCGCGGACGTCTGCCTGCTGACGGTGGAGATGTCGAGGCGAAACTCCTCCGCGAGCGCCTTGACGCCGGCCGAGCCGTGCGACTCGATTTGGCCGAGCAGCAAATAAGCGGAGCGATCGAGCGTTCCGAACTTGCGGCTGGTTGAGATCGAAGTGAGGCGGCGAATCAGAAGGGCGATCTCGAGCTCGATGCTTGTATTCGTTTCGTGACTCACGGATCTCACCACCTTGCTGCTTTTCTGTTCCCCATCGTACCACATGCCGCGCGCATTTCAAGCGCAAGCCCGGGCCAAAGCATTGACATTTCGCAAAGTAGTTGTATAATACACTTAAATGTTTAGTTTTGCAATACAACTAAATGGAGGGGCTAGCGATGATAGCTCAAGAAATTATGATTCGGCAAGTATACAAGGTCAAAGAGAGCGATACGGTGCGCCGCGTGATCGAGAAGTTCATTGAACACGGGATCAGCGGACTGCCCGTCGTCAACGACCGCAACGAGATCGTCGGGTACGTCAGCGACGGCGACGTCATGCGCTACATCGGCAAGCACGAGGACCGGTACGTCGACTTTTTTTACGCATCCATCCTGATTCAAGGGGATAACGAGCAGTTCGAGGAACGAGCCCGCAGGCTGCTGGACCTGAACGTCATGTCCATTGCCAAGACGAAGGTCGTCAAGGCGATGTGGGATGACGAGGTCGAGAATATCGCGGCGATGCTGGGCAAGAAGCAGATCAAGAAGGTGCCGGTAGAGCGGGACGGCGTGCTCGTCGGCATCATCAGTCGGGGCAACGTCGTTCGCCATGCGTTCGAGAATCTGTTGTAGGACAGCATGGGGCAGCATTCACACTTCATATCTAAAAGGAGCTAATCTTCTTATGTCATCCACATCCAAGGCTTCTGCTCCCGCGTCACCGCTGGCGCCGGAAGGAAGCTTGCTCAAGCAGCCGCGCGCCGTATGGGCGGTCGGCTTCGCTTGCGTCATCGCGTTCATGGGCATCGGTCTCGTCGACCCGATCCTGCCCGCCATCGCCAAGCAGCTGGAAGCTTCGCCAAGCGAGGTATCGTTGCTCTTCACCAGCTACAATGCCGTCATGGCCGTCATGATGCTTATTACAGGGGTCATCCAGTCTAAGCTCGGCATGAAAGGAACGCTGCTGGCCGGCATCGTCATCATCGCGGCATTCGCCGCGCTGGGCGGCGCCTCCGACGGAATCTGGGCGCTGATCGGTCTGCGCGGCGGCTGGGGCCTCGGCAATTCGTTGTTCGTCGCAACCTCGCTGACCGCCATCGTCACGCTGTCGACGGGCAGCGTCGCGCGGGCGATCATTCTTTACGAGGCCGCGATCGGCCTCGGCATCTCGGTCGGGCCGCTCATCGGCGGGGAGCTCGGATCGATCTCCTGGCGGGGTCCGTTCTTCGGAGTCGCCGTGCTCATGGTCATCGCTTTTATCTCGCTCGCGCTCACGATGCCCAAAGCCAACAAGCCCGCCGCGTCCGCCGGGCGCCGCAAGGCTTCGCTGGCCGATCCGTTCCGCGCGCTGAAGCACCGCTCGCTGCTCGTATTCGGGCTCGGCGCATGCTTGTACAACTTCGGCTTCTTTACCTTGCTGGCGTACGCGCCGCTCGTGCTGGACCACTACTTCGGCTATGACGCCCACGGTCTCGGCTACATCTTCCTCGGCTGGGGCGTCCTGCTCGCCATTACGTCGGTATTCATGGCGCCGGTGCTCCAGCGCAAGTTCGGCACGCTCAAGTCGATGTACGCCATGCTGACTTTGTTTGGCCTCGTGCTATTCGCGATGGGCATCTGGACGACGACCGAGTGGGTCGTCGTTGGCGCGATCGTGTTCGCCGGCGCGCTGCTGGGCAACAACAACACGCTCATCACCACGGCGGTCATGAACGCGGCGCCCGTCGAACGCTCGACGGCCTCCGCAGCCTACAGCTTCCTTCGCTTCATCGGCGGCGCGATCGCCCCTTACTTCGCCGGCAAGCTTGCCGAGTGGTACAACCCGCATGTGCCGTTCGTCGTCGGAGGCGCCTTTGTCCTGGCGGCTGTCGTCGTCATTATGCTGAACCAACGCCACCTGCTGCACGTCGACAAAGCCGGCGCGCACTGATCCGCCTTGCATTCCGGCCGTTTCCCCACTTTTCGGGAGACGGCCATTTTGCTTTCGTGCAACCTTTCGTATCGAATGCTCGTCTGGGGGAATGTGCAAGACTTGCCTGACCTGCCTGTTTCCCAACCGCCAATCGGGCGGCTTCGGAACAAGACAACGCAACCTAGAGAGGAGCATCACACATGAATCTTAAAAAGAAATCCGTTATTTTGCTGACTGCCGCCGGTATTGTCGGCGCTTCCGCGGTGGCCGGCGCCGCCGGCCTCACCCAGAAGGTCAGCGGCCTCTTGCGTGCCGACATTCATGTATCCGTCAACGGAGCCGCCTACGGCTCGATTCAGCCGGTCTATATCGACGGCAAAGCCTACGTGCCGCTGCGCGACACCGCAGGCGCCCTTGGCTACGAGCTGACCTGGAATCAGCAGGCCAAGCAGTTCGACTTGACGCCGAAGAAAGAGGAGCAGGCGCCCGTGGACGCTTATATCGTGAATACCGGCGTCGTGACGGACGCGCAGACCGCGAACGGCCTGACGAGCTTGAACGTCATGGGCAAGGGTTCCGCGGGAACTTTTGACTGGATCATCGCCAAGGTGGACAAGGACACGGTCATCGTGGACGAGTCCGGCGCCGTCAAGACGGCTGCCGACCTCAAGGCGGGCTCGCGCGTCGCCGTCGAATACGGCCCGATCGTGGCGCTCAGCTTCCCGGCACAATCGCACGCTGCCAAGGTCACGCTGCTCGGCGAGCGGTCGATCAAGGAAGATAAAGTCGGCGCCGTCAACAAGACGGACAGCGGCTGGCAGATCCAACTCGGCTCGGGTACGGGCGATGCCGCCGTCTCCAACCTGGTGCTGAACGTCGGCGCCGACACGCTGATCGTGACGTCGATGGGAGAGTCGGTTAAGGCCGAGGATATCAAGGTCGGCGACAAGGTGAGGGCGTATTACGGCCCGGCGACTACGCGCAGCATCCCGCCGCAGAGCGCGGCGGACACGATCGTCGTGCTGCCGGCGAACGCGCAATAATTTCAGCAAGAAGCTTGCGTACCATAGTTTGAGTTGGGACGGTCCCGAGGGGGGCCGTTCTTTTTTATGCAGACCAAGGTCTATGGCGCCGGGGCAGGCGGATGTGAGGCCGTGCCGATCTTGTTATAATCTAGCTAACGGACTTTTATCATGGATCATCAGAAAGAAGCTATGCGAACATGCGAAGACTAAGCGAAAATCACCAGGCAGGCGCAAAGCTGTCGGACGTCAAGCTGTCCAGGGTGCTGCTGTTATTCAGGCCTTACGCCGGCCAATTGGCGTTTATCCTGCTGTTGTCGCTTGCAGCTACGTTGGCTGGATTGGCGGCTCCGCTCGCGACCAAAGAGCTCGTGGACCAGGCGATTCCGCAGAAGGATGCCGGTCTTTTGCTGCTGTTCGCAGGCCTCATGGCTGCGAGTCCGCTCGCCAAAGGCGTCCTGAACGTCTGGCAGGCCCACCTGAACAACAAGGTCGGACAGAGCGTCATGCGGGATCTGAACGACCGGCTTTTCCGCAATTTGCAGCGGCAATCGATGTCGTTTTTCACGAGATCGCGAACGGGCGAGATCGTTCAGCGCATCTCCGGTGATGTGCAGGCCGTACAGGGCGCCATTACGGGCACGATCGTCAATGCAATCACGCAGGCAGTCACCTTGATTGCGACGGTCGTCATCCTGCTTCGGCTCGACTGGCGGCTGGCGCTCGTGTCGATGGTCGTCATCCCGGTGCTGCTGCTGCCCGCCAGACGAATCGGGGCATTGCGCAAGTCGCTTCGGCTGCGCGTGCAAACGCTGCGAGGCGAGATGTCCTCCCATCTCTCGGAGACATTCGGCGTATCGGGGGCGCTGCTGACCCGCATTTACGGGCGGGAGGAAGCCCAGGTCCGCAAGTTCGGCGAGATGAACGATACGGTGAAAAGCATGGAGCTGCGGCTCGGCCTCATCGGCAGATGGTACGGGATGGCGGCTGGCGTGTCCAATCCGGTGGCGACGGCGATCGTCTATTTGTACGGCGGCTGGCTCGTGATTCATGGCGGCTTGTCCATAGGTTCGGTCATCGCGTTCGCTGCGTTGACCGGTCGTATGTACGAGCCGGTGTCCGGCTTGCTCGGCATGCATCTCGACTTGTCTGCCGCGATGGGGATTTTCCAGCGCATCTTCGAGTACCTCGATCTGAAGCCCGAGGTCGAGGACGCGCCGGATGCCGAGCCGCTTCAGCGTGGAGGCGGTCTGGTCGAGTTCGACGGCTTGTCATTCGCGTATGCGACTGGCGGAGCGGCCGTGCTGAAGGAGATCAAGCTGACTGCGCGTCCGGGTCAGTTGCTCGCGCTGGTCGGGCCGAGCGGCGCGGGCAAAACGACGCTTGCCGGCCTGGTCGGCCGACTGTACGATCCGACGCAAGGCGCCGTGCGAATCGACGGGCAGGACATCCGCGGCGTGACGCTGGCTTCGCTGCGCGAGCAGATCGGCTACGTGACGCAAGAACCCTTTTTGTTCTACGGTACGATCGCCGACAATCTCCGGTTTGCCAAAGAGGACGCTACGAAGGAAGAAATGGAATCGGCCTGCCGTCAGGCCTATATCCACGACGTGATCGCGGGACTGCCACAGGGCTATGATACTAAAGTGGGGGAGCGGGGGCATCGGCTCTCGGGCGGCGAACGCCAGCGAATCGCCATCGCGAGGGCGATTTTGAAAAATCCGCGCATTCTCGTGCTCGACGAAGCGACCTCGCATCTGGACTCGCGTTCCGAGGCATACGTGCAGGAAGCGCTCGACAGCCTTATGGCCGGCCGTACGACGATCGCCATCGCGCATCGCCTCTCCACCGTACGCGCCGCCGACGCAATCGCGGTGATGGATCATGGCCGCATCGTCGAGCTGGGCACGCACGAGGAATTACTGGCGCGGGACGGCCTTTACGCCAAGCTGTACCGCACGCAGTTTGCGGAAGTGTCGGCTGGTGATTTGGAGTAGTTTGTATGTGGGAATCGAGGAACGGCAATGAAGTGAGGACAGGAAAGGGAGAGCATAGAATCGGTTGACGCGGGTGGCGCTCGGGCGGGAATCTTTTTTTGTGAAAAGCGTGACATTACGGGCGCCGTTAGTGCCCACTTGCGCTTATCAGCACCATTCAGCGCGCATTTAGGGCGGGGTTAGCGCCCATTTGCGCTTATCGGCACCATTCCGAGCACATTTAAGGCGGAGTTAGTGCCCATTTGCGCTTATCAGCACCATTCCGAGCACATTTAAGGCGGAGTTAGTGCCCTTTTGCGCTTATCGGCACCATTCCGAGCACATTTAAGGCGGAGTTAGTGCCCATTTGCGCTTATCAGCACCATTCCGAGCACAATTAAGGCGAGGTTAGTGCCCATTTGCGCTTATCGGCAATTTCCGAGCACCTCTAAAGTGGCAATGGTGCGTGTTTGACCTCATCGGTACAGTGTCAAATCGCCCGGAAGCGCGGTTCTTGGGAGGAGTAGCCGGAAAAACCGGCTAACGGGTCCGGATTACTGGTGGTCGGAGGCGAGATAGCCGGAAAAACCGGCTAATGGGTCCGGATAATGGTGGTCGGAGGTGAGATGGCGGGAAAAACCGGCTAACGGGTCCGGATTACTGGTGGTCGGAGGAGAGATAGCCGGAATAACCGGCTATCTCGTTCCGACTTTCTCTTTCCCTGCCTGTCAGACAACCGGAGGCTCCATGCCGATGGCGGTCCATTCCTCGCGCGACGGTCCGTACAAACCTGGCACGCGCAGGCCGGCCTGCCGCATCAGCACGGTCATCTGCCCGCGGTGATGCACCTCGTGCTGGATCACGGCGCGCAGCGTCAGGCCGTTCGGCCATTGCTCGCCGTACATGTCGCTCGACGCCGCCAGATCCGCGTCCGTCCACTGCCCGCTTACCGCCTCGGCGACCTCGCGCGCGGTCCGCGCGTAGGCCGCCGCGATCTCCGCTGCGGACGACGGCACGACATGCTCGTCGCCAGGCGCCGGCAGCGTGAGTCCCGTACGCACCAGCATCTCCTGCGGGCTGCAGGTCAAATGCCAGGCGAGCCGGCCAAGCGTACGGAAGCCATCGCCTACGCTTTGGGAAAGCGACGCATCGGTCATCTCCTCCAGCAGTTGACGCGTGCCCGCGGACAGTCTTTCCCATTCCTGAACGAAGCTCTCAATACTCGTAAACATCATCATCAGCCTCCATGGATCAACGGCTGCCGCCTATCGGTGAAGACGGCCGCTCTGTACGTTGCCCGTCCAGCGTATCACCTTGCCGCTGACAACTGCGTGTCAGCGGCCGGATAGAGCTGCAGCACTTCGGCGGCGCATTCGCGAACGGCCGCGGCCAGTTCCGGCGGCGATACGACGTAAGCGCTCGGTCCGAATCCGAGCAGCCACAGGTGCAGCCAAGCTTCGTCCGGCTGCGTCGCGCGCACAAGCAGCGAGCCGTCGGGCAAGTCCTCCATGCCCTGCGTGCTGTCGAGCGAGCCGAAATAATCCTCCGCCCGCGTCCGCGCGACCGGCGCGAACCGCACGACGATGTCCTTGACGTGCGCGCACGCTTCGTTGGACATGCTGCTCCATGCAAGCGGCCGCGCCTCCGGTTCCTCCCGCCGCTCGAAGGTCTCGTTCGTCATTGCCAAATCCCTCACGCGCGACAATCTAAACAATCGGAAATCCTCCCGGATCAGGCAGTACCCGTACACGTACCAGACCAGCCCTTTGAGCACCAGGCGTACAGGCTCGCAGCGGCGCGCCGAGCGCTCGCCGGCCATATCCGTGTAGGCGAACCGTACGATATGCCGGTCTCTGATCGCATCCCGAAGCAGGGAGACCTTGGCCTTGTCCTGCGTGCCGCCGCCCCAAGGGTTGATGTCGATGACCATCTGCTCCGAAGCGTCGGCCAGGCGGTCTTGCTCTGTCCCGGACAGCATCGCGCCGACTTTGTCGAGCAGCCTGCCGATCTCCCGCTCCTCCAGCGTCGGCCTGATGCCCTTCAATGCGATAACCATCGCCTGCAGCTCTTCCAGCGTCAGAAACTGGCGTTCGAGCCGGTAACGTTCCATGATCTCGTAGCCGCCGCCCTCGCCTGCGTAGGAGACGATCGGGATGCCTGCCTGACAAAGCGTCTCCATGTCGCGATAGACGGTCCGAAGCGACACTTCGAACCGGTCGGCGAGCTCCTTGGCTCCAATCCGCCGCCTGCCCAGCATGAGCATCGTAATTGCCAGCAACCGGTCCAGCTTCATGCGGTAATCTCTCCTTTGCGCTTGTCTCGGCGCGCTCCTTTGGCTTGCCCGCTTTCTTGTGTCTGCCCGAGCTCTTGCATCCGGGCGCGATTCGAATCCCCGTCCAGTGCGCCTACAGGTGCACCGGCTGCGCGCGATCCCGCGCCGACTTCCTGCGCCGGTCCGCTTTCGCCTTGGCCCGCACCGACTTCCGTCGCCGGTGCGCCTTCGCCTTGGCCCGCGCCGACTTCCTGCGCCGGTCCGCCTTCGGCTTCGCCTTGGCCCGCCGGGCTGCCTTCGCCCTCGCTCGCCGAACCGTCCGCAGCTTCCCGCGCACCCGCCAGCTCCTCCAGAAACAACGCCAACGGCCGGCTTACGAACGCATCTCTGCGCATGACGAAGTACGTGCGAATCCGGTTGTACGGCTCTGGCAGCGGATGCACGCGCAGCGCGCCTTCCGCGGCGGCCTTGGCGACGACGCTAAGCGGTAGCAGAGAGATGCCGAGCCCGGCGGATACGCCGCCGACAATGGCCTCCAGCGTGCCGAATTCCATGATCCGGGGCTGCGACCAGGCGCGCTCCTTGGTCCATCGCTCCAGCACGGACCGGTAATAGCAGCCGTCCGTAAAAACGAGCATCGGGGCGCCTGCAAGGCCGTCCGGCTCCATATATTCCGCAGCGGACACCAACACGATCTCCTCGTCGAACGCGGGAACGGCATGAATCTCGTCCTCCGGCCACGGTCCCGCCAGAAATCCGCCGTCCGCCTCGTAGCGCAGCACTTTTTCCAGCACGGCAGCCGAATGTCCCGTCGAGAGCGACAGCTCGACATCTGGATACATGCGATGATAGCCGGCGAGCAGCGCCGGCAGCCGCACGGCCGCGCAGCTCTGCGTGGAGGCGACCGCAAGCGGCCCGAGCGGTCCTTCGAGCGACGACACGGCCTTGGCCGCCTCGTCCAGCAGGCCGACGATCCGTCCCGCGTAGTCCAGCAGCAGCTTGCCGTCCGCAGTGAGCGTCATGCCCCGATTGTGGCGATGGAACAAAGGCTTGCCCAGATCGGTCTCCAACTGGCGAATGCGCGCAGTTACGTTCGATTGCACATATCCGAGCTTAGCCGCGGCGGCCGTCACCGTCCCTTCAAGCGCTACCGCCCGAAACACCCGCAAGTCCCCGCTCTCCATCCCGCATATCCTCCTTTTGCTATCACTTCATGTGATGGCGACCATGATTTATTTCTATTTTATTTGAACGCGAACGAGGAATACAATCATTTTTATCAAACGAATCCGCGAAGGGGAGAATACCCGATGAATCCCAAAGTTTACGCTTCACTGATTTTCGTCACTATGCTGTCCATGGGGCTCGCGTTTCCGGTCGGCCGGATCGGGCTCGATTATGCGCCGCCTTTCCTGCTCATGTGCATACGATTCGTCGCTGCCGGCCTGCTTATGGCCGCGTTCACGGCGCGTCGGGCCAAGCCGAAGGACGTCTCGTCCTGGCTGCGCATCGCGCTGATCGGCACGCTGAACTCCGCGGGCATCATGGGATGCAGCTATTACAGCATGCGGTGGATCTCGTCCGGCGAGTCGGCGATCCTTATTTTCGTGAACCCGCTGCTCGTCATCTTGTTCGGCGCCTTGTTCTTGAAGGCCAGGTACAGGGTCGTCCAATGGGCTGGCGTAGCGCTCGGCTTCGCCGGCGTCTTCAGCACGATGGGCGCGCATTTGTCGATGAACCCGGGGACGCTAATCTCGCTGCTCGGCGCCTGCTGCTTCGCGGCCTCGACGCTGCTCATCAAACGATGGGGACAGGAGCTCGATACCTGGGTGCTGACCGGCTACCAGATGCTGTTCGGCGGCATCGTGCTGGGCCTGTTGAGCGTACTGTTCGAACATCCGCGCATCGAACTCGGAAGCGGATTTTATTTCTCCCTCGCCTGGCTCGTGCTCGTCAATTCGATCCTGCAGTTTTCCGGCTGGTCCTATCTGCTGAAGCGGGGCGACCCGGCAAAAACCAACGCGTTCCTGTTCCTGGCGCCGTTCTTCGGCGTCATCGGAGGGGCGGTGCTGCTCGGCGAACCGCTCCATGCTTACGTGGCTGCGGGCGGCGCGATGATCTGCGCGGGCATCTTCCTCGTCAACTGGCGGGGCACGGCGCCGCGAAGCGCCGCTACGACGGCTCGGCAGGCTTAAGGTCCGTCACGCGCCGACACTTGCAACGGTATGATATAATGGGAAGACTACGATTACGATTACCGGAGGTTGGTTGAAGTGCTGGATCGACTGCAGGCACTGGCGGACCGATACGAAAAGCTGAGCGAGTTATTGTGCGACCCGGACGTGATGAACGATTCGGCCCGTCTGCGCGCGTATGCGAAGGAACAATCGGACCTGCAAGAGCCGTATCAGGCTTACGTGGAATATAAGCAAGTGTCGGAGCAGCTGACCGACGCCAAGGCGATGCTCGAAGACAAGCTGGACGACGAGATGAAGGCCATGGTCAAAATGGAGATCGAGGAGCTCGCCGCCCGTAAAGAGGAACTGGAGGAACTGGTGCGCGTCCTGCTGCTGCCGAAGGATCCCAACGACGACAAGAACGTCATCGTCGAGATCCGGGGCGCGGCCGGCGGCGAAGAGGCGAACTTGTTCGCCGCGGAGCTGTACCGGATGTACGCCAAGTACGCCGACAGCCAGGGCTGGCGCACGGAGCTGCTCGAAGCGAGCGTGAGCGACCTCGGCGGCTTCAAGGAAGTCATTTTCACCATCAACGGACAAGGCGCCTACAGCAAGATGAAGTTCGAGAGCGGCGCCCATCGCGTGCAGCGGGTGCCCGAGACCGAGTCCGGCGGACGGATCCATACGTCGACCTCGACCGTCGTCGTCATGCCGGAGGCTGAAGAGCTGGACATCGAGATTCTGGACAAAGACATTCGCGTGGACACATTCTGCTCGAGCGGCGCGGGCGGCCAGTCGGTCAATACGACCAAGTCCGCCGTGCGCGTGACGCACATCCCGACCGGTATTATCGCCACCTGTCAGGACGGCAAGTCCCAGAATGACAACAAGGCAAAGGCGCTTCAGGTGCTTCGCACCCGGATCATGGACATCAAGATCCAGGAGGAGACCGCCAAGTACGCGGGCGAGCGCCGCGAGAAGGTCGGCACCGGCGACCGCAGCGAGCGCATCCGCACGTACAACTTCCCGCAGAGCCGGGTTACCGATCACCGCATCGGCCTGACGCTGCACAAGCTCGATTCCGTGCTGAACGGCGAGATGAACGAGATCGTGCAGGCGCTGTCGATCGCGGAGCAGGCGGAGCTGCTCGAGAAGGAAGGCATGGCGTCGAGTCATTAAAATGAAGTCGAGTCATTAAAGTGAATTTGAAGACATCTCACCTTTAACGGGTCGGATGTCTTCTTTTTTTGGATTTATGTTCCGGCGAATGCCGTTTCCCGAAATGAAATTTTGGGTAAAAATTGGAAATGCCTCTCCCTTGAATGTCTTTGAAGAGAGGCGAGAGATAGGTTAAATTCCGAAGGATGTTAGGAGTGAGAGGATGATCATTCGTGTAGCCCGCGGGGCGGCCGTACTGCTGCTGGGGAGCGTACTTCTCGGCGCATGCGCAGACAAGGAACCGTCCGCGGTGAACGCGGTGAATGCGCCGACCGGCGGCAGCGTGGCCGAGGCTGGGGTACAGTCGGATTCCGCCGAGCGTCCATCGTACTTGCCTGCGGGATTTCCGCTGCCCGACGATGCCGATATTCGCACGTCCCACCAGGAAACGACGGACGGCAAACGCTCCGTGCTGCTTATTTTCGCAACCAAGAAGAGCATGGATGAGGTTTCGGCCCTATACAAGGATTACTTCGATGCCGAGCTGGGCGAGAATGCCGTCCAGACAGTCGACGACAAGAACCTGATCATACAGGGGAACAGTAAAACCGAAAAAGAAACGTGGTCGATGATCGGGGGCCCGCTGGCCGCGGAAGATGGCGTCGTGGAGCTCACGTTGACCTGGACGGAAGTGTAGCTTGCTGCAGTGGCTGAAATAAACAAGAAAGAGCTCTTGCGTTTAACGGCGCAGGAGCTCTTTCTTGTTTGCGGAAATTTGGGGGAGAAACGCAGCTTGATCAAAGAACTCGGCTTTAGAGGGATTCGTTGATTAAACGGTCGAGTCTGGCCGTCGTGTCGTTCTCCGACGAAGGCATATTGACGATTACCGTCAAATGAGGCGCGTTCGACACGGTGAAGGCCGCTTGTTCGAATACGAGCAGCCCCGCTGACGGATGATAGTTGCGCTTCGTGCCCTCCGGCCCGTTTAGCACGTCGTGCGTCGGCCACCACTCGCGGAATTCGGCGCTCTCGCGGGTCAGCTCTTCGATCATCGCCAGCCACCAGGGATCTCCGGCGAATCTGGCGTATCCCGCGCGAAACTGAGCCAGCCGATGGCGTGCATGCGGCTCCCAGCCTTCGCGGAGCAGCCCGCGTACGTACGGCGAGGTGAATGTCCGCCATACGGTATTGCGCTCCCGCGGGGACATCGCCCCGTAATCGCCGTAGATCAGACAGGCCGGCCGATTCCAGGCCACGACATCCATCCGCTGATCGGTTGCGATCGCCGGGCTGGGCGTCTGCAGCTCGAGAAACCGCCACAGCGTTCGCGGCACGGCTCCGTCGTCGGGCTGCGGGTCGGCCGGCAGCTGCCGCAGCGCGAGCAAGTACAGATGCCTTCGCTCGGTTGCGTCGAGCCGCAGGGCTGCGGCGATGCTGTCCAGCACCTGCGCGGATGCCTGGATATCGCGCGCTTGCTCCAGCCACGTGTACCAATCCGCGCTGACGCCGGCCAGCAGCGCCACTTCCTCTCGCCGCAGTCCGGGCGTGCGCCGTCTGCCTCCGCCGGGCAGTCCGACCTGCTCCGGGGACAGTCTGGCTCGCCTTGTCTTCAGGAACAGCGCGAGCTCACGCTGCCGCTGGTCGTTTGCAGGTTCCATGGCTGGCTTCACTTCCTTTTCGGCGAAGCGACATTATCCGGGGAGTGGCGCTCCCGGGATAAACCCTCCGCTTACGCATGCGTCAGCATCATTATAAACTGACCGGGATGCGGATGGCGACAGACGCCGTTCGGAAAACGGAGGGAAACAGGAATGGAAACAGAAATGGAAACAGTCGATCGAACGAGCGTGGGGCGCGAAACCGGACGTGGCCGCGCCATGCTGCTGCTAGGCCTGTCGCTCGGCTACTTTATGGTGCTGATGGACACGACAGCGCTCGGCGTGGCGCTGCCCGCGATCCGCGCCGATCTGGACGGAGGTCTGTCGGGCTTGCAATGGGTGGTCAACGCGTACACGATCGTTTTCGCCGGCTTGCTGATGTCTATGGGCGCGCTGGCCGATCGGCTGGGCGCCAAGCGTGTCTATGGGGCGGGTCTGGGCGTTTTTCTCGTTGCATCCGCGCTTTGCGCCGCTTCGCCATCGCTGGGCGCGCTCGTCGGATTTCGTGCCTTGCTGGGCGTCGGCGGGGCAGCCTTGCTGCCCGCTTCGCTTGCGCTGCTGGCCAAGTCATACCCGCAGCCGGCCGCGAGGGCGAGGGCGCTCGGCATCTGGGCGGCGACGACGGGAGCGGCTATGGCGATCGGCCCCGTCGCGGGAGGCTTGCTCGCCGACAGCTGGGGCTGGAGGAGCATTTTCCTGATTAATGTACCGCTCGCCGCCGTCAGTCTGGCCGTCGTCGGGCGACTGGCAGGCGCCGACATCGGACGCGGGCGGCGCGGCCTCGATCCGGCCGGACAAGCGACCTGCATCGCGGCGATCGCTTCGCTCGCCTATGCGCTGACCGAGGGACAAACGCGCGGATGGACGTCGCCGTTCGTGCTGGGCGCATTCGGCCTGTTTGCGCTCGCGTCCGCGGGCTTTGCGGCAGCGGAATGGAGAGGCAAGGCGCCGCTGCTGCCGCTTCGTATGCTCGCTGTGCCGACCGTGTCGGCCGGCATGCTGTCCGGGCTGCTCGTTAACATCGGCCTGTCCGGCGTGCTGTTCGCGCTGCCGCTCTATTTTCAGCAGGCCCGGGGTTACGAGGCGCACGCCGCGGGTCTGGCGCTGCTGCCGATGACGATCCCGCTGGCGTTCAACCCGATACTGACGGGAAGGATTGTCGGCCGTATCGGCGCGAAACTGCCTATGGCCACCGGCTTCGCCTTCTGCGCGGCGGGCGTTATGACCCTGGCTGCCGCGACGAGGGATCACGGCTACGCGTATGATTTAATCGGACTGCTGCTCGTCGGCTTCGGTACCTCCCTCGCCATTCCGTCCCTGATGGCCGCCGTTATGGCCGCTTCGCCGCCCGAGTGGACCGGATCTGCCTCCGGCGCGCTCAATGCGTCGCGTCAGCTCGGAGCGACGCTCGGCGTCGTGCTGATGGGCGCCTTCCTCGGACATGCCGGGTCGACGGAGGCGGGCGTCCGGCAGGGGTTCGTCACACTTGGAATCGTCCTGGCGGCAGGCGCGCTCCTGGCTTGGTCGAAGATTGGGCGGGAGCGGTGACTCTAGATATCCTAGTTGTGAGGGCAGCTTGGCGCCGGTGCAAGAATAAGGGCCATGAGTGCCTCAATCACACTCAAAAAGGCTACTCCTGAGTAAATAGCGGTCAAAAATGCCGCTATCGCGCCCCATTATGCAGTCTCCTCGTATAAAAGAAGCGGCATGTGGTACCATGGCGGTATATCATAAGTCCGGAATAAATGGATTATTCGGCAAAGGGAGGACGGCATGGAGCAAGGACGAACGTACGGCGAAGTGTGGAAGGCCGGTGCACGACGGTTGGCGCAGGCTGGAATAGACGAAACGGAGGCCGAGGCGGGGGCGGAGTTGCTGATCTTGCACGTACTCGGGATCGGCAAAGCCGAGCTGCTGCGGGATTTGAGAGAGCCGTTTCCGGAGGCGAAGCGACGGGCGTGGGAGACGATGCTGGCGCGGAGGGCGGCAGGGGAGCCGGCACAATACGTGACCGGCGAGCAGTATTTCTACGGCAGGCGTTTTGCCGTGACCCCGGCGGTGCTGATTCCGAGGCCGGAGACGGAGCTGCTGGCCGAGGCGGTGCTTGAAGGGGCGGACAGGATCGAAGCGGCGCGTAAGGCGGCGCAGGCGGGGACCGCGCGAAGCGGCGCACGGGAAATGGAGCTGCGCGTGCTGGATGTCGGCACCGGTAGCGGCGCGCTGGCGGTCACGTTGAAGCTGGAGCGGCCCGGCTGGCAGGTGACCGCCAGCGATCTGTCGCCGGAAGCGCTCGACGTGGCTGCGGGCAACGCGTCCGCGCTCGGGGCAAGCGTCCGCTTCGTGCAGGGCGATTTGCTGGCGCCGTTTCTGGCGGGGGGCGCGCTCGCTGGAGAGCGGATTGATATCCTCGTATCCAATCCGCCGTATATTCCTTCGTCGGACCTGCCCGGTCTGCAGGCGGAAGTGCGCGAGCACGAGCCGCATCTTGCGCTGGACGGAGGGCCGGACGGGCTTGCGCCGTACCGTCGGATGGCGGAGCAGTTGAGCGGGCTGGCGGAGCTGCCTGCGATGGTCGCGTGGGAGGTCGGCATTCATCAGGCGGAGCAGGCGGCTTCGCTTCTCCGCGAGGCGGCCGCTTGGGACGAGATCCGCATCGTACGCGATTACGCCGGCATCGACCGCCACGTGCTCGCGCTTCGTTTCTAAAAAACAAAATATAGATTGCTAGGTTTACAGATTCGAGAGAAGGACATAATGAGGACTAAGCCGTTCCGGAACGCATCGGCCGCACCGACGGGTGCGCACAAGGAGCGAGAACGATGCGTGGTCTTCGTCATTATGGTCCTTTTCTTTTTCTTCTTCTTATCGGTCTGTCGGGCTTTTCCACATTGGCAGTGAACCGCGCCTCGGCGGACGCCGAAGGCGACGATACGATACCGAACCAGGCGATCCGCATCCGGATCATCGCCAATTCGGACAGCGATCGCGATCAGGAGATCAAGCGTAAAGTGCGCGACGACGTCGCCGCGTTGATCGAATCCTGGGGCGAGATGCCGGGCACGATCGAGGAGGCGCGCGCGTTCATCCGTTCGCGGCTCGCGGACGTCGAGGCGGCGGCGAACAAGTCGCTGAAGGGCTCCAAAGCCGGCTACGGCGAAAAGACGGAGCTTGCGGTCGTGGATTTTCCGGCGAAAACGTTCGAGGGAAAAACGTATCCGGCGGGGCAGTACGAGGCGCTCCGGATCACGCTCGGCAAGGGCGGCGGCGCCAACTGGTGGTGCGTGCTGTTCCCGCCGTTGTGCCTGGCTGCGTCGGCCAAGACGGACGATCAGGTTGAGACCGACGCGAAGGAGCCTGCCAAGCAGACGGCAGCTGCGCAAAAGGGAGATCAAGCCGACGCTGCTAAGATCAAAAAGGCGTCCGCGAACGCAGCGCAAGAGGACGGCGTCATCGCCGCGGCGGTGCCTGCGGAGAAGCCGAAGGCCGAGTTCTTCCTGATCGTGCTGCTTGAGAAGCTGTTCAGCTTCATCGCATCTTTGTTCGCTTGAACGGATCGTTGATCGCCTGAACGCTGTGATATAATCGTCCTAACTTGAAGGAACGCGAGGGACGGACATGCATACGAATACGAGATATTGGACGCCGGCGGACGGGGATGCCGGCTTGAACGAAGCCGCCGCGGCGCTTGCCGCAGGCGGCGTTGTGGCGTTTCCGACCGAGACGGTGTACGGGCTCGGGGCGGACGCGCGCAGCGATGCGGCCGCGGAGCGGATCTTCGCGGCCAAGGGAAGGCCTTCGGACAATCCGCTGATCGTGCATCTGGCGGATGCGGCGGACGTGGAAGCGCTGGCCGCCGAGGTGTCGCCGCTGGAGCGGACGCTCATGGCCGCCTTCTGGCCGGGGCCGCTCACGCTCGTGCTGCCGGTGCGTCAGGACGCCGTTGCGGCCCGCGTCACTGCGGGCCTCGATACGGTCGCCGTGCGCGTGCCGGCGCACGAGACCGCGCGCCGGCTGATCGCGGCCGCCGGCTGCCCGGTCGCGGCGCCCAGCGCGAACCGCTCGGGCCGGCCGAGCCCGACGCTCGCGAGCCATGTGCGCGACGATCTTGACGGGCGCATCGACGGCGTGCTCGACGGCGGCCCGACCGGCGTCGGCGTGGAGTCGACCGTCGTCCGCGTGCTCGGCGGCGACGTGCATATCCTGCGGCCGGGCGGCGTGACGGCCGAGCAGCTGCGCGCGGCGGCGGGCGAAGCGGCCCGCGTTGTAGTCGCGGGCGCGGAGGCTGCCGCAGGCGACGGCGATGCCGCAGGCGCGGCTGACTCCCCTGGCGCCGCAAGCGCAATCGATGCCGCCGGTGCCGATGCGGCGGCAGTGGGAGCCCCGGGCGCGCCGCGCTCGCCCGGCGTGAAGTACGCCCATTACGCCCCGCAGGGCGTAATGGCGATCGCTTCCGGCGCGCCGGAGGCCGTGCGCGCCGCGGTGCAGGCCGCCGTCGACGACGCGCGGCGGCGGGGCGAGCCTGCGGGCGTGCTGTGCTGCGACGAGCACGCCGGGTTTTACAGCGCGGACGCCGTCATCGCGCTGGGCCCGCGCGCGGCGCCGGCGGCCGCCGCGCAGGCGCTGTACGCGGCGCTGCGCGAATGCGACGCGCGCGGCCTGCGGTTCATCGCGGCCGAAGCCTTCCCGGAGGAAGGCATCGGGGCCGCGCTCATGAACCGCATGCGCAAGGCGGCCGGCGGGCGGACGCTGCCGGTCTGATCGGGCGCCGTCAAAGGGCGTCGCAACACCATTTTGTCTCGCCGTTAGACGCGAGCATGAATGATCCACGCGCAATTCCGCCCTCCGGCACCGAATCGTACCAAGCTCGCAGCCTCGATATTCGCCCGGCTCTTCTTCAGCCACAATCGTTGCGCCTGCCTTTCGTCGGGTCATGTTCGCCGTCTTGTCCGCATATGCTCCCTATATCGGGCTAGCTGGACAAGGGGGCTAAAGCATGGAATGGTCTGCGGCGGCAGGGCATTTGATTACGATCGGCATTATGGCGGTCGCGCTCGGGATGGATGCCTTCTCGCTCGGCATCGGAATCGGGCTTAAGGGCATCCGGAAGCTGGACGTGCTCAAGCTGAGCGCCCTGATCGCTTTGTTCCACGTATTGATGCCGCTTGGCGGGATGCTGACCGGGCACTACGTGAGCGGACTGTTGGGCGGCGTCGCGACGTCGGCTGCGGGTGCGCTCCTGATCCTGCTCGGCGGGCATATGGTATACAGCGCGATCCGGGGGGAGGCGGTAACGTCGTTCAACCACCGGACGTTTTGGGGCATGCTCGTTTTCGCCCTCAGCGTGAGCATCGACGCCTTTTCGGTCGGCGTCTCGCTGGGCATGTTCTCCGCGCATATGATGTTTACGGTGCTGATGTTCGGATTCGTGGGTGGAGCCATGAGCGTGCTGGGTCTGCTGCTCGGGACGCGCGTGAGCCAGTCGCTCGGCGGTTACGGGGAAGCGTTCGGCGGGGTCATATTGTTTGCATTCGGCCTGCTGTTTCTGATATAACTAGTTCACTATAAAGTGACGGGGCGACGGTCCGTCCGAATGAGGAGGCTAGGATAATGCGGCGTATATTGATGGTGTGCACCGGGAATACATGCCGGAGTCCGATGGCCGAAGCTCTGCTGCGGGATTGGGCGAGACGGACGGGCGCGGAGATGGAAGTGCGGTCCGCCGGGGTGGCTGCCCAATCGGGCATGCCGATCTCCGCGAACGCGGCGGAGACGCTGAGGCGCAGCAATGTCGCGCTGCCGGGTTCTTCGACGAGGCTTGACCGGGGAGACGTGGAGTGGGCGGAGCTCATCCTGACGATGACCGCCTCCCATAAGCGGGCAATCGCGGAGCGGTATCCGCATGCGGCTTCCAAGACCTATACGCTCAAGGAATACGCAAGCCAGAGCGAGGCGCTGCTGCCGGACCTGCAGGAGATGGATCGCCTTCATGCGGAATTTCAGGTGGCGCTGGCGCTCGGCAAGCCGTTCCCCGAACAGGACAAGCGGCGCCTGAGCGAGCTGTCGCGGCGCGCGCCAGATCTTGATATCGCGGACCCTTACGGCGGGCCGCTCGCGGTATACGAAGCTTGCGCGCGGGAGATTCGCGAGGCGATCGATCGGGCTTTTGGCGGGCGGCAAGCTGCAGATTGATTGAATGCTTTAAGTGTTCTTACTTAACTACGTCGGCAAAGCGCCGCTTGCTCCGGCTGTGGAGCGGGCGGCGCTATTTTAATGCGAATCCCGCAGCTTGGCGACCTCTTCCTGAGGCAGATCGAGCAGGTCGGCGATCTGTCCGGGCGTAAAGCCTTTGGCCAGCAGCTTGCGCACGCTCTCGGCGCGGCCGCTCTCTCTGCCCTTTTCCAGACCTTCCTCCAAGCCTTCCTCGTAGCCCCAGCGCTTCCATGCAGGCATCAATTCCATTACGCGTTCGGCCTCCTCCGGATCGCGGGCATGCAGCTCGCGTAAAATGGACCGGTCCTCTTCGAATTCGGGCCGGTAGTAGAGATCCGCAATCGACATGACGAGCGCCAGCTTGGCGTCGTCCAGCGTCGGATGCAGCCTCGCCAGCATTTTGAGGTAAGCCAGGCGAAGCTCGCGTCTGTCCTTTTCATTATAACCCATCCGCGACAACAGCGCAGCGGCGACCGGGTTGTCCGACTTGGCGAAACGCCGCCAATCCAGACGGGCTAGTTCCAGCTTGCGGAAGCGGAATTCCACGATGCTCTCCTCCTCGAAGCGCATCGAATATCCGTCAGGCTCGTCTCTTGCGCGGTTTCCGGTGAACACGGCCACGGGGACGATCACTTTATAGGTTTTGCGGTGGCGCTCCAGCAGCCTTGCAAAATACAGGAACATCCGCTCCGCAAAATCCGCTTGCGCATAAGATTGCGGCTCCAGATGAATAAGGATGAATACGTTCTTGCCTCGCAGGCGAACCTCGACCAGCAAATCTACCGTGCGTTTTTCGCCTCCGACGACATCCACCAACAGCTCTTGCATGAGAAAGCGAGTATGGGAGAAGTCGATCGAACGGTAAAGCTCGGGAAAAAACAAGGCCATGAATTCGGCGAAAAAGGTTTGCAGCAGCTTCTTGAACGCTTCGTCGTGCGGCGCCATCTCGGATCGTCACGCTCCTCGGGAAAACAAAAAGCGCCGCCAGCTCTCGTGGGAGAGCGTGCGACGCATGCTTTGCGACCGTATTCGTGACATCAGTTTAACAGGCGATCGGCTACGACGCAACTCCCGGCTTCCATTAAATCTCTTCATTCCAGTCGGGACTTCTGTCTTCGTAATTGTCCGCTCCTGCCATTCCGTCCGCCATCTCGTATTGCTCTTCGTTCGCGGCGCTCTGAATGTCCTCCGAGCTGACGGCGAGGTAGAGGTAGCCGTCCTCGCGGTTTTTGCGCAGCGCCTTTTCTTTCATAAACTTCGGGCTGGCATCCCCGGCTTCTTCGTCGTAGACAAGGATGATGCCTTCCGTTTTGCGTAGGAGCAAGTCGTCGCGTGCGGTGAACTGCCAAGGGCCGCTGTAGGGCTGCTTGCTCACTGCCGCATAGTAATCGACGTTTTTCAGGATGTCGCGGTAGTATTCTTGTTTATCCTCGCTCCACTTTTCCTCCTGGCCCTCGAATGCCGTCAGGATCGACAGCCGCAGCTGCGGATAATTCTTTTTCAGCGCGATGACGGATTCGCAAGCCCATAGATCGACGCCGTATTGGCCGGGCGTGATGACCCATTCGAGACCTTCCTCGACCAAAGGGATGAGCTTGGACTCGATCGCTTTCCGTATAAAAGGGATGCCCTTGTGTTTTTGTCCGAAAATGCCGAGCTCGTGCGCACGGTATCCGGTAATCAGCAGATTGTTCATGCTCGCTCCTTACTGAACCGTCATAAATCTTCGTAAGGATGATTATAGTCTATTTTCGATTGACTTCGGCATTTTCCTTCGCTATTATGTAGCTACAAGTTGCAGTTCCGGTGTAACTGGCGACACAAGTGGGATTAACCACAGTGGAGCACCGGAATGTCGGCCGGTCGCCTGGGCAGAGAGCAGCGTGCTTTGAGCACGTGTGCTCTTTTTCGTCTTTTTTCGGCAAATTCGGTATAATACAACTGACAATCAAGGGAGGTAGGTACAGTCATGATCATCGCTATCGGCGCCGACCACGCGGGCTATCGTCTCAAGGACGTCATCGTCCCGTTTCTGGAAGCGCAGGGTCACCAGATTATCGATCTCGGATGCCATTGCGGGGATTCGGTGGATTATCCGGATTATGCCGTGCCCGTCTGCGGAAAGGTCGTCAGCGGGGAGGCGGACAGGGGCATCCTGATCTGCGGGACGGGGATCGGCATGTCGATCGCGGCGAACAAGACGCCGGGCATCCGCTGCGCGCTCGTGCACGATTTGTTCTCGGCCAAGGCCACGCGCGAGCACAACGATACCAACGTGCTGGCGATGGGCGAGCGCGTCGTCGGACCGGGCGTCGCCGAGGAGATCGTTCGCGTCTGGCTGGACACGCCTTTCTCCGAAGGACCTCGCCATGTCGGACGTCTGAACAAGGTCAAGGCGATCGAAGAGCAGCAGGCACTTCATCCTTGAACGGACCGGGAGGCGCGATGCGACGATGACTGACCAAGACCAAGCGTTGCCCGTCGCGGGCCAAGTCGAAAAAGCGCTGTCCGAGCTGGCCGAAGTCGCGGCCTTGGGTGCGGGACAGATCGTCGTGCTGGGCGTCAGCACGAGCGAAGTGCAAGGGCGCCGCATCGGCACGTCCGGAGCGCCTGCCGTCGCCCGCGAGATCTATGAAGGCGTGCGGCGCGTCCGCGAGCGACGGGGGTTCGAGACCGTATGGCAATGCTGCGAGCACCTGAACCGCGCGCTTGTGACCGAGCGGAGCTTAGCTGTCTCCCGCGGCTGGACGATCGTATCGGCCGTGCCCGTGCCCAAGGCAGGCGGCTCCATGGCTGCCTATGCATTCAGCCAGTTGACGGATCCCTGCCTCGTCGAGGCTGTGGCCGTCGATGCGGGACTGGATATCGGCGAAACGATGATCGGCATGCACTTGCGTCCGGTCGCCGTGCCGGTAAGGCCGTCGGGCCGCTGGATCGGCGAGGCGCGGGTGACGATGGCATACGCGCGCCCGAAGCTGATCGGCGGCGAACGCGCGGTCTACGCGCTGCCAAGCCGGGAGCGGGAGGCGCCGCCTTCCGGAACGTGCGACTGAGCCGCAGCTGTCCGGCTAACGGCGCGCCGAGCGGCCGAGTCCCGGCCGAGATAGCCGGAAAAACCGGCTAACGGCACTTCACGCGAATGCCTTTTCCGCTAACCATCCCTTACAATAAATCAACTTTCCATAACCCTAAGGAGGACCAACCATGACCGCCAATCTGCGCAAGCAAGACCCCGAGATCGTCAAAGCCCTTAACCTCGAGCTCGGCCGCCAACGCGACAACCTCGAGCTGATCGCGTCCGAGAACATTGTGAGCGAAGCCGTCCTCGAAGCGATGGGTACCGTGCTCACGAATAAATATGCGGAAGGCTACCCGGGCAAGCGGTTCTACGGCGGCTGCGAGTACGTCGACATTCCCGAAGAGATCGCCCGCAACCGCGCCAAGGAACTGTTCGGCGCCGACCATGCCAACGTGCAGCCGCACTCCGGCGCGCAGGCGAACCTCGCCGTCTACCTGGCGACGTTGCAACCGGGCGACACCGTGCTCGGCATGAACCTCGCGCACGGCGGCCACCTGACGCACGGTAGCCCGGTTAACGCTTCCGGCCTGCTGTATAACTTCGTCGCTTACGGCGTCGACGAGCAGACCTTCACGATCAACTACGACGAAGTCCGCAAAGCCGCGTTCAAGCACCGTCCGCGTATGATCGTCGCCGGCGCGAGCGCGTATCCGCGCATCATCGACTTTGAAGTGCTCGGCCAGATCGCTCGCGACGTGGGCGCGCTGTTCATGGTCGACATGGCGCATATCGCCGGCCTCGTGGCAGGCGGCCAGCACCCGAGCCCGGTGCCGCACGCGCACTTCGTCACGACGACGACGCACAAGACGCTGCGCGGCCCGCGCGGCGGCCTGATCCTGTGCACCAAGCCTTGGGCGGCGGCGATCGACAAGGCGGTATTCCCCGGCACGCAAGGCGGTCCGCTTATGCACACGATCGCGGCCAAAGCCGTTGCGCTCGGAGAAGCGCTGCAGCCGTCCTTCAAGGACTACGCGGCTAACGTCGTGACCAACGCCAAGGCGCTTGCGGAGTCGCTGACTGCAGAAGGCATCAACCTGGTCTCCGGCGGCACGGACAACCACCTGATGCTCGTGGACACCCGCAGCCTGAACATCACGGGCAAGGATGCCGAGCACTTGCTCGACTCCGTGGGCATCACCGTCAACAAGAACGCGATTCCGTTCGATCCGACGAGCCCGTTCATCACGAGCGGCATCCGCATCGGAACGCCGGCCGTAACTTCGCGCGGCATGGACGCCGCGGCGATGAAAAAGATCGGCCAGGCGATCGCGATCACGCTTAAGAACGCCAAGGACGAGACCAAGCTGGATGAGGCGCGCAAGCTGGTTCGCGAGCTCGCCTCGCAATATCCGCTGTATCAAGGTCTTGAATACTAAGACCAGTCTCGTCAGCGTATCCTAAAAACAGGTACAGGCGCCCATTTTTGACCTTTCGAGGCCGAAATGGGCGCCGTTTGTTTGACGATTCGGAGCATTCAGTATAAACTAAGTGTACGCTTAATTCCCGGTATCGGCCGGGAAACGGGGGAACCAAGTCTTTATGGGGCGAATTGAAGCCATTGCAGGCTTCATAGGGTACCATCTTATCCGAGTCCGTCAGCTAACCTCGTAGGCAGTGGATGGGTCACATCTAATTTATTGAAGCTTGAATGACCCTCGCCGGGTCTTTTGGCGTCTCTACAAGACCCCTCTGTCTGGCTAAGCGTATTGCGCGCGCCTGCTGCAGAAGGGTCTTTTCTGTCCTTCGAGGCGTGTCGACTTTAGACCGGGAGAAGGAGGAATTTACGTTGGCCATGCCTGAATTCGCTAGAAACATGGACCAAGACGCTGCCGCTCCTTTCTGCACGACCACGAATACGTCGTATTATCATAGCCTCATCGACTGGGGCGATGCCAACGATCCGCTTCGCAAGCTGCTGTCTCCGTCTCTGCCGGCGGCCGGCGGCAAAGGGATCTGGGGTGCCTCGGACGAAGAAGCCGAATATTTGGCTCAGGGTTACCGTCACAAGTTTCGGACGTCCGCGTTTCTGATGCTTCCCGAGACGGAGGCGGAGGAGGGCGTGTCGCCTGCGCTCGAATATGTAGCTGCCCATCCGGAGATCCGGCAGGTGATCCTGGCGGGCGGCGATTGCTTCAGTCTGCCCACGCCTAAGCTGCGCAAGCTCATCCAAAGCCTGCGGGCCATCCCGCATGTCGGAATTATCAGGCTCAGCACGCGTATGCCGGTCATGGAGCCGATGCGCATAACGGACGACTTAGGCTTGCTGCGCCTTATCCGCGAATTTTCAACGCCTTCCAAGCCGCTCTATTTGATGGCGCATATTCATCATCCGCGTGAGATGACGGAACAAGCGATCCGTGCGTTTCGCTCGCTCGGCGACGCCGGAGCCGTCATCGTAAACCGGACGCCGATCCTGGGCGGGATCAACGACGCGCCGGAGCTGCTGGGCGAGCTGCTGGAGCGCCTCGAGCTGGCCGGCGTGACCCCGTATTACTTTTTCGTCGACCGTCCGAGGGAGGAGAGCGGCGAGTTCGCCGTGTCGCTGTCCAGAGCCTACCGTCTCGTCGAGGAAGCCAAGCTGACGACTGCGGGACTCGGGCGGCGGGCGCGCCTTGCGGTCAACCACGATGCAGGCTTCATCGAAGTGCTGGCCGTCGAGGGCGGCAAGGCCTATCTCAAGTTCCACGCTTCTCCAGACGACGACGCGGGCAAGTTCATCACGGCGGACTGCCCTGACGACGCGCTGTGGCTAACCGATCTGCCGGGCAGCGAATCCAGGATCGGGTCGCTGACGATCGATTGGACGGACTCCGAGGATTACGGGCTCCGCACTTCTTATGTGAAGCGGCCTTATCAGATCGGAGATTGATCCTTCGCGCTTTTCGTGCCATACATCCGGCTTTGCCTTCCGAGGCGGACCGGATGTATATTTATTTTGGCGGATACTTGGGCGTCTTCGGGGAAATGTTGAAACGGTCGGCCTGTATCCCGCGTACTACAATACATAGCCGCGAACGAGCGGACAAGAGGAGGATTCGTGTAAATGTCTATTTTTAAACGATTGCGCGATCTCACGCTGTCTAACGTATATGCCCTGATCGAAAAGGCGGAAGACCCGGTCAAAATGACCGATCAATATTTGCGCGACATGGCGGAGGATCTCGAGGACGCGGAAAAGGCGGTCGCCGCCCAGATCGCGATCGAGAAACGATTCAAGCAGCTCTACGAGGAACAGGCTGCGCTCGTCGCCAAGCGCGAGGAGCAGGCGAACATCGCGGCGCAGGCGAAAAATATCGACCTCGCGCGCCGCGCGCTCGAGGAAAAGAAGGCTGCGGAGACCAAGGTTGCCGAGTACAAGGCGAGCTATGAGCAGAACAAGCAGGCGGCAGACAATCTGCGTCTGAAGCTCGACGAGATGCGCAAGCAGTTCACCGACCTCAAAAACCGGCGCGAGACGCTTGTCGCCCGTGCGAACGCAGCCAAGGCGCAAGCCGGCATCAACAAGGCGATGGCAGGCTTCGGGACCGACACGGCGATGTCCGGCCTCAGCCGGATGGAAGAGAAGGTCCGGCAGATGGAAGCGCACGCCGAGGCGACCGAGGAGCTCAGCCAGTCCAAGGGCAAGTCGCTGGACGACGAGTTCGCGGCGCTCGGCAAGGACAAAGCCGTCGAGGACGAACTGGCGGCCCTGATGAAAAAGTACGAGAGCTAAGGCGATCCAAGAGGACTCCCCCGCGGGGTCCTTTTTTCAAACGCCCATCTAAGCTAAAATAAGGAAAGTATGTTATGGCGCGTCCGAAACGGAGCGCTTCGGGCGGCTCGTTCCCGCAAGTCGATGCGGAACCGCCCGGTTTTTAACCGCGGGAGGAGAGGCGTTAACATTGACGATTGAAAACGTGGTCGGCACGCTGCTGTGGACGGCGGCGGGCGCGGTGCTCCTGTTCATTCTTATGGGCATCGACGCTTATTTTACCAAGTACAAGGATATGGCCGAGATGAAGCGGGGCAATACGGCAGTCACCGTTCGGTTTGTGTTGAAGCTCGTCGCACAGGGTTACATCCTGTCCCGCTCGATCGTGACGTCCGACGATTTGGGCGAAGCGCTGCTCGTCTCCTTCATATCGTTCGTCATCCTCTTCGTGCTGGAGTGGATCGTCGAATTCGCGTTCAGACGGATTGGCGATTTGCGCTTGGACGAGGGCGTGCGGGACGGCATCGTAGGGCATGGTCTGATCGCGGGCTCCCTGCATCTGGTCGGTGCGATGATCATCGGCTCGTGCCTGTAGGGCTGCGGGAGAGGAGGACAAGAGATGAGCTTGTTCAAGCGGGTTAAAAATATTTTAAAAAAAGCCGAGCCGCTACCTCAGGAGCGCAGCGTGCTGACGATGGGGCCCGGAGATGTATGCGAGGTGTCGCTGGTCACCTACCAGGTGACCGGGCGCATCAAGCCGACGGCTCGCAACGAGGTGTGGCTGACGCTTCGGGACGGCGCGGACGTTCGCTATTTGAACATCGAACAGCGGCTCGATACGGCGTATTCCTTGTTCAGCACGATTGACGGGCGTCTCGATTCGATGGACGAGGTCCCGGCGCATATCGAGCTGGACGGTGTCGATTATCATCTGGAAGATCAATATAGCACGCGGATCGTCGAGGCGGGCAGCACGCCTTTTACCTCGGCTGGAGGCGAGCTTTACGTATGGCGTTTTCAATCCGACGGGCGCAAGCTGCTGCGGATCGAATGGCAGGACGGGCGCTTCATGCTGTATGAAGGCGAGAGCGTGCTGCCGGGAGACGTGGAGTGGCTGAGAGGAAGCGGACGATGAGCCGGCCGGCGCGCCGGCGATCCGGTCGCGGATGGCTGCGTTCCTCCATTCACCTGACCGTCATGCTGGCTCTCGTCGTAACGCTGCTGTCCGCGTGCGGGTCGAGCCTTAACGTTAAGGAAACGTATCCGCTTGAATCGGTCAGCGGCAGCGGCAGCCAGACCTCGTATGTCTACAGGGCGGCGGGCGAGACGGTTCAGGAGGTCGCGACCGCGCTGGAGGCCAAGAAGAAGCCCGAGCAGGTGTCCAAGGACGATCCCGAGCATATGTTTCTCGTCTATTCGGATCAGATCATTCACGTGCAAAAAGATCCGAACAAGCCGGAGGACAGCCTCATCGAGGTCGACTCCAAGGAATATGTGCGGCAGAACTACAGCCCCTCTTTCCTGGAAGGCTACCTGCTCGCGAGCTTGATCGGCAATCTGTTCGATTCGTCGCGGGGCGGTTATTACGGCGACTACCGCGGCTACGGCAACCAGAAGTCGTATCCGCCGACCACCGGCTCTTACCGGACGCCGACGGTGAGCGATCAGAAGGTCGCGCCGCCGCTCACGGTGGACAAGAAGGGCTCGATCTTCAAGCGGGGCAGCAAGTCCGACTCCGGCAGCAGCGTAGGGTCTGACGGACTGTTCGGCAAAAAGAAGCCGACGACGGGCAGCATCACACGCGACGGCACGAGCGGCTCCAAGGGCAAATCCGGCTCAAGCTTCAAGCCTCGCAAGACGACGAAGCCGCGAACGAGCTTCGGCGGCTCGGGGAGGATCAGGCGACGATGACGGCCTTGACCGGAAATTAACAAAAACCATATCGGCGTGAAGCACGCGCCGCTTGTTCCCTCATTTCGGATGATGGGAGCGGGCGGCGTTTTTGTTTTTATTCGGCGTGATGGGGAGATGAGAAAAGATGAATTTCGGCAGTGAAGAGATAGCTTTTAGCTTGGAGCGCTTCAAGTCCGATCCTTCCTACGTGCAAGGCGATCCGGAGGTCAACCGTCAGTTCGAAAAAGCATTCGCTACTTGGTGGGCAGCGACAATCAGGGCAGCCAAAGGTGCCAGGCTTCAGCGGCTGAGGTCCGGCTTGACGTATGCTTCCATGTACTTTTTGCGCTTCACTTGGTTTCCCGCTTTCGGCAGCCTAAAGGGATTGATTCCTGAATACGAGGTGAAGGACTACAAGGATGGATTCCGTTACATCGACTTCGTTTTCTTCACCAACGCATATCGCTTGGCCATCGAAATAGACGGCCGCGCGTCGCATCGCCTGAATGCCTCGCCTGCAGAGTACGAAGACGAACTCATGCGCCAAAATCACCTCGTCATCGACGGATGGTCCGTGATCCGACTCGCCTTTCTGTCCATTCGCGACAAACCTAGGCAGTGTCAGCAGGTTCTGCAGCAGATGTTGGGGAAAACGAGGGTTGATTCTGAAGATAACGTAGCGCTTACAATTCTCGAAAGGCGAATACTTGATTATGCGCACCGTTCTTCGGCGCCATTAGAGCCGTACGAATTAAGGACAGAATTGGGCTTGCACCGCAATACGATATCGAGACACATTGCATCGTTAATGAGAAAAGGATTGATCGTGCCCATGAATATGGATCACAAACGCAAGTATCGTTACTTGCTGAACGCAAAGGTGGTAAAGTGAATTTCCGTCTTGGTGCACCAGAATGGTGCATGGTGGCCGTGTGAGGCGGAGCGTCGGGGGGGCGTCGGAGGCGGAGATGCATCAGAATGGTGCATGGTGGACGTGTGAGGCGGAGAATCGCGGACGGCGGAGGCGGAGATGCACCAGAATGGTGCATGGTGGCCGTGCGAGGTTGAGAATCGCGGGCGGCGGAGGCGGAGATGCACCAGAATGGTGCATGGTGGCCGTGCGAGGCGGAGAATCGCGGGCGGCGGAGGCGGAGATGCACCAGAATGGTGCATGGTGGCCGTGCGAGGCGGAGAATCGCGGGCGGCGGAGGCGGAGATGCACCAGAATGGTGCATGGTGGCCGTGCGAGGCGGAGAATCGCGGGCGGCGGAGGCGGAGATGCACCAGAATGGTGCATGGTGGCCGTGCGAGGCGGAGAATCGCGGGCGGCGGAGGCGGAGATGCACCAGAATGGTGCATGGTGGCCGTGCGAGGCGGAGAATCGCGGGCGGCGGAGGCGGAGATGCACCAGAATGGTGCATGGTGGCCGTGCGAGAAGATGTTAGAGTGGCGACAGGAGTGAAGATGCACAGAAATTGTGCATGGTGGTTGCGTGAGGCGACGAGTGAGGGGCGGCGGGGATGAAGATGCACAATAAATGTGCATGGTGACCGCGTGAGAAGATGTGAGAGTGGCGACAGGAGTGAAGATGCACAGAAATTGTGCATGGTGGTTGCGTGAGGTGACGATTGAGGGGCGGTGGGGATGAAGATGCACAATAAATGTGCATGGTGGCGATATGATACGATGAGCGGTAGGCGGTGGGCGGACAACATAAAAAGCCGACGCGGCGCCAGGTCCGCGTCGGCTCCATAGCATCGCGATATCAGCGATGCCCGGGGTAGCCTCGTTCGTACGCCGTTGCGACGAGATCGGTTTTGCCGTCGAGACGTCGCAGTGCGTCGATCGCCCAGTACGGATTGCGCAGCATGGCGCGGCCGATCACGGCGAGATCCGCGTCGCCGGATGCGACGACGTGCTCGGCGAGCTCGGCATCGTCCAGCATGCCGACGGCGCTGACGGGTACGCCGAGCGCATCTTTTAGCGCTCGCGCGAAAGGTACCTGGTAGCCCGGATAGTTGCCGGGCTTACCCTTCACTGCCGGACCGCCTTCACCGCCGGTGGAGACGTCGAACATGTCGACGCCGGCGTCGACATAGGCGCGCGCAATCTCCAGCATATGGTCGAGTCCGTAGGCATACTCGGCGTACTCGACCGCGGATACCCGCATGAGGAGCGGCATATCGGGAGGCAGCACGGCTTTGACCGCCTTGATCACCTCGACGCCGAATTTGGCTTTGTCGCGGCCGAACTCGTCGTCGCGCTTGTTGATGCCCGGCGAGTGGAATTGATGAATCAGGTAGCCGTGCGCGCCGTGCAGCTGGATCGTGTCGAAGCCGGCTTTGACCGCGCGGGCCGCGGCATCGGCGAATTTGCCGACCATTGCCCAAGCTTCTTCGGTCGTCAGCGCGCGCGGCTGCTTCGCTTTGTCGTCGAAAGGCTCGTTCCACGGGCCGACCGGCGGTTCAGCGTCCAGCGCTTTGCGTCCCGCGTGCGCGATCTGAATACCGATCTTGGCGCCATGCTTGTGGACCTCGTCCACGATGCGCCGGTAAGCGGGAATCTGCTCATCCGACCACAGGCCGAGATCCCGGTTCGAGATGCGTCCGTCCGGCTCGACGTCGGTCATCTCGACGAGGATAAGTCCGGCGCCGCCGACGGCGCGGGAGACGTAGTGAACGAAGTGCCATTCGTTAGGCGCCCCGTCCTCGGCTTCGACGGAGTATTGGCACATCGGGCTCATGGCGATGCGATTGCGGAGCGTTAATCCCTTTAACGTAAAAGGGGATCCAAGCTGGCTCATCCATTTCACTCGCTTCCCTCTGAACTGTATACAATAAAGTATCAGTTAATATTGTACCCGCATAAAAATAGTTGTGCAACCTGGTAACTCGGATAAACGAAATCCGCCTTATGACTCCGCCTTCGACTCCGCGTTCGCCGCTCGCCGAAGACGTTTGCGCAGCAGCGCCCATGCCAGCAGCGGCGAGCTGCCGAACACGAGCAGGAGCACGCGGATAAGCGCGGGATTGGCGCTGACGGAGACGCAAACGATAAAGGTCAGGGCGCCCGCGAAGCGACCGGCATTCAGCGCCAGCTCGCGAAGGATGACGCGTTCCTCCCGCCGCTTGACGTCGGCCTCGTTGCCTCCGATCTGGTCGAATACGACCGACACGGAAGGGATGGAGAAGAGCGGAACGAAAATAGCGGTGCCTAAGCCGAAAATAAGCAGCTCGGAATAGCCTGTCCCCCATAAGAGCGGCACAATAAAAAGGGTCATCATCACAGCGCCCGTGAGCATGCCCCAGAATCGCCTGCCCGGCTTCAGCAGCCTGCCGGCGATCCAGAAGCTGAGGAAGGCGGCGGCGGACGTGTAAAGCGAGAAGCTCCCGAGCTTCATCTCGCTGCCGGTCGACGTATAGACAAGCAGGGCGATGACGAATCCGAAGATGCCCTCCCGCAGTCCCTGCGCGACCATCGCGCCGGTGATGGCGCGCCACGGGTTGCCTTTTCGAAGAAGCTCGCCAAGCCCGATGCGCCAATCGTATCGACCGGACGGCTCCCGCTTACGGAGTCCGAAAGTGAGCGCGGCGCCCGCGACGAAGATGGCCAGGGAGATGCCGAAGATGAGGCGATAGCCCGCATTGCCGCCGCTGCTCGAGATGAGCAGGCCGGAAAGCCAGGGCGCCAGCATGCCGGACAGCGAACCTAGCAGTCCGGCCCAGCCGTTGAAGCGGTCGCGGTTGCCCGGGCCGGTGATCTCGAAGTAGACGACGTTAAAAGACAGCCAGAAAAGCCCGGAGGATACGCCCTGAACGAGCCCCAGGACGGGCACTGCGTCCGCGGCGCGCGTTCCGAAGGCGAGCACCAGGCCGTAAAAAGCGGCTGCCGCGATGACACCTCCGCGCAGCGTGTTCATCTTATTACCTTCCTTGACCCATTTTCCGGCCAGCCAGAAGGTGAGGGACATCGAGAGTTGGTGCACGACGGCAAACCAGCCTAGCAGCGCGTAGTCGTGTTTGATCTTCCAAATGTAAATGTTGACGAAAGTGGCGGACAACGCATTTCCGCAGGTGAACAACGCGTTCACGGCGAGCAGCAGCACGGCTTGGCGGTCGAGCTTGGCTTTTTTTGTCGCTCGCGGCTCGTCCTCCGCTCGTCCCGCAACCGCGAAGTCGCGCTCCCGCTCGCGACCCGTCAGCGGGTAACGAGAGGATTTAGAAGAAGTACCCGGCATGCCGACCTCCTGATGTCCCGCTGGAATTCAATGCCCGGATCGGGCGCAGTCTGATTAGGATGGTCGCGGCGCGGGAAAATCATGAATGAAAAAAATCCCGCCTCCTTTCGGGGAGGCGGGATCGAAACGTCGATCAAATGAGCAGCGTAATGACGAGCAGTTCGTACAGCACGAGCGTCAAGATCGAATTCGCGGCGAAAGGGCCGAAGAAGCGTGCGTCCATGGCGCTCGGCGAGACGGCCAGATGAAGGTGGCAGCCGTCGAGTCCAACGACCGTTCCTTCGTACGTATGCCCGTCGATCGTTTTAACCCGCACATTGCGGTTATGATGGGCGCCGCATACATCCGACAGCTTTTGCCGGAGCTGCTTCGCGCCCGCCACCCAATCCTGATCGGCCTCGTAAATATGCGCGCTGTTGTCCACGGCTTTGTTTTTCGAAGTCATGGTCCATCCTCCCTGGGCTTTGTGTCATCAGCCTATGCGGAGGAAGGCCTAAGGGTGACGAATGCCTGGATGGAGGGACGACGCCGCCTCAGTCCGCGCAGCCGACGGACATCACGGCGCGGTGCCGTTCTCTTTTTTGTTGTAGACGCCGCTGCCGACGCCTTCCTTCAGCTTCTCGTAAACCGTCTTGCCGTCCTCGTCTTTGACTGCCCCGAATGCGGTATTCGCGTACGTGAACACGGTCTCGCGAGTGGCGGCCTTGGTTTTGCTGATCCCTTTGGCGGAAGTAGCGTCCAGGATCCCCTTTTCCAACGCGGCTTTGACGTAAGCGGACGCCCAATCCGTCGTAGACGAATCCGGCTTGATGCCCAGGAACTTGCAAAGAAGGGCCACGGCTTCGGCCGACGTGATATTCCCGTTCGGATTGAACTTGCCGTTGCCGGTGCCGAGCGTGTAGCCGTTGTCTTCGATCAGAGTTTTGGCCGACAAGATATAGCCGCTGTACCAGGAGCCCGGGGCTACGTCGGTGAAGGTAGCTGTCTGAACGGGCGGTTTGGCTTCGCTTTCTAGGCCGAATGCGCGAACCACGATGATGGCTAGCTGTGCCCGAGTAATGTTGTCGCCCAGGTTGAGGTTGCCGTTCTGATCGCCCGAGACGATGCCGGCATCGATCAGCGCCTTGAGCTTGTTCTCTGCCGCCGTCTTGTCAGTCGTAGCCGCGGCTGCGCCGCCGCCGAGCGCGGCCAGCAAGAGTGCGCCTGCCGTTAACGCGGATAAAGCTTGCTTTGTCTTTTTCAAATCAACGCGCCTCCCTTATCGTTTCTGATATGATTATCGGCGCGCGACGCCGAACGTTGCAGGGGGTTTTGAGCGGACAGGAGCGGTCTGGAAGCGAAGGCGACGCATGGATGCGCCGTGGAGGAGACAATGTTATAATGAACGGGCATCTGAACGGATAAAGGAGAGGAACACCATGGGGCGATTGCAAGTCTGCGACCACCCGCTGATTCAGCATAAAGTCACTTTTTTGCGCGATAAAAAGACGGAGACCAAGCAGTTCCGGGAGCTGGTGGACGAGATCTCCACGCTGATGGCGTACGAGGCCACGCGCGACTTTCCGCTCACGACGACGAAGGTGCAGACGCCGGTCGTCGAAGCCGAGGGCAAGATCATCGCGGGCAGGATGGTCGGCCTGATCCCGATCTTGCGCGCCGGCCTGGGCATGGTCGACGGCGTGCTCAAGCTGCTGCCGTCCGCTCGCGTAGGCCATATCGGGCTGTATCGGGACGAGGAGACGCTGCAGCCGGTCGAATACTACGTCAGCTTGCCGACCGACGTCGCGGAACGTGAACTTATCGTACTCGATCCGATGCTCGCGACGGGCGGCTCGGCCAACGCCGCGATCTCGATCCTCAAGCAGCGCGGCTGCAAGCCGACCAAGCTAATGTGCCTTATCGCGGCGCCCGAGGGCGTCAAGGCCGTTCAGGAGGCGCATCCCGAGATCGACATTTTCGTAGCCGCCCTGGATTCGCACCTCAACGAACACGGATACATAGTGCCGGGCCTCGGCGATGCCGGCGACCGGCTGTACGGAACCAAATAAAGCAGAGCTGGGCCTGCGGGAGGTACGGAATAGTGAAACCGATTAAAATCATGTCGATATTCGGCGTGCGCCCCGAAGCGATCAAGATGGCGCCGCTCGTGCTGGAACTGCAAAAATACCCCGGACTGATCGAATCCACCGTCTGCGTAACCGCGCAGCACCGGCAGATGCTCGACCAGGTGCTGGATATTTTCGATATCCGGCCGGACTACGATATGAACGTCATGCAGGTCGGGCAGACGCTGAACGAGATCACGATCCGCGTTTTGCAAGGACTGGAGCCTATTCTGGCCGAAGCCAAGCCCGATATGGTGCTCGTGCACGGCGATACGCTGACGAGCTTCCTGGCGAGCTATGCCGCTTTCCTGCAGCAGATCCAGATCGGCCACGTCGAAGCGGGCCTTCGTACGTGGAACAAGCTTTCCCCTTATCCGGAGGAGATGAACCGGCAGTTGACCGGCGTGCTGGCGGACGCGCACTTTGCGCCGACCCAGTGGTCGGCGGGCAACCTGCGCAAGGAAAGCAAGCCCGAGGACCGAATCTATGTGACCGGCAACACGGTAACGGACGTTTTCCAATATACGGTGAACCCGGATTTCTCGCATCCGGTACTCGACTGGGCAAAGGGCAAACGTCTCGTCCTGATGACGGCACACCGCCGCGAGAACCAGGGGGAGCCGCACCGGCAAATTTTCCGCGCGGTCCGCAAGCTTGCCGAGGCGTACGAAGATATCGCCGTTGTCTACCCTGTGCATCCGAATCCGGCCGTCAAGGGTCCGGCCGAGGAGATTCTGGGCGATCACCCGCGCATCCGGCTGATCGATCCGCTCGACGTCGTCGAACTGCACAATTTTTACAATCACACGCATCTGATCCTGACCGATTCGGGCGGCATTCAGGAGGAGGCGCCTTCGTACGGCGTGCCCGTGCTCGTGCTGCGGGATACGACGGAGCGCCCGGAAGGCGTCGGAGCCGGTACGCTGGAGCTTGTCGGTACGGACGAGCACCTGATTTTCGACAGAGCGAGCGCTCTGCTCACCGATCCGGAATTGTACGAACGGATGAGCCGCGCCGCGAACCCGTACGGGGACGGGCAGGCTTCGCGACGGATCGCGCAAGCGATCCTGCATCATTTTGGCAGGGGAGAACGGCCGTCGGCTTTCGAGGGTTGACGAGCCCGGCGACGGTTAAGCGCAGGGGAGAGAGATCCTTTGGGCGGGCCGTCGCCTTTTGTGCATACGCGAGGTGCCAAATTATGACGGCGAATTTTTCGCCGGATGACGAATCGGCTCGCACGGCTCAAAGAAGGCCGCGTGAATTGTCTACAGCATACAGCGCAACTGTATGGTTTGGACATCGGAAGAATCCAGATTTATCAAGGGTTTGGCGGGCTTGCGTTCACATAATGTTTGAATTTATGCGAATTGACAAATCCCATCGGCCAAGGATACAATATTACCTGAACCATTAGGAAGAAAGGGCTTACTTTAAGTCGAATTTCTTGTTGATGGGATCGAAGGAGCGGATGTCCATGCCCGAATCCGAACGAAAACCGCCTCTGCCGCCGGACGAGAATCCGTGGCGCGCAGCCGGGCTCGTAACCGCTATCGGTGTCGAACTGGCCGTGTGCGTAGGCCTGGGCTGGTGGGTCGGATCCGTCGTTGACGGCAACCGCGGCACCTCAACTTGGTATCTGGTCGGGCTTATCGTCGGCCTCGTCGCCGGCATCGGTTCGGCTGTGGGCCTCATTCGGAAGTTCGCCGTCAAGGGAAGGGGCAAATGATGGACGATTTGCCTGCTCTGATGAAGAAGGTTTCCCGCATTACGTTCTTTTTTTTGTCCATGGGATGTCTGGGGTGGGTGGTATTGCCCGCTTACAAGACTGTCTTCGGAGGGTTCCTGATCGGTGCGATCGGCAGCTTGCTCGTCGCGTGGCATTTGGCTTGGAAGACCGTTCGGATCGGCGAAGCCGCGTCCGGCGGAAGAAGACCCCGCTCGGGGTTCGGCTTCCTTTCCCGCGCTGCGTTGGCCCTGCTCGCCGCATTTGTGTCGGTTCGCCTGCTCGAGTTCAATCTCCCGGCTACCGTAGCGGGATTAATTGCGGCGCCGTTGGCAACACTCCTACTGGGTATCTTGTCCAGACGCCGCCAAGGCGGCCACGCCACCGATGAAAGGGGTGAAAAGCACTAACATGGATCACTTAGCGCCAATCGTCATTCTCGGCGGTGTGAAGTTCGACCTTGCGGCTATCATAATGGTCATCGTGACCAGCGTCGTCGCATTTGTACTCGCGCGCCTGTCCGTACGCAACCTGTCCGTGGACAATCCCGGCAAGCTGCAGAACTTCATGGAATGGGTCGTCGAGTTCGTCAGCAACATCATCGGGATGGCGACAGACTTCAAGCGGGGTCGCGTCTACCTGAGCCTCGGTCTTACGCTGATCATCTACATTTTCATCGGCAACATGCTCGGCCTTCCGTTCAACTTCATTACCGAAGCGCACGGTCACGCGACGTTCCTCGGAATGGATCTGTTCATGAACGGCGAGGAGGAAGCCCACTTCGCATGGTGGAAGTCTCCTACGGCAGACGCCGCTATGACAATGGGTCTCGCCCTCACTGTGATCGTAATCTCGCACATTCAGGGATTCCGCCACAACCGCAAGCATTATCTCAAGCATTACTTCGAGCCGTGGCCGTTCTTCTTTCCGATCAACCTGATCGAGACGGTGGCCAAGCCGCTGACGCTGGGTCTCCGGCTGTTCGGCAACATCTACGCCGGCGAAGTCATGATCGGCGTTATCCTTGGCATGGGCTGGGTCGGGATTCCGGCGCTGCTCGTCTGGCAGGGCTTCAGTATATTCGTAGGCGCCATCCAAGCGTTCGTATTTACGATGCTGACCATGGTTTACATCGGTCAGGCTAGCATTCACGAAGAAGATCATTAATCTCAAAGTACCCAATTCGAGGAGGATATTCACAAATGGAAATTTATGCTCTGTTAGCAGCTGCAATCGTGTTCGGCCTTGGCGCGCTCGGCGCCGGTATCGGTAACGGTCTGATCTTCTCCAAGACGGTCGAGGGCATCTCCCGCCAGCCTGAGCTGCGCGGCGCCCTGCAAACGACGGCTTTCATCGGCGTAGGTCTGGTAGAAGCACTGCCGATCATCTCCCTCGTCCTCGCGTTCATCTTCATGGCGAAGTAAGCAATTTCATCTATAACGTTAGGCGCGGAGAGCCATCTGCCTCCACGCCTTCCTTATGCAAGAGGACGCAATTCGGATTTGATCGACAGTTTTTGGGTGAAAGGAGTGGCTATCGTTGACCATCACATGGACCAACTTTTTTGTTCAAGTCATCGCATTCGGCATCCTGTATCTGCTGTTGTCGAAGTACGCCTTCGGTCCGCTGTTCGGCATTATGGAAAAGCGCCGTCAGCTTGTCAAAGAGCAGATCGACACGGCCGAGCGCAACCGCTCCGAGAGCGAACGTTTCCTCGAAGAGCAGAAGCAATCGCTGCAGCAAGCACGCAAGGAAGCCTATGATATTATCGAGCAAGCGAAGTCGACCGGCTCCAAGCAAGCCGACGACATCATCTCCGCGGCGCGCGGCGAATCGAGCCGCCTGAAGGAAGAAGCGGTACGCGACATCGAAGCCGAGAAGAACAAGGCGATCGCTTCGCTCAAATCCGAAGTCGGCGGCCTGTCCGTTCAGATCGCCAGCAAGATCCTCGAGAAGCAAGTCGATGCGGGCGCCCAAGGCGAACTGGTCGATCAATATCTCAAAGACGTAGGTAAGAAGTCATGAGCCGCGGCACGGTCGTAGCCAAACGATACGCCAGAGCGCTCTTCGATCTGGCGAGCGAGCAAGACGCGGTAGCCGGCACGGAGAACGAACTGAAGCTGGTCGCGGACGCGATCGAAGCGAACGCGGACTTGCGCGTTTTTCTGTCGGCCCCGAACATCACGCTGGACAAGAAAATCGCGCTGCTGCGCAGCACGTTCGGCGACAACGTCTCCCAGATCGTGCTGAACACGGTCAGCCTGCTGGTCGAACGCGGTCGCGAGACCGAGATTCCGTCCGTGCTGGACGCGTACATGTCGGTCGCCGGAGGCGTCCTCGGACGCGCCGACGCCGTGGTCACCTCGGCCAAGCCGCTCACGCCCGAACAATCCGAAGAGATCGCGACTAGCTTCGCCGCGGTCATCGGCAAAAAGGTTCGCGTTATCGGCGAGGTCGACGAGTCGCTGATCGGCGGCATTACGGTCCGCATCGGCGACACGCTCTACGACGGCAGCCTGCGCGGCAAGCTGAACCGTCTGTCCAAAGAACTTCAAACGAGTCTGTAATATACGCATGTATCTTGTAAGTAGGAGACAGGGGTGAACGAATTGAGTATCCGTCCTGAAGAAATCAGCACGCTGATCAAGCAGCAGATTCAGAACTATCAATCCGATATCCAAGTCGTTGACGTCGGTACCGTCATCACGGTCGGCGACGGCGTCGCTCGCGTCCACGGATTGGAAAAAGCGATGGCCGGCGAGCTGCTTGAATTCTCGAACGGCGTCGTGGGCATGGCCCTCAACCTCGAAGAAGACAACGTCGGTGTCGTCATCTTGGGCCCGTACACCGGCATTCGCGAAGGCGACCAAGTCAAGCGTACCGGCCGCATCATGGAAGTGCCGGTCGGCGAAGCGATGCTCGGCCGCGTAGTCAACGCACTGGGTCAGCCGGTCGACGGCAACGGTCCGATCGCAACGACGAAGTTCCGCCCGATCGAATCCCCGGCTCCGGGCGTTATGGCCCGTAAGTCCGTATTCGAGCCGATGCAAACCGGCATCAAGGCAATCGACGCGATGATCCCGATCGGCCGCGGCCAACGGGAACTCATCATCGGCGACCGCCAGACCGGCAAGACGACGATCGCGATCGATACGATCGTCAACCAAAAGGGCAATGGCGTTATTTGTATCTACGTCGCCATCGGCCAGAAGCAATCGACCGTCCGTACAGTCGTTGAGTCCCTCCGCCGTCAAGGCGCGCTGGACTACACGATCGTCGTTACGGCGAGCGCATCCGAGCCGTCCCCGCTGCTCTACATCGCGCCTTACACCGGCTGCGCCATGGGCGAAGAATTCATGTACAACGGCAAGCACGTCCTGATCATCTATGATGACTTGACCAAGCAAGCCGCAGCATATCGCGAGCTGTCCCTGTTGCTCCGCCGTCCTCCGGGCCGCGAAGCTTATCCGGGCGACGTATTCTACCTGCACTCCCGTCTGCTGGAGCGCGCAGCCAAGCTGAACGACGAGCTCGGCGGCGGATCGCTCACCGCGCTGCCGTTCATCGAGACCCAAGCCGGCGACATCTCGGCTTACATCCCGACGAACGTCATCTCGATCACCGACGGTCAGATCTTCCTCGAGTCCGACCTGTTCTACTCCGGTCAGCGTCCGGCCGTCAACGTCGGTAACTCGGTATCCCGCGTAGGTTCGTCCGCGCAGACGAAGGCGATGAAGAAGGTCGCGGGCACGCTCAAGACCGACCTCGCCCAATACCGCGAGCTGGCTGCGTTCGCAGCGTTCGGTTCCGACCTTGACAAGGTCACGCAATCCCGTCTCGACCGCGGTATCCGCACCCTCGAGATTCTGAAGCAAGGCATCAACGTACCGATGCCGCTGGAGCGCCAAGTCGTCTCCCTGTACCTGGTCACCAAAGGCCACGCCGACAGCGTGCCGGTACAAGACGTTCGCCGCTTCGAATCCGAGTTCCTGAGCTATCTGGATGCGCAGCGCCCCGAGATCCTGGCGTCCATCCGCGATACGAAGGATATTTTGCCCGATAACGACAAGGCGCTCGTCGAAGCGATCGGCGCCTTCAAGAAGAGCTTCGCTACGACCGCTTAAGCTTGGATAGCGAAGGCTTCGGCCATAGAAGCTTCCGCGCCGCCGCGCGACCGCGAGGTCGCCCGGCGCGGACAATAAGGTGGTGACATGAATGGCTAAAGGGATGCGCGAGATTAAGCGTCAGATCAAGAGCACGCAGAACATGAAGCAGATCACCAAGGCGATGGAGCTCGTCGCGGCGGCGAACCTCAAGCGCGCGCAGAATGCGGCGCTCGCGGGCCGGCCTTATGCCGACAAGCTCAAGGAAGTCGTCTCGAGCATTGCAGGCGGCGGCGGCAGCGTCAAGCACCCGATGCTCCAAACCCGAGAGGTGAAGAAGACTGCATATGTGATCTTTACGTCCGACCGCGGTCTGGCCGGCGGTCTCAACAGCGGTCTGCTCAAGAAGTTCGTGGACACGCTCAAGAGCAAGCACAAGTCCAAGGCGGAGTACGATCTGTTCGTCATCGGACGCAAAGGCCGCGACTACCTGAAACGCCGCGATTACGCGATCGTCCAGGACGTCATCGGCGTGCCCGACTCGCCGAAGTTCGCCGACGTGAAGGCAATCGCGGCGGCGGCCGTAGGCGGGTTCGAGCAAGGGACGTACGACGAGGTCCATCTCGTCTACAACCGGTTCATCAACGCGCTTACGCAACTGCCGACGGTCAAGCAATTGCTGCCGCTGGACGCTTCTGCGCTCGGCGCGACGAAGCAAGCCGGACCGAGCGCAGGCTACGAATACGAGCCGTCTCCGGAAGCGGTGCTGGACGTCCTGCTGCCGAAGTACGCGGAAACCCTGGTCTACAGCGCGCTGCTGGAGAACAAGGCGAGCGAGTTCGGTTCGCGGATGACGGCAATGAGCAACGCGACCAAGAACGCCACCAAACGGATCAACGAGCTGACCCTGACGTACAACCGCGCACGTCAAGCGGCCATTACGCAGGAAATCGCTGAGATCGTCGGCGGCGCAAACGCATTGAGCTAAACTTTCGCTCGTGGCGGCCAGGCCGCCCGCGAAGCGAAGGATACGGATATAGACTGAAGTTACAGGAGGGACACGAATGAGCAAGGGGCGCATTGTCCAGGTCACGGGCCCGGTCGTCGACATCGAGTTCGACAACGGCCATCTGCCGGACATCCTCAACGCAATCCAAATTCATCAGACCGGCGAACGCGAAGTCAAGCTGACGGTCGAAGTCGCGCAGCATCTGGGCGACAACATGGTCCGCACGGTCGCCATGTCTTCGACGGACGGTCTCATCCGCGGTACGGAAGCCGTCGATACAGGCGCGCCGATCACGGTACCGGTCGGACCGGCGACGCTCGGCCGCGTATTTAACGTGCTGGGCGACCCGATCGACAACGCCGGTACGGTCGACCGCACGATCGCGAATCCGATTCACCGCCAGGCGCCTCCTTTCGAAGAGCTCTCCACCTCGCAAGAGATCCTGGAGACGGGCATTAAGGTCATCGACCTGATGGCGCCTTACGCCAAGGGCGGTAAGGTCGGCCTCTTCGGCGGCGCAGGCGTCGGCAAGACGGTTACGATGCAAGAGCTCATCCACAACATCGCTCAGGAGCACGGCGGTATCTCCGTATTCGCAGGCGTAGGCGAGCGTACGCGCGAAGGTAACGACTTGTACCACGAAATGAGCGACTCCGGCGTTATCGCGAAGACCGCAATGGTGTTCGGCCAAATGAACGAGCCTCCGGGCGCGCGTCTGCGCGTCGCGCTGACGGGTCTGACGATGGCCGAGTACTTCCGCGACGAAGAAGGACGCGACGTACTGCTGTTCGTCGACAACATCTTCCGCTTCACGCAAGCCGGCTCCGAAGTATCCGCCCTCCTTGGCCGGATGCCGTCCGCGGTAGGTTACCAGCCGACGCTGGCTACCGAAATGGGTCAACTGCAAGAACGGATCACCTCGACGAAGAAGGGTTCCGTTACCTCGATCCAAGCGATCTACGTACCGGCGGACGATTATACCGACCCGGCTCCGGCTACGGCGTTCGCTCACTTGGACTCGACGACGAACCTCGAGCGGAACATCGCGGCGATGGGTATCTTCCCGGCCGTCGACCCGCTGGCATCGTCCTCCCGCGTTCTGGCGCCGGAAGTCGTCGGCGAAGAGCACTATGCCGTCGCGCAAGGCGTCAAGAAGCTGCTTCAACGCTATAAGGAACTGCTCGATATCATCGCTATCCTCGGTATGGACGAACTGTCCGAGGACGACAAGCTCGTCGTTCTGCGCGCGCGTCGCGTCCAACTGTTCCTGTCCCAGCCGCTGCACGTTGCCGAAGCCTTCAACGGCATGCCTGGCGTATACGTGCCGGTTAAAGATACCGTTCGCAGCTTCAAAGAGATCCTTGAAGGGAAGCATGACGATCTTCCGGAACCGGCGTTCCATAATGTCGGCTCGATTGAAGGCGCAGTCGAGAAGGCGAAGAAGCTCGCTCAAGGGCTCTAATCCGCTTTTGATGGAGGTATCGATATGAGCACCTTACGTTTGGAGATCGTCACCCCCGAGCGGACTGTCTATGACAAGGACGTCAACATGGTTGTCGCCCGCGGCGTGGACGGGGATCTGGGCATCATGCCGCATCACATCCCGCTGGTGACGCCGCTCAAGATCGCGCCTGTCAAGGCGAAGATCGGGAACACCGATGAGTTTATCGCGGTTCACGGCGGCTTCATGGAAGTCCGCAAGGATAAGGTCGTCATCCTGGCCGAATCCGCGGAGCTCGGCGGCGACATCGACGTCCACCGTGCGCAGCAAGCCAAGGAGCGCGCGCAGGACCGTTTGAACCACAAGCAAACCGAGGTCGACCACAAACGGGCCGAGGCTGCGCTGCAGCGCGCGCTCACCCGGATTCGGGTCGGCGGCGGAGAATAGCCTTACCTAATCGCCGGGAGGCGGCACCTGTTCGCAGGGAGCCGCCTCCCGGCGATTTCTGCGTTTTTTACACTGGCGGTCGTTGGACGTATACTTAAAAGAAGCCATCAAGAGGAAAGGCGGACAACTGCGTCATGGAAGATATCGTCATCGTAGGAGCCGGGCCTTGCGGTCTGTCTGCCGCGGCCGAACTGCAGGACAAGGGCTACAACCCGTTAATATTCGAAAAGGAAAATGTCGGGTATTCGATCTCCCGTTACCCGGTCAATATGCAGTTTTTCAGCACGGCGCCGATGCTTGAGATCGCGGGCGTGCCGTTTATCACGCCGAACGACAAGCCATCCCGCCTGGAGGCGCTGAATTATTATCGCATCGTATCCGAGAGACGGGAGCTGCGGATTCGCCGCTATGAAGCCGTCACCGCCGTCGAACGGGACGGCGACGCGTTCCGCGTCATGTCGGTGGGCAGATCCGGGCAGCCTGCCATTACGCATGCCCGCAAGGTCGTCATCGCGACCGGGTACTTCGACCATCCGAACCGGATCGGCATTCCGGGCGAGGATCACGCGCATGTGAGCCATTTTTTCACCGAAGCGCATCCGTACGCGGGGACGCGTGTCGTCGTTATCGGCGGCAGCAACTCCGCCGTCGACGCGGCGCTGGAGATGGAGCGCGTAGGCGCGAAGGTGACGGTGGTGTACCGGGGAGAATCGGTATCCGCCAACATTAAGCCTTGGGTGCGCCCGATTTTCGACAGCTATGCGGCAAAAGGGCGAATCGATCTGCGGCTTCAGAGCCGAGTCGTGGAGATCGGCTACGACCAGGTCACGATAGAAAGCGTGCGCGCTGCGGATTCGGCTGACGGCCGGCCAGAGGCCGTCAAGGAAACGCTGCCTGCAGACTTCGTGCTGGCGCTGACGGGTTTTCGTCCGGATCGGGCTTTCCTGCGGTCGATGGGCGTCGAGGCGCCGGATGGGATCATCCCGCCGACGCACGATCCGGAGACGATGGAGACCAACGTACCCGGACTCTACCTCGCAGGCGTCGTCTCGACGGGCCGCGATGCCAACGAAATCTTTATCGAAAGCGGACGTTATCACGGTCGTAAAATCGCGGAGCACCTGGCCTCTTTGCGGACGGTTTAGAGCGGTTTTGAGGCACGCCTGCTTGAAGAACGCCCTTCCCGGGTAAATTAGGAGAGCAAGCTTATCCAATCGGGAGGGATTCACATGCCTAAGATCCAGAACAATCTCAATCAAAATCTGGCGGACTGGAGCGTCATTTACTTTAAGCTGCATCACTTCCACTGGTACGTGAAGGGGCCGCACTTCCAGACGCTTCACTTAAAGTTCGAAGAGCTGTACGACTTCGCGGCGCTCTCGCTGGACGAGGTGGCTGAGCGTATCCTCTCGATCGGCGGCAAGCCGGCTTCCACGATGAAGGAATACCTGTCGCTCACGAAGGTGAAGGAAGGCGGCGACGAGACGAAGGACGTCGACATGGTCAAGGCCGTCATCGACGACTTTATCCTGCTGACCAACGGATTGAACGAAACGCTGGAGCTGGCCGACGAAGCCGGCGACGCGCCGACGGCGGACTTGCTCACGAAGCAAGTCGAAGCGCTGCAGAAGCACATCTGGATGCTGAGCGCGACAGCCGGAATCAACGTGCCGACCAAAGTGAAGGCTTAAAAGCATAGGATATTTATAGAAGAATCCCGTTCGCAGGATTAATTTCCGGTGGACGGGATTTTTTTGTTTAGGCGCGCGATTATGTGGCGGTCATTACAGATTCAGTGGCCGCTTATGGCGATAATTGTGAATGTAGTCGCATATATTCGCCATTTTTCCAATTTTATAATAGTAATTGCGGCATCTTAACATAGCAAATGACCGTGCAAAGGCACTTATTTTAGGTAGGGATTGGGAGTGCGAGTATGATTCGAAAATTTGGATTTACGCTGTTGGCGGCGCTATTGCTGCTGCTGCCGGTATCGGCTGCGTTCGGCGGGGAGGCGCACGCGGCCTCTTCGTCGCGGATCGCGGTGATCAAGCAGCTGAGCGGAGACGTGCAGGTGCAAAAAGCGGGCGGCTCGAAGCTGTTCAAGGCGTTCGCGAAGCTGAGCCTGAACCAGGGGGACAAGCTGATCACGGGGAGCAAAGGATCGGCGGTGCTGCAGTTCTCGAACGGGACGTCGGAGGACGACAAGTTCACGGTCGGGGAGAACGCGACGCTGACGTTTTCGAAGCTGTCGGACAAAAAGGGCACGGTGACGAAGGTCAGCATGCTCAAGGGAACGGCCTGGGTGGACGTAAAGTCGATCAAGAGCCAGGACGACGACTTCAAGCTGGAGACGCCGACGGCGATCATGGGCGTGCGCGGCACGGCGTTCCTGGTGCGAGTCAATCCGGAGACAGGCGGTACGAATACGTCGGTCATGTCGGGCATCGTGCGGTTTACGTCCGAGAATGCGGAGAAGACGGGGAGCGAGAGCGGAGAGAGCCCCGGCAAGACCGGCACATCGGGCGGGTCCAAGACGATCGATCTGTATCCGACGCAGCAGCTCTCGCTCGATTCGACGAGCGGTACCGATCTGGGCGAGCTGACGACGCTTGTGGACATCGAGGAAATCGTCAAAAACGCTTCTCCGGCACTCATCGAAGCGATTCTGCGCAGCAAGGAGAAGATCGACGAGGAGAATCGGCAGACCGTCGAGAAATTCAAACAAAGCGGCGTGCCTGCGGGGCTGCAGCAGCAGCTGGAGCAGTTTATCCAGAACACGCAGGAGCTGCTGGGGGTCATCGCCAAGCAGGCGATCGACCAGAAGAAGATGGACGAGCAGCAGATCAAGAAGATCGAAGAGCAGGAAAAAACGTCGTTCGGGCTGGACAAAGATCAGCTGAGCCAGCTTAGCGATAAGGAAAAGTCAAAGCAAGAAAAGGCAAAGCAGCTGGCCGAGGAAGCCGCGAAGAAAAAAGCGGCCGAGGAAGCGGCCAAGCTAAAGGAGCTTGAGCAGCGGCTGGCGGGGCAAATGCAGACGATCGAAGCGTCCAAGCTGGCGCAAGCGGAAGCGAACCGCAAGTCTGCGGCCGAGGCGGCGGCGAAGGCCGAAGCGGCGCTGCTCGCCGCAATGACCCCCGTTCAGCAGCAGCAATACAGCAAGGACAAGGCGGGCAACTACGGGACGTCTCTCCCGACGCCGACGCCACCAAGGGAGACGGGACCGACGCCGACGCCGGGTTCGGACAATGCGCGCCTGAACGGATTGGGGCTGCCGACGGGCATTTCGCTAAGCCCGACGTTTAATCCGGATATTCTAGCCTATACCGTCAGCGTCGGAGGCGCCGTCTCCTTCCTGGACGTTACGCCTTCCTTGAATGAGCCGGGCGCGAAGCTGACCGTCAACGGTATGGATTGGACGGGCGGAGCCGCTCACATTCCGCTTGCTTATGGAGATAACGAGATTCAGCTTCACGTAACGGCAGCTAATGGCACGTCGAGCCGGATTTACAAGATTAAGGCGACGCGCCAATTGCTTGACAGTGCCGACATCGAGATCGCGGGCGGCCTGCCGCTTCATATTGACTTTACGGCCGCGAATCCCGCTACGACATTCGACGTGCCTGCGAATACGGCATCGCTGACGCTGAAGCTGCCGGTCGCCCAAGCGCCGTCAGTGACCGTCAACGGGCAGTCCGTGCCCCCGACCGGCGCAGGGCTGGCTTCGCTCGTCTATGTCGCGGCCGATTCGGCCTGGACCTACAGCATCCCGCTGCAGCCGGGCTCCAATACGATCGTTATTCAAGCGCAGATCGGTAACGCGACAAAGACCTACCAGCTGATCGCTAACAGGGCGGCGACGCTAACGGCAGAGAGCTTTTCGATAGAGACGAATGCCAACACGCCGGTCAACGGCATTTTGCGAAGCCATGGCAGCCGTGGAGCCGTGAGTTACGAGATCGTCGCCGCAAGCGAACACGGCGAAGCGACGTTAAATGCGGCCGACTCCAGTTCCTTCAGCTATACGCCGGACGATGACTTCTCGGGCATGGACAGCTTCCAGTTCAAGGCCATGTCGAACGGGGAAGAATCGGCGCCCGCGACCGTATTTATATGGGTCAAACCTCTTGATATCGAACTGAAAGGTTTGGTGTCTTTGGGCATTGCTTGGGGAGAAGCGCCCATCGAGCCGATGCTTCTTTACAGCTTTAAGGACGGATCGTACGTAAGCAAGTCCTATGGCCTCTTCGTGCCGGAGGAAGAGGACAGACAACTGAGTATGCAATTTCAGTTCGATCCGGCCGTCGTCTCTGACGCAAGGCTGACGGTCAGCGAGGAGACGATCCAACAAGAGGAAGACGGCTCGTTATTCGGAAGCATGCCGATGGACGATCCTGTCGTCAGCGTCAGACTCTCCTATTCCGTAACCGAAGGCGGTACGACAACGGATTATGAAGTCTACTACATCGCGGTCAAGCAGCAGCAATGGGCTGCGAATCTGATGACGGACGGCAGGGCTGCAGTTCATCTGGTGCCTGCCGGGGGCGGCAATTATACGGTGTCGGTTCGGGGAAAGGACCAGAATCTGATGCTTCGCAGCAATAGCTTCGATATGTTGGTCGAATCCGACGTTTGGGTTTACGAGGCGGATCCGCTCAATCCCGGCGGCGCCGGAAATCGAGTGAAGGCCGTACGGAATGCCGAAGGCTACTATATCGTGCCGTTGTCGCCTGGATGGAACGTTGCGGAGATTCGGACGTATTACCCCGGCCACGAAGGAACGGCAAAAGAAGGCGTCGTTCACATCTGGAGAGGAGACGGCTTGCCGGACGGTTACGATATGGCGAGCATCATAGGGACGCCTGTGCAGTACCCTGCGGAGGCCTCCGCGGCGCCGGTCGAATTCATCCGCGACGCGTCGCAGCAGACCGTATATCGGGCAGCGATGCCAGTCGATTCAGTAGCCGTGAACGTCAAGCCCATACCGGGTTCGGGCATGAAAATCGATGCCGTCTATCAAGGGGGATATACATCCTTTGATCGCGTGAGCCAAACCCCCGAAGGCTCAGGGCGTTACCCATTACAGTTGTACGGCGATTGGGCGAACTATGGCTTCGTCGTCGTACGCCCGATCTCCGGTGACGGCCCGCCCTTGGCGTACACGCTGGCGTTTGAACCGGACATGACGACGGACGTTCAGGCCAGCATCGCATACAAGCAGGACGGCGAGCAGCGCGAGGCCGAGCTCGACAGTTTTGCCGGCAGTCTTCACGCCATGCTGAACGACGCCCCGGGACAAAGCGACTTCAAACTTTATGTAAACGGCGCTGATCCGGATTCGTCCGTTCGGATCAACGATGTCGAAGTCCCCTATGACGAGACGGAATCCAGCTTCACGTACCCGTTTGCGCCTGCTGACGGAGACAACGCCTTTTTGATCGAAATGACGGACTCGTACGGAAGGCATGCGAGCATCGACCTTCATCTTTATTACGGTTCGCTAGCGTTGAATCCTGTGGGACTGGCCTCTTGGAGCGCGCAAAGTTCGCACGGCGAAGAGCCTGCCACAGAATCCTCCTTGGTTTACGAAGGGCAGAAGCGATTCCGTCTGATCGTGCCGGAGGCGCATGATCTGCTTGATCTGCGTTGGGTAACGGACGAAGGTACGACGGAAGCGGTCGTCCTGGGGCCTTATGGCGCAGGGGGGACGGGCCGTTATGTCGGGGCGCTTCCTATGGGACGAAGCGAATACACGGTCATAGTCAGGGATGAGCAAGGGAGCCGGCTCGATTACGATCTCGTTGTATATCGTGGGGCGCCTGTCTATCCTAGGTTGATCTATACCGGATGGGGCTCCAGCATGGTGTTCGCCTACAATGAAGCGACTGGCCGTTATGAAGCGAACCTGGACGATTTTCCGGAAAGGATGTGGATCGGTCTGGGCATGCCTGCAGGCGGGGAAGCCGTCGTAAAGGTAGGAGACGTCCCCTACGCTCCGAACAGCGACGGGCTTTATACACTGACGCCGGAGCCCGGGACGAGCGAGATCGTCATGCAGGCGACCGGATTGTTCGAGGGTGCAGCCTGGTCTTGCAATCTCGTGATCAAGCGAGCCTCCGAGTAAAAAGATAGATGCGACCCGCCAGAAAATCTCCCGCCTTCCTCCTATGGAGAGCGGGAGATTTTTTTACAAGAAACGTGCTTAATTTTTACGAAGATCTCGCTTGATAAATCGACAAAAAATGCTAATTTTACGATATAATCAAATAGCTTGTTTCATTGATTTCTTGCATTGACAGCTACATAGATAGCGTTCAAGTACTTAGAAAAGTAGGAGTGAAGTTCATGTATCGAAAGTTGAGCATGTACCTGTTGGCGGCGCTATTGCTGCTGCTGCCGGTATCGGCTGCGTTCGGCGGGGAGGCGCACGCGGCTTCTTCGTCGCGGATCGCGGTGATCAAGCAGCTGAGCGGAGACGTGCAGGTGCAAAAAGCGGGCGGCTCGAAGCTGTTCAAGGCGTTCGCGAAGCTGAGCCTGAACCAGGGGGACAAGCTGATCACCGGGAGCAAAGGATCGGCGGTGCTGCAGTTCTCGAACGGGACGTCGGAGGACGACAAGTTCACGGTCGGGGAGAACGCGACGCTGACGTTTTCGAAGCTGTCGGACAAAAAGGGCACGGTGACGAAGGTCAGCATGCTCAAGGGAACGGCCTGGGTGGACGTAAAGTCGATCAAGAGCCAGGACGACGACTTCAAGCTGGAGACGCCGACGGCGATCATGGGCGTGCGCGGCACGGCGTTCCTGGCGCGAGTCAATCCGGAGACGGGCGGTACGAATACGTCGGTCATGTCGGGCGTCGTGCGGTTTACGTCCGAGAATGCGGAGAAGACGGGAAGCGAGAGCGGAGAGAGCTCCGGCAAGACCGGCTCGTCGGGCGGGTCCAAGACGATCGATCTGTATCCGACGCAGCAGCTCTCGCTCGATCCGACGAGCGGTACCGATCTGGGCGAGCTGACGACGCTTGTGGACATCGAGGAGATCGTCAAAAACGCTTCTCCGGCACTCATCGAAGCGATTCTGCGCAGCAAGGAGAAGATCGACGAGGAGAATCGGCAGACCGTCGAGAAATTCAAACAAAGCGGCGTGCCTGCGGGGCTGCAGCAGCAGCTGGAGCAGTTTATCCAGAATACGCAGGAGCTGCTGGGCGTCATCGCCAAGCAGGCGATCGACCAGAAGAAGATGGACGAGCAGCAGATCAAGAAGATCGAAGAGCAGGAAAAAACGTCGTTCGGGCTGGACAAGGACCAGCTGAGCCAGCTTAGCGATAAGGAAAAGGCAAAGCAAGAAAAGGCAAAGCAGCTGGCCGAGGAAGCCGCGAAGAAAAAAGCGGCCGAGGAAGCGGCCAAGCTGAAGGAGCTTGCGGACAAGATTAACGCCGCGGCGCTCAAGGCCATCGAGGCGGCCAAGCAGGCGCAGATCGAGGCGAACAGATTGGCGGCGGAAGCGGCCAAGCGAAAAGCCGAGGAAGAGCTGCTGAAAAAGCTGAACGAGCAGCAGAAGCAGCAGTATGAGACGGACAAGGCGAATAACAACGGCACCGGTCCAGCCGCCACGCCGACGCCGATTAGCAACGATCCTGCCAATGCGAATCTCGGTTCGCTCAGCCTGTCGGGCGCGACGATCAGTCCTTCCTTCGACGCGGGCGTTATGTCGTACACGGCCAGCGTCGAGAGCAGCCGGACAAGCATCGTCGTCGGGGCGAGCGTACAGAGCGGTACTGCTTCGCTCACGATCAACGGGCAGACGCCGAACGGCGGGCAGCGTACCGTTAACCTTGCCTACGGCGCAAACGAGATTACGATCCTCGTCACCGCGCAGAACGGCGCCAGCAAGTCCTACAAGGTCACCGTCACGCGGCAGATGCTGAACAACGTTAGCGTCGTGTTCCCTGGCGCCGAAGGGATTAACATCGACTTCAACTCGACAACCGCACCGGCCCCGCTGAGCATTCCGAGCGGCACGAGCAACCTGACGCTGGTCGTTCCCGTGACCGGCCCGGAGCTGGACATCGCGGTCAACGGCCAGAACGTCGAGCCGGAGCCGATGTTCACGGCGGCGCGTACGGTGCTGCCGGACCAGATCGCCTGGCGGTACAACATTCCGCTGGCGCAACAAACCAATGAGATCGTCATTCAAGCGACGATCGACGGCGTCGTCATGTCGTACAAGCTGACCGCGGTCCGGTCGATGACGAACGAGACGGCCGTGCAGAGCGTTACGGCGACCGGAACGGACGGAACGACCGCTTACGAAGTCGTTTCCGGCAGCGGCGGCTGGACGGTCAAGGTACCGTCCGATACGTCGGCGATCAAGCTGAAGATCAATACGATCAACGCGACTGCGAAGGTGTTGCTAGGAACCAACGAGTACGCCTCGGGCGCGGAAATTCCTTATACGATCGTAAATACGAGCGTGCCGTTTACGGTGCGCGCCGCCGACGGCGCCACGCAGAAGATGTACGCCATTACGATTCAGCGCCTGCCTTCGTCCAACGCTACGCTGAGCGGACTGACGCTGTCCGCGGGGACGTTGAGCCCGACGTTCGCCAGCGGGACGACGAACTATACGGCGAGCGTAGGCAACGCGGTAACGAGCATCGCGGTGACCCCGACGGCGGCAAACGGCGCGGCGACGATCAAGGTCAACGACGCGGCCGTAACGAGCGGCAGCGCGAGTGCCGGGATCCCGCTGAGCGCGGGCTCCAATCAGATCACGGTCGAAGTTACTGCGCAGAACGGCGATAAACAGAAATATACGATCATGGTCACGCGCGAAAACTCGGCTTTGGCCACGCCGACGTTTAACCCGCCGTCAGGCGCGGTCGCTTTCGGCACGCCAGTAACGATCTCTTCGGATGGCGCCGAGCATATTTATTACACGACGGACGGAAGCACGCCCGCGACCGGCGTCACGGGCGCGACCAAGGAGTATTCGGCCAGCAGCAAGCCGACCATCGACGCCGCGGGCACGATCAAGGCCATCGCGACGCGTGCGGGCTATCCGAACAGTCCGGTCGGCAGCGCGAGCTATACGCAGGCGGCGAGCGCGGATCTGACGGAGCTTGCGCTGAGCGGATCGGTTAGCGGGTTCTCGTTTGTTAAAACCACGTATAACTACGCTGATGTGTTGGCTTCCAGCGATACATCCAGTCTGACCGTAAATGCGCAAGGCGGCGGCACTGTGACCGTAAATGGAACAGTGGTCGTAAGCGGCCAAAACTCGCAGGCTATCGATCTCGTGGCGGGAGTACCAAAGACCATAACGATCGTCACAACGGAAAGCGGCAAGTCGCCCAAGACCTATGTCATCGTCGTGACGCGTTCGGCTGACAGCAACGCAATGCTGAGCGGATTATCCGTATCTGCGGGCACGTTGTCTCCGGGCTTCAAGAGCAGCGTCAACGAGTATACAGTAAGTGTGCCGTACACGACGACGACGATAAAAGTGACGCCGACCGTTGCGGCGGGAACCTCTACGATCAAAGTCAACAATCAAAGTGCGGCTAGCGGAAGCGAGACCGGAGAACTTTCATTAAGCGTGGGTCAAAATACGGTTGCTGTGGAGGTAACGTCCCAAAGCGGGTTTAAGCAAAGTTACGTCATTCTGGTAACGCGACAGCCCGCTTCGCAAGACTCGACGCTGAGCAGCTTAACCATTTCGGACGGGACGCTTACGCCGCCGTTTAGCGCTTATACCAAGGACTATACGCTTTCGGTTCCCTACTCTAGAAGCGAATTGGTGATTAACGCGACAGCCAGTTCTCCGTTCGCTACACTGACAGGCGACGGGCTTCATGCGTTGGCGGTAGGCGAAAATAACTTAAAAGTCGTCGTAACGGCGCAAAACGGCACGACTGTGTCCGAATACAAGATTGTCGTTACGCGGGAAGGGAATTCTGCGGTATCGACGATTGAAGGCGTAACATCCTGGACGGATGCGCGAAGCGACAATCAAGCAGTCGCTTGGCACGAAGGTCGGGATTACATGTTTGAGAAAGTATTCTACGCCGAGCTGCCGGATACATCCGTCTCCCTGAGTTCGAACCTGATCTTCGACGAGACGGTAACTTATGCCTCGCTAAGAAAAGAATACAGCGATGATTTAATCGCTGGCTATGACGGCGATGCTTCCCGCTCGATGGCGGTTGATTTCGGTACGCTTGAAGAAGGGGACAACGTCTTTATTCTCGAGATTACAAGGGAATACGACGAAGAATCCAATGAGACGGACGAGTACACGATCGATATTAAGGTTGGCGAGTCTCGCCAAGCATTGGCTATGGTGTATGCATACCTGGATTCGGGCCAAGAGTCAGCGACCTTGCCTGTCAGTCATAACGGCACGTACGATTACACCATGATCTTGCCGGCTCCGAATGCGAGTTTCCGGGTGTACCTCACACCTGAAAACGTCACTTCGGAACTCGAGGCCGAGGGATACGGCATTGAAATGGGGATGTTTTTTGCCGGAGCGAATTCCCTACAATATGGCTGGAACGAGATCGTTGTCAAGATGAAGGACATTGCCGGGAATCCGGCTGCCCAAGACACGATCATTAACGTATGGCGGCCTTCTGAGGAAAGTGAGTCCGGTCCCGATTCTCTGAAGCTGTCGCTTAGCGAGATGGCGTTCGAAAACGACGGCCAATCTTTCTATGCCGAAAGCCAAGGCGGCTTCGGATTTTACAGTGTGACAGCTCATGGCACGAACGCAGATATTTCGTTCACTCCGCTCCTTGTCGATCCTCAATCGGAACTCCTTGGCATCTATGTCGTGAACAACGAGGATGGGCAAACGGAGCTTCCGTCTAACGGAGAAGGCCAGTACAGCTTTGGTTTGGAGTTGGGCGACAACGTCGAGATCGTGGTCAAGGACTCGGAAGGGCACAGGTTCAGGCATCGCATTCATATTTCTCATACGCTAACGGAACCGGAGTCATTGCTGCCTACAGGCATCGAGGCTTGGAGCGTCCAAGGTTTCGAAGTTAAAAAAGATCAATACATCCGCGATGACTACTATAACTTTTCATTGTCGGAAACGTATGAAAGTCCCCAAATGAACTTGGTATTTGATCCGGAGATCTATAGCGGCGCTGCTCTTTATAGCGGCACAGGGTTCGGAGCGACATCTCAAGATCCGGTCGCCTCATGGGGCGAATCGGAGGAGACGGCTCAAACCATTAACGGAATCGTCTCCGGCTATAATGATTACACGCTAGAGTTATATCCTGCGGGAGAAGAAGAGGGGAGCGTCTCCTACACGGTGACGATCGGTAACGGTTCCGCTTCCATTTACGGGATGTCGTTATTGAAGACGTATAACGGTGGAGACTTCCCCGTCGAGGCAGGCTGGACGAATACCGGCAGCGAAGCGGTGCCCGTCTATCAAGCCTATCTCTACAGCTCATTTAGTTATTTAAGGCTGGATATGCAATTCGATTCGAGTCTCGTATCCGATGCGACCCTCGAAGAAATCGACGCAGATTCGCCAATCGAATTGAGGAAGTATAAAGAGGGCGGTTATTATTTGTTCGACGCGTATCAAGTACCCGACGGACTCCGCCACCTGAAACTGTCCGTTACCGAAACGGATGGCGTGACCAAGCACGAATACGATCTATACGTGCACTTCGATCCACAGGATAACGGCGTTGCCAGCGTAATTTCCAACGTTGCCGGCTGGCCTGTCTCTTGGACAAGAGTCGAAGGAACTGAAGAAGAGACCAGCGAAGGTTATGTTCAGCGCCAATATGCGGTATTGCCTGCCGGCGACATTAATCCGACCCTGGATTGGAGTATGACGCTGGTCAGTAACTATTGGCTGGAAGAGTATTATGAAGTTGAGGAAGCTTCCATCGATGGCCAATCAAGCGCCGTTCAAGTAAATGAATCAGGTATGCAAGCACAAGGTCAGCTGGCGCTGACGCCGGGTTATCACGATATCAGGATCAAATATAAGAAGCTTTCCCCGATGTCCGAAGAGAGCGCTACGCATTACATCAGGGAATGGATCGTCTTTGTGGGCGCCCCGTCGCAAATGAGTTACGCGCCGGAAGCTGGACTAGACGGGGAGCGCGTGACGTTAACGCAGGATGAGTCTCATGGATTAGAGCCCATTCCGTTGGATGGAGAAGGACTCAGTTACTGGGCGGACGTGGATTACAACGTAGAAGGCGTTATACTGCAAGTTGCCGCGTATTCTCCATACAGCCGTGTTGATGTCGAATTCATGCAAGAGCGTCCGAATGAACTGAGCGAAGGTCGATATTATTTATCGAGCTTAAGCGAGGGCGACAACGAAGTCAGCATTAAAGTCACCGATCCTACGGGTACGGTTGAGCAGACCTACACGCTGATCATATATAAGGCTGAGTTTGGAGGCGGCGAAGAACCGTCTGCGCCTCCCGCCCAGCTCAGCGGCCTGCGAATCGGCAGCGAAATGGTGTCTGTAGATCAAGGACAATACGATTATACCGTCTATCTTCCGTACGGAGCGCCCGAGTCGATGGTGGTGCATGCCGTCGCCGCCGACCAGGATCATATGAGTTTGACCGTTAACGGCGAGCCTTGGTTATGGGATGACGACAACGAAGCGCATGCGCTCGCACCGAACGAAGCCGGGGAATACGAGCTCGAAGTCAGTTCCGGTGATGGGTCCTACACAACCAGCGTCTATCATATTCATGTGGAGCGGTTGTTGACGGAAGCCGCCAAGATCAATGGAGACGTACCGGTCTCATGGACATCCGCAGGAAGCGATGTTTGGAATTCGGGTGCACTCGAGATGGAGGATGGCGACTGGTTAAGCATGAATTTCGGCAAGCCCGACGGATACCATCTGTTCTTTGAGACGGACGGATCCGAATTCGATGCAGAGCAGCAGCGCTGGTATCCGGATAGCGGTGTTAACAAGCTTACGGTGGAAGTCAAATGGGATGGGAAAGATACCGCTGCCGCTACGTACCAGTTCGTAGTTTATAATTGGAACTCTGTCGTTGTAACGAATATGACGGCGGGCACAAACCCGGACCGTATGAGAGCGATTAAGTGGAAAAATACTTATTATGCAACACTGCCGTCCAATTGGTTTGCGTCCTCCGAGTCGCCTCAAGTGAAAATCAGCACGCTGGAAGGGCAGGAAGTTTCTAATCTTGTCGGTTGGGACTTCACGAATTCCATCTACGAAGGCACTCTTACGCATAATGATTCGGCGAATCATTCGGTCACGCGGGCAGTCGGCGTGTTCGCGCCTGTCGGTATGCCATTGTTCCAGGCCAGATTTCAGGGCGGGAGCTTTGAATGGACGACTGAGTCAATTGCCCGCTTCTTTTACGGAAATGACGAGAGGCCAGGTGCCTATTTCTGGTCGAACGACAATACGATGATACCGACCGGCGTCGAGCTGCGAGTCTCTCAATTGTCGGGTAACATCCAGATTTATGCGATGGATGACGACGATCAGCCGCTGGCGCGTACGGGAGTCAACGAAGATTGGCATTGGAGCCTCCCCCTGAGCTGGCTGGAGTCGGACGGGGATGTTCAAACCTACAAGGTTGTCGTTCAGCAGAGCGGTCGGACTGCTGTTTATCTATTGAGTTTTGGTGCAGGTTCTAGCCCAACGGCTTAAATAAAATTTAAACAATCCGGCTTAGAGGGATGTTTCCTCTAAACGGGTTGTTTTTTTAGAAGGTACTCCGCGTCTATAACCATGACCTAAGTACTTTTTTTATCCCGAAAGAAGGGAAATGATGTCGAAAAATAGAATAGCTATTAAATATGAAAGCGACACGGTCTAGCATTGGGGGGGACAGTGCCGGGAATGGAGTGGTAACCGGAATCGACGGCGGTCGCGATTATGAGAAAAAGATGAGACAGCGCGCGTCGAGCATTAAATATTATTAACTTGATAGGGCATGCAAATGCATGAATAATGAATGAGCGATATATATTAGGCTGGATTCGCGATGACAGGATGCTGCTCGGCCTTATGTCCCGCCCACGGATTCGAATTACATATGTCGTATGACGGATACGTGTTGGTTAAACGCCAAAATGTGGGTATATACTCATAGCTTCACTTACTGACAGGCAAGGGCGTGGCAAGAATGGCAGCAGAATTAAAAGGGAAACGGCGTACGGTTCGTACGGCGGCTGCGGCCGTGCTTCTGGGCACGGCCTTGGCGGCGACCGGCTCCCTGGATTCGCGATTGACCGCAGTAGTCGGACCGATGAAGGCAGCCGAGGCGGCGAAGCTCGGCGCGACCGCCTTCCCCGCGACGACAAAGCAGGCGGACCGCTTAGGCAAGGCGGCCAAGACATCCGCTTCCCGTTCGCGGGTTGCGATCTCGGCGTTATCGAATGCTTCTTTTCTAAAGGAGACGGGCTTCCCGGAAGCCTGGAAGCTGCTGCGACGCGATGTGGTCGGCACGATCGCCATCGTGGATACGGGCATCGATCTGAAGAATGCGGCGCTTCAGCCTTATCTGACCGAGGGCGTCAATCTGCTGGACGACAAAAAGCCGCCGCAGGACGACAACGGACACGGCACGGCAGTGGCTGGCGTCATCGTCGCCGCGGCCGAGGCCGCGAAGGGAGCGAATGCGGAGGCTGCCTGGAAAATGAAGCTGATGCCGGTTAAGGCGTTGGACGACAAGGGCGAGGGCGACGAAGCGCGCTTGTCGGGCGGGATCCGCTACGCCATCGAGCATGGCGCGGACATCGTCGTGCTGTCGCTCGGCCTCCGCAGGGACGCGCCCGGCATGCGCAGCGTCATCGACCTGGCCGAGTCCAAGGGCGTGCTGCTCGTCGCGGCGACCGGCAATGACGCGGCCGATTTTGGCGAGCGAGCGGCGGTGCAATATCCGGCCGCCTACCCGACCGTACTGGCTGTCGCAGGCGCCGAGGCGGGCAAGGGCCAGATCAACTCGACGGGCGGCCCGGAGGTGGACCTGGCCGCGTCGTGGCAGGTCGATACGCTCGCGCTGGGCGGCGGCCGTCTCACTATGGAAGGCACGTCCATGGCGGCGCCGCAAGTGGCGGCAGCGGTCGCGCTGCTGCGGGCTGCGCATCCGGAATGGAAGCCTGCGTTCCTTCGCGAGACGCTGCGCCGCACGGCCGAGGACATCGGCGCCAAAGGCCGCGACGACGCGACGGGCTATGGGCTCTTACGCGCGGACCAGGCCTTGTCCGCCGCGTTTGCGGCCGATTGGCGCGAGCCTAACGGTGCGCAGCGGTCGGCTTCGCCTTTTCCTCCGGGCACGGAGGTCTATTCGGCATGGAGCGGCTTGCTCGATACCGACTGGTATGCGGTCGAAGCGCAATCGGACGGGATGCTGTCCGTACGGATGCAGACGAACCTGTTTGATATCGGACCTGCTGCGGTTAAATTGTCGCTATACCTTCCGGGAGGCGTTAATCCGATCGCTGGGAGCGTGAGCGGTACAAGCGGAGGAACGACGACTTGGAAGGTATCGAAGGGCAAATACTACCTGAGGGTAGACGGATCCTCAAGAACGTCAACGCTGCCTTACAGGCTTACCTCCGGCTTCCGGATGCTGCCCGACCGGACGGAGCCCGGATCTACCCGGGCTTCGGCTTATGCGATCGAACCCCGGACGCAGACCTGGAGCGGGACGTTCGATCGCGAAGACGACAACGATTGGACGACGGTCAAGCTGCCCCAGTCCGGCACGCTGAAGGTCACCGTGGAGACGGACACGACGCGAATCGATCCCGCGATAACGCTGCAGCGAGTCGGGCAGGCCGAAGTCCTGACGGACACGAACGGCGACGGGTTGCCGGAAACGGCCACGATCAAGAACGCGCCGGCAGGCAGGTACTACATAGGGGTCAGCAACGCAGCCGCCGACGGAGCTCCGCCCGTGATAGGGACCTATACGGTCCGACTGGAATACATTACTACGTACGCGGATTTGGGCGAGCCGAACGACGGTCCGCTGACGGCCGCCTCGCTCGTTCCCGGCGAGGCCGGCATCCTCAAAGGGCTGATTTCGTCCAAGGAGGACGCGGATTGGTTCCGGTTCAAGACGACGGGCGGCCGCTTCGCATGGAAGCTCGAAGGCATACCGGAAGACTCGACGTTCAAGCTGGCGGTATACGACAAACAGCTGAAGCTGCTCGGCCAATGGTCAGGCAAGGCGCAGAGCGCTTCCCTGAACGTCCCGCAGAAGCTGGCTGCCGGGACTTATTATGCCCGGATCACGGCCGATCGCGCGGATCGTTCCGCGTATTATCGGTTCGGCGTGACGAGCGCCGACTGAAACGTTTTGGAATTGCGGCGATAAGGAGCGTTTTCGGCGGATGGAATCCATTTATTACACAATGGGCTGGGACAGCTTGTTCTCCATTTTCATTACGCTCGGATTCATCGCTGTCGCATGGGTCGTGCTGCAGGAGGTCAAGTGGGAGCAATTTTTCCGACATCCCAAAAGCCCCAGGGCGCGGCTCGCGCAGCTCATCCTGGCGATCATCGCAGGACGCCTGCTGGCCGGGTTCGTACTGGATTACTGGAATTGGGCTTCGTCGCTGAGGCACCTGTTCAATTCGTCGTAGCAGAAGTTTTTCGCATAACGTCGAATCAAAATGATCACAATGGGTAATAAAGCAGAAGCAAGTCGCCTGAAGGCGAATCTTGTCGGACCAAATGTTTAAGTTTTGTCAAAACATGCCGCTTGTACCGAACCGACGGACGGTGGTATGATGGAATTTGGGTTTTCTGGAGCCGGCATCGGTGAAAGCACGGTCTTCGGAATTGATTCTACACCCGCGGAGGGAACCACCCATGAGCAAAATCATCGTCCGCGGCGGCCGTCCCCTAAATGGGACTGTCCGCGTGCACGGCGCCAAAAATTCCGTCCTGCCGATCCTCGCCGCCACACTGTTGGCGGAAGAAGGATCTTGCGTCATCGATGACGTACCCGCCTTGGACGATGTGTATAACATTCTGGAAGTGCTCTCGGCGCTTGGCGTTCAGGCGCTTCGACACGAATCCCGCGTGACGCTGCGCGCGCACCGGCTGATCTCGCACGAGGCGCCTTACGAGCTCGTTCGCAAGATGAGGGCGTCTTTCCTCGTCATGGGTCCGCTCCTCGCCCGCGAGGGCAAGGTTAAGATCTCGCTGCCGGGCGGCTGCGCGATCGGGACCCGCCCGATCGACCAGCACCTCAAGGGCTTCGAGGCGATGGGCGCCGAGATCGGCTTCGGCCAAGGCTCTGTCGAGGCGAAGGTAGACGGACGGCTGCGCGGGGCGCGCATCTATCTGGACGTAGCCAGCGTAGGCGCGACCGAGAACATCATGATGGCAGCCGCGACCGCGGACGGCGTCACGACGATCGAGAATGCCGCCAAGGAACCGGAGATCGTCGATCTCGCCAACTTCCTGAATGCCATGGGCGCGAAGGTGCGCGGCGCGGGCACCGGCATCATCCGCATCGAGGGCGTAGAACGTCTTAAGGGCATTCGCCACACCGTTATTCCGGATCGGGTAGAGGCGGGCACTTACATGATCGCCGCCGCGATCTCGGGCGGAGACGTGTACATCGAAGGCGCGATCCGCGACCATCTGGGTCCGGTCGTCGCCAAACTCGAGGAGATGGGCGTCGGCATCGAAGCGGACGACAGCGGCATTCGCGTCTTCGCGAATCGCCCGCTCAAGGCCGTCGACGTCAAGACGCTGCCTTATCCGGGCTTCCCGACCGACATGCAGGCGCAGTTCATGGCGCTGCTGCTCGCCAGCCCCGGTACGAGCATCGTCACGGAGACGGTGTTCGAGAACCGTTTCATGCACGTCGAGGAGATGGCGAAGATGGGGGCCGACATCAAGATCGAAGGTCGCACCGCCGTCATCTCGGGCGGCAAGCGGTTGTCAGGCGCACCGGTCTGCGCGACGGATCTGCGCGCGGGAGCTGCGCTGATCTGCGTCGGTCTCGCTGCTGAAGGCGTGACCGAGGTGACGGGCACGCATCACATCGACCGCGGCTATATGGACATCGTCGGCAAGCTGGCCGCGTTGGGTGCGGATATTAGCCGCCTGGGCGACGGCGAAGAAATCCCGGCGCCAGCTGCCGCAGCTGTCGTTCAAACACCGCCCGTGCCTGCCGTAAGGCGAACGCTTCAGGTCGCTTCCGAAGAGCGTGTCGCCTCGGACAGCGTGGCGATGCTGCGCGTGCAGCCGACGCTGGCCTGATATTTCCTTTAACCGCACTTATCATCCTGCGCCTTCGCGCCTTGGACCGAACCGGTCCCGGGCGCGAAGGCTTTTTTGCGTTCTCTTGACTTGTTCTAGCGACTCCGCGACGTTCATAGATTGGTAGCGTGCGAGGAAAAGGACAACGGAGAGAGGAAGTCGAAGGCATGCAAAAGCAAAATGGACAAGCGGATCGCAACAAAAGGCCGTATTATTCGGTGCGCCGCCATCGAAGCGGGGGCAGGTTAAAAGGTCGGTTTCTGCTTGCCGGCGAAAGCGGCATGCGCTCGATCGGCCTCTTGCTTATCTTGGCTTTTGGCACGGGTGCACTTCTGGCCAGCTGGTCCTGGGCAGAACGCCATGCGAGAGAATCGAATCAGGCGCGAATCGTCGAAGAGAGCGCGGATGCGGCGTGGGACAGCGTACGAGAGGAAAAGGAGGAGCCGGATAAGGCGGATATGCCTGCAAATCCATCCGGGGAGAAAGGCATCGAGACCCAAGAGGATGAAGGGGAAAAGACGTCGGAAAAGCCAAGCAAGGGCGCGGGCGCCCTGTCCGCCGCAGACGCCGCGCGGGGGCTGCAGGCGGATCGGGCGGACAGCGCGCTCGTCGTTCGAATCTACTTAAGCGATGACAAGCGGGTCGAGCGCGCGGGTCTGGAGACGTATGTCAAAGGCGTCGTTGCGGCAGAGATGCCGACGGACTTCGAGCCGGCCGCGCTGGAGGCGCAGGCGATCGCGGCGCGCACTTATTTGATCCGCCGCCTGTGGAACGAGGACCGTTCCGGCGTGCCTGTTCGCGGCGCGGACGTGACCGACACGGTGGCGCATCAAGTCTATCGCTCCCGGGCGGAGATGAACAAGCTGAAGGAGGAAAACCCGCAGGCTTGGGCCGCCGTAGACGAAGCGGTGCGAAGGACGCGGGGAATCGTCATGGTATACGGCGGCGCGCCTATCGAATCTCTTTACTTTTCCAGCAGCAACGGATATACGGAAAACGCTAAGGACGTTTTCTCTGCAGATTTGCCTTATCTGGTGTCGGTGAGCAGCCCATGGGATCGCAAAGACTCGCCCCGTGCCGAGGAAACCGTAGAGATGAAGCTAAGCGAATTTTATCGCAAGCTGGGCGTCAAGTCGCTGGCGACGCTGACGGGTCTTGGCAAACGGCCTTCGGCTGTCATAAACGGCTGGACCGAGGGGAAGAGGGTGAGCACAGCGACCGTGGGCGGCAAGACGTTGTCGGGAATCGAGGTTCGCAGATTGCTAGGGCTGCGATCCGCCGCGTTCGATTGGAAGATCGAGAAGGGGAAAATCGCGATTACGACCTACGGCAGCGGGCATGGCGTCGGCATGAGCCAGTGGGGCGCGGAGGGGATGGCAAAGACCGGCGCGACCGCCGCGGAGATCGTACGCCACTACTATACGGGCATACAACTGAAGACGGTGACCGCGCTTCAAACGGCGAGCGGCGACACTGCTAAGCTATAAATCCCTTAATCTTGCAAAAGGCATGTTTAAAAAACTATCATCTGGCAACACTCTGTTGTGAGGTGATAAAAAATGAATGATTCAAACAAACCAAACGGCAAGATCGATCCAAGCAGCACCAGAAGTGTCGTCAGCTCGTCGTCCAGGCCTTCGGCATGGAAAAGGTTTTTTGCCAAGCGGTGGGTATTCCCCGCCATGTACATGGCCGCAGCGGCAATCATCGTAACGATCCTCTGGCTGAACGCCAGCTCGGGAACGAGCGGCAAGCCGAAGGACGAAGCGAGCACCGCAGGCGTGCAGCAGGAGGTCGGCGCTGACGGTCAGACCGCCGAGGATCCGGATGCGCTCCCCGTCGCGGCAAGCGGCGAGACGCTCGCTTGGCCGGTGACCAACCGGGATGCGATGTCGGTCGCGGTGCCGTACTACAACCAGAACGGCACGGAGGAAGAGCAGGCTGCGGCGATGGTGCAGTACGACAACAAGTTCGTGCCGCATACGGCGATCGACCTCGCGAGCAAGGACGGCAAGGCGTTCGACGTCAAGGCTGCGATGAGCGGCGAAGTGACGGTAGCGGAGCAGACGCCTCAAAACGGTTACGAGATTAACATCAAGCATCCGAACGGTCTCGTAACGGTCTACCAAAGCCTTGCGGAGTTGAAAGTCAAAGTAGGAGATTCGGTCAAGCAAGGTGATGTGCTCGGCACGGCCGGCGTCAGCGAATTGGAGAAGAACGAAGGCGTTCACGTCCACTTCGCGGTCAAGAGCAACAGCCAGACCGTCGATCCGGCTTCGCTGATCGAAGATCAACAGTAATCTGGTACCAAGGGCAGGGTTGTCCCGAGCGCGGCGGCGCGCAAGGGCAACTCTGTCTATTTTTTGCATTTTAATAGCTGACCAAATGATGGTATTTGTGTTACGATAGTACCATAAATGATACTTCCGAGGATCTATCGACTTCAGAGAGGACGCGTGATAGATGAAGCTCGTGACGGTAGACGAACTTCACCCCGGCGATGTGCTGGACAGGCCGGTGTACGGCAAGAACGGATTGGTCATGCTAGAAGCCGGCACGGAGCTTACGACGCAATACATACATAGATTGCAGAATCTCGGATTTCAATCGGTCGCCCTCGGCAAGCGCGGTGCGGCGGCCGAAGCGCTGCTGGCTTCCCGCATGAAGCTGCGGCCCGACGAGAAGGTCAGGAGCCTCGAGGAGATCGAGCTGTTGCGCGCGGATCCGGTCCAGCTGCAGGAGACGCATCACAGTCTGATCCGTTTTTTGGAGACGGAAGACAACTACAGCAGGGTTGCGCTGCCGCTCGCCGAGCTGGCGAGTTTCAAACGGGGCTACCGTGAGCGCCTTCTCTCGGCTGTCAGCCACCGGGCGGTGGCCGAGGAGCTGAGCGTGCTGAGACAGACCGATGAATCGCTCTTCGACCACACGCTGCAGGTGTCGCTTATGTCGGGCGTGATCGGTGCGTCGGGAGGGATGGATTCGAACGCCCAGTACGAGCTGGCCGTGGGATCGCTGCTGTTCGATGTCGGCATGACGCGGATATCGCCCGGGCTGCTCCGCGCGAGACGCAAGCTTACGGACGCGGAGATGGAGGCGGTCAGGCAGCATACGACGCTCGGTTATCACGCGCTCGGGCGCATGCGCGAGGTCCCGGACGCCGCGGCCAAGTGCGCGCTGCTTCATCACGAGCGTTACAGAGGGGAGGGTTATCCGTACGGAGTCGCGCAGGACAAGATTCCGGACATGGCGCAGATCGTGGGACTGGCCGACGTGTTCGACGCGCTGCTCTCGCCCCGCCATCACCGCGATCCTTATCCGCCCTGCGAAGCGATGGAATATATGTTCGCTGCCGGCAATTACGAGTTCGGCATCGGCGTCGTGCGTTCGTTTCTCAAGAACCTCACGATCTTCCCGACGGGAATGGCCGTGATCCTCAGCAGCGGAGAGACTGCGATCGTCAAGGATACGGCGAATCGGCCTGCGCACAAGCCGGTCGTGCTGGTCGTGCGGGAGGCCGACGGCCGCGTGCCGTCCCCGTACGAGATCGATCTTAACGAGAATGCTCGCATTTACGTGTCCCGCGCCGTGTCCATCAAGGGATGAGCGGTTGAGACCGACGGTATAGATAACGCCAGACGGGCCTTTGGGCTCGTCTTTTTTTGCGTTTATTAGGACGCGTTAGAAGTCCATTTGACCCATAAGCCCCGCCGTTTGCGGACTTTATAGGCTTGTCAGGCTTGGTTACAAAGAATAAGTGAACGTCCCCCTCATATACTGTACCAATCAATCAGAGCAGGGAGGCGGGAGCGTGCACGATTACATCAAAGAACGGACCATCAAGATCGGCCGCAGCATCGTGGAGACGCGCAATACGGTTCGGACCATCGCCAAAGAATTCGGCGTCTCCAAGAGCACGGTGCACAAAGATCTGACCGAGCGTCTGCCGGAGATCAATCCGGATCTGGCCGATCAGGTCAAGCATATCCTCGAGTATCACAAGTCGATCCGGCACCTGCGCGGCGGCGAGGCGACCAAGATCAAGTACAAGAAAACGACGATCAAGAAGCGGGAAGTATTCGCGGTCGCAAAGGCGTAATTTTTGTCATATCATTAGATTTGTTAGAGGAATTTTAGAAATCATGGCGAATACTACAAGGAATATCTATGCGTTGGAGGCTTGTTTTAAATATGTTCAGCAAAGACATCGGAATCGACTTGGGCACGGCGAACGTTTCCATCCACATCAAAGGCAAGGGCGTCGTGCTCGATGAGCCTTCCGTTGTCGCGATAGAGAACGACACCCGCAGGGTGCTGGCCGTCGGGGAGGATGCGCGCCGCATGGTCGGCCGCACCCCCGGCAATATCATCGCGATCCGCCCGCTGAAGGACGGCGTCATCGCCGACTTCGAAGTCACGGACATGATGCTGAAGGCATTCATTCAGCGGGTCGGGGGACGCAACTGGTACGGACGTCCGCGCATCCTGATCTGCGCGCCGACGAATATCACTTCGGTCGAGCAAAAGGCGATTCGCGAAGCCGCGGAGCGTAGCGGCGCGAAGGAGGTTTTCCTGGAGGAAGAGCCCAAGGCGGCCGCGATCGGAGCCGGCATGGACATTTTCCAGCCCAGCGGCAATATGGTCGTGGATATCGGCGGCGGCACGACCGATGTCGCGGTGCTGTCCATGGGAGCGATTGTGACCGCATCGTCGCTCAAGGTGGCCGGGGACAAGTTCGACGCCGCGATCATGAGATATATTAAGAATAAATACAAGCTGCTGATCGGAGAGCGGACAAGCGAAGACATCAAGATCAAGATCGGCACCGTATATACAGGGGGAAGGCAAGAAGAGATGGATATCCGGGGGCGGGATATGGTCTCTGGACTGCCGCTCACCGTGACGATTCACGCGGACGAGGTCCGGGAAGCGTTGTGGGAACCGGTATCGTCCATCGTCGTCGCCGCCAAAGCCGTGCTCGAGCGGACGCCGCCCGAGCTGTCGGCCGATATCATCGACCGTGGCGTCATTCTGACCGGGGGCGGGGCGCTTCTGGACGGACTCGACTCGCTGCTGGCGGACGAGCTCAAGGTGCCCGTGCTGATCGCCGAAGACCCGATGCACTGCGTCGTCAAGGGGACGGGCATTATGCTCGACCACCTCGACAAGATGGCGCGCCGCAAGTAGCTTTCTCACAACGGGAGGGAACTGCAACATGATCAGAGGATTGTATACTGCGGCTGCGGGAATGATCGCCGAGCAGCGTAGGCACGACACGGTGACGAACAACGTCGCCAACTTGAATACGCCGGGATACAAAGGCGTCAACTCGGTGAATCGGGCGTTCCCCGAGATGCTGATCTCGCTGATGGGCAGCCCGGACGATACGAAGGGCACGATCGGCAAGCTCAACACCGGCGTCTTCGCCGAGGAGAGCCTGATCAACCTGGGCCAGGGCGACCTCAACGAGACGGGACGAAGCCAGGACCTGGCGCTCGTGTCGGACATTCTTGTCGACGGACAAGCGTTCGACGACTCCGGCAAGTTCGTGGACGCTAACGGCACCGTCACTTACCAGCCGCAGGCGCTGTTCACCGTACAGAACCCGGACGGCGAGCGTCGTTATACGCGGGACGGTGGGTTCCGCACGACGGCTGACGGCACGCTGGTAACGCCAGACGGGATGCAAGTGCTCGGCGTGGACGGACAAGCCATTCGCGTGGACGGCACGTGGGACAACGTGCAGGTCACGGCCGACGGCCGACTGATCGACAAGGAGACCCAACAGCCGCTGGCCGGCAACCCCGCGCTCTTGCTTACCGAGGTTAACGACCCGAATCAGCTCATCCGCCAGGGCGACGGCAAATACGTCTACCAGGGCGACGCCAACGGGCTGCGTCAGGTTCAAGCCGGCGAGCGCGTTGAGATCAAGCAGGGTTACCTGGAGCGCTCCAACGTGGACGCCTCGCAGTCGATGGTCGACCTGATGAGCGCGCTGCGCGCCTACGAGGCGAACCAGAAGATCGTCCAGTATTACGATCGCAGCCTGGACAAGGCAGTCAACGATGTCGGCAGAGTCTAATAGAAGCGAAGGGGAATCGAGATGAATAACTCCGTCGTCAGCGCAGCCGCGTCCATGGGCGCTCTCCAACAGAAGCTGGACGTACTCGCCGACAATATCGCCAACGTGAACACCAAGGGCTACAAGCGCAAAAGCACGGTGTTCGAGGATATCCTTACCAACATCCAGCCGCACGAGAAATCGTTCGAGCTTCCTGGCCGCCGCACGCCGCTCGGCTTCACGCAGGGCTGGGGCGCGCGCGTCGTCGGTCAGCAGATCGACATGACCCAGGGCCCCATGCAGCAGACCGACAGCATGACCGACCTTGCCATCGCGGGCAACGCCTTGTTCGAGGTGCGGTCCGGCGGCACGCTCGACAGTGCGCGCGCCTTCACGCGGCAAGGCGCCTTCCAGCTGTCTCCGACGGCGGGGGGCGATCGTATCCTGACGACGGCCGAAGGCTACCCGGTCGTCGCCGTCTCTCCGCAAGGCCAGGATAGCTTTGTGCGCGTGCCGAACAACTATGATCTGGTCGTCGGTGCGGACGGCAGTCTGAGCGCCCGTTCCGCCGACGGCAACGAATCGATCGAGCTGGGCACGCTGCGGCTCGTCGAAGTCAATAAGCCCGAGCTCCTGCAGGCCGTCGCCGACAATCTGTACGGCGTGCCTTCGGACGTGAACGTGGCGGACGTCGTGGCCAATGTCGTCGCGAGTCCCGACGAGGCCGGCGGCATCGCGATCCGCCAGGGCTTCCTTGAGGAATCCAACGTCAGTCTGGGCGACGAGATGGCCGATCTGGTCAACGTCCAGCGCGCTTATCAACTGAGTGCGAGAGCGCTCAGCTCCGGCGACCAGATGTCACAGATGGCGGCCAATCTTCGCGTCTGACGCGGCATGACGACCGTCGGCGGGCAGGCGCTTTAGCCTGCCCGCTTGCGCAATCCCGACCCAAAGCTTAGAATAAATTGACTCGAACGCAAGGATTTATTCGGGCTTCTTTATTCTGAAGGAGGATCTACCGTGTCAGCGACGAAGCGTCCGACGGACAAGAAGCAGCGATCCGCAGGACGGCTCATGATGCTGATCGTTTGGACTAGCGTCAAGATTTTACTCATTCCGGTGTTATGCATCGTCGCGCTTATCGCGGGACTTGGTATCGGGTACGCGGTGCTGGGCAAGCAGGACTGGTCGGACGTGTTCGACTGGAATACCTGGAAGCATATGTACGATCTCATTTTCGAGGGCAGCCGTTAGCCGCCGTTCGGGATGGATGGACATGCGCAGCTCGGATGCGCGGGCGCCGAGAATTGGAAGGACGACAAGGAGGCTCCCCGCTTATGGCAAGGGGAGTTTTTTTATGCGCAATTGCGATACATATGGTATCATTGACCCGTGAGGAACGAACGGGATTTTACCGGAGGCAGGACTGGCGGTATAATAAAAGCTGACAGCGTCTCGCGATCGTGTTCGCGAAGACGATGGCGGAAAGGGTGGCTCGGCGGTGAATGTGCCGAATCTGTTGACGATGTCCCGCTTTCTCCTGATTCCCGTCTTCCTGGCGCTATATCTGGACGGACATCCGATATGGGCGTTGATCGCGGTGTTCGCGGCCGGGGCGACCGACCTGCTCGACGGATATATCGCGAGGCGAAGCGGCCTCGTGACGCAGCTCGGCATCATGCTCGATCCGCTGGCGGACAAGCTCATGATGCTTGCCGTCGTCGGTGCGCTGCTCGCGGACGGAGCTATTCCGTGGGCTGCCGCAGGCGCCATGGCGTTTCGCGAACTGGGGATGATCGGGGCCGGCACCTTCTTTCATTTTCGGGGCAAGCGAACGGTTCCCGCGAATTCCTATGGCAAGCTGACGACCGTCATTTATTATTTGGCCATCGTCCTGCTGATCTTGGACCAGCCGGGAGGCATCGTCGCGCTCTGGATTGCCGTCGTATTGTCGTTTGTGACGTCCTTCGTTTACTTCGCTTCATTTAAAGAACTGAATAATGAGACAAAGTCCGCCTGAACGGCGGCGTGCGGCAGTCCTGCAAGGCGACAAAAGGACTTGCCGCGAGGCCGCGCGGGAAGCGATCGGCACGGGAGGCAAGCCCTCTTATATTCAACCTTCGCGGCTGCAGTACGCGGAAGGATTATACATAGTATGGGCGCCGGACCGCGCAGTTATTCCTAGGTCGCCGTACATTCGGAGGGAGTATTGTTCATGCTCGACATCAATCAGATTCAGGAAATCATTCCGCACCGCCAGCCGTTTCTGCTCATCGACCGGATTCTCGAGCTCGAACCGGGCAAGCGCGCAGTCGGACTCAAGAACGTGACGATGAACGAGCCTTATTTTGCCGGGCACTTCCCGGGCTTTCCGGTTATGCCGGGCGTATTGATTCTGGAGGCGCTCGCGCAGGTCGGCGCGACGGCGATTCTCGGACTCGAGGAGAACAAAGGGAAGATCGGCCTGTTCGCCGGCGTGGACGAGTTCCGTTGGCGGGGGCAGGTGACCCCGGGAGATACGCTTACGCTGGAGGTCGAAATTATTCGGCTGAAGGGGCCTGTCGGCAAGGGGCAGGCCTCCGCCAAGGTGGACGGCAAGGTCGTAGCCGAAGGCGTGCTGATGTTTGCGCTGACGGATCCGGCGAAGGAGAGATGAGTACGGCTTCGGCGCGCCGCGCGGCCTGTGACGGGAAGCGCGGTGCCTGGGTATAGATAAAGAGACCAATGACGGAAGGATGAGAAATTGATGACCACTGCTGCAAACGAAGTTTACGAATCCTGGCTGAACAATCCAAAAGTTGACGCTTCGACCAAGGAGGAGCTGCGCGCGATCGCGGACAAGCCCGCGGAGATCGAAGACCGCTTCTACAGGGAGCTTGAATTCGGAACCGGCGGCTTGCGCGGCGTGATGGGCGCGGGCACGAATCGGATGAACCGTTATATGATCGGCCGCGCCACTCAGGGCTTCGCCAATTATTTGCTGCGCAACTTCGAGTCCCCTTCCGTCGTCATCGCGCACGACTCCCGCAATAATTCCGATATTTTCTCGCTCGAGACGGCGCAGGTGCTGGCGGCAAACGGCATCAAGACTTATTTGTTCCGTTCGCTGCGTCCGACGCCTCAGCTTTCCTATGCCGTGCGCGACCTCAAGGCCGCCGGCGGCGTCGTCGTGACGGCGAGCCACAACCCGCCCGAGTACAACGGGTACAAGGTGTACGGCCAGGACGGCTGCCAGCTGGTGCCGCATCAGGCAGAGCAAGTCATCGCCGGGATTCGCGAGGTCGACGCGTTCGAGGACGTCAAGCGGATCAGCCAAGGCGAAGCCGAGTCCCAAGGGCTCATCGTCTGGCTCGGCGAGAACGAGGACAACCGCTTCGTACATACGGTAGCCGCCCAGTCCGTCCATCCCGAGGTGCTGAAAAGCGGCGCGGGATCGGCGCTCTCCGTCGTTTATACGCCGCTGCACGGCGCGGGCAACATGCCCGTACGCTGGGTGCTCGCCGCCGCGGGCTTTACGAACGTTCACGTCGTGCCGGAGCAAGAGCAGCCGAACGGCATGTTCTCGACCGTGAAGTCCCCGAATCCCGAGGAGCACGAAGCGTTTACGCTCGCGATCAAGCTTGCGGACGAAGTCGGCGCCGACATCATCATCGGCACCGATCCGGACTGCGACCGCATGGGCGCGGTCGTCAAGAACGACAAAGGCGAATACGTCGTGCTGTCCGGCAATCAGTCCGGCGCGCTGATGGTGCACTATTTGCTCTCCAATCTCCAGGCCAAGGGGCGGCTGCCGGCCAACGGCGCCGTCATCAAGACGATCGTCACGAGCGAGATGGGCGCCGACATCGCGCGTTCCTACGGCAGCGCAGTCATTAATACGCTGACCGGCTTCAAGTACATCGGCGAAAAGATGACCGAGTTCGAAGCGACCGGGGAGCACACGTTCCTCTTCGGCTACGAGGAGAGCTACGGTTACCTGGCGGGCACGTACGCGCGCGACAAGGACGCGGTCGTCGCATCGCTGCTCATCTGCGAAGCGGCAGCGTTCTATAAGACGCAAGGCAAGACGCTGTACGACGTATTGCTCGAGCTGTACGCGAAGTACGGCACGTACCTCGAGAAGCTGGAGTCCCGTACGCTTAAGGGCAAGGACGGCGTCGCCCAGATCGCTGCGATCATGGCGGACTGGCGCACGAACCCGCCGGCCGAGGTGGGCGGCATCAAGGTGGACCAAGTGCTCGATTACGAGCTGGGACTGGACGGACTGCCAAAGGAAAACGTGCTGAAGTTCCTTCGTGCGGACGGCTCCTGGTTCTGCCTCCGCCCTTCGGGAACCGAGCCGAAGATCAAAGTATACTTCGCCGTTCGCGGCGACGACCTGGATGGCGCGAACGCTGCGCTGGATGCGCTCGTCGCCGCGGTGATGGCACGCGTGGACGCGCTTAGCTAAGCGAAGTCAGCGCGCTCTCCGGCCACATTTTGCCCGCAGCCGTGCGCGATGCACGGCTTGCGGGCGCTTGTGCGCTTGGGCGGCGAGGCGGATGAGCGTGTCGGGAGCTGAGCGAGACATTCGCGGCTTGGCGGGACGACGGCGAAGGGCATGCCTGCGTCTGCGCGGTGTCGCATTCTGTCGCGGTATTGCGCGGGAAATGAAGCTTCATGCCGATAATCGGAAACGCTGCTCGAAACTTGTTTGACGGAAACGCCGTCTATAAAACGAGAAAACGAGCCGCGCAAAGCTGAATCTCCGGCGGATTCCCGCGATGGTGCAGGAAATTGTTGCGTTTTCGGCATTCAATCCCCGGATAACTGCAATACTACATTTAATTCGCGGCTATCGAGAACTACCGGCGCCCGTTCACAGCGTTGACATGCGGCGTGCGCCGTCGTTTATGAGGATAAAAGGGAGTGGAAGCGGTGCCTGTATGGCTGGAACAATGGAATCGCAGACTGGCGAAGTGGCTCTGGTGGGTCGTGCTCATTGGCGTGCTGGGGTCGCTGCCTGTCGCCTATGCGCGCGTGCAGACAGAGAACTCGGCCGACAAAGTGGAAATCATCGTGGATTACAAGGACATTCTGACGATCGCGGCTACCCAGGCGGATCCGAAGGCGTTTGCCGCAGAACAGCTTAAAAAATTGAAGGACGCCGGCGTCAACGGAATGGCGGTGTTCGAAAGCAATCTGGACGAGCTGAGCCTGACGGGCGACGTGGCCGTGTATTCCGCGCAGCAGGCGGCACAATTGGTAGGCGAACTGAGCCAGCCCGGCGACAATCGTACATACGTGCTGTTCAACAAGCCGGATACCGAGCCGGCGATTAAGCCGATCGTGGAGGATGCGTTCAATCAGGCCGGGATCAGCATCGAGTCCTGGTCCGCGAAGGGCCGCGACGGCATGATTATCGGGGTCGGACCGGACGACGCCAGACTGCGTCCGATGGAACCGAATCCGCTGGCCATGCAGGCGATTCACGATGCGGGGCTGATGGTCGTGCCGCGCATTTCCGACCGCACCCAACCCTACGACGCCGCGCGCGTCAGCGATTGGCTAGCCAAGTTCAAGGCGGTGGGCGCGACCCGGATTATTTTCGACGGAGAAGCCGTGACGGGCTACAACAATCAGGCAGAAGACAAAAGCCTGGACGACTTCGCCAAGCAGCTTAAGGACGGCGGATTCGGCATCGCAGTCATCGAGAACCTGAGGGCGCCGCAGCTCGGCATGGGCGCGCTCGCCCAGAAGCTCGATTATAACGCGATCCGTCTGCACTCGGTGTCCGAATCCGAGATGATGGTGATCAGCCCGGAGACGTTGAAGGACCGTCTCGTGCTCGCGGTAAAGGACCGCAACATTCGGATGATCTATCTGAACGCCGCACCCGCGCGCGACGACAAGCGGGCCCGGGTCACCCATCCGATCGACAAGACGATCATCACCGCGCTTGCAGGCGACGACGGCGCGATTGAGCGCATGCGCGACTTCGGCTTCGAGACGGGCGAGGCGCACGCCTTCAAGATTCATAAGGCCCCGGCGGAAATGGTGTGGCGCGGCCTCGCGATCGCGGGCGCGGTATCGCTTGTCGCGCTCATGATCGGTTTGTTCCTGCCGCCGCTGCTCTTGCCGGTGACGATTCTCGGCTTTATCGGCGGCGCTGGCGTGCTCGCGACGAATTCGTCGCTGCTCACGCAGGCACTGGCGCTCTTCGCGGCGATCGCGGCGCCGACGGTATCCGTCGTGACGCTGGTCAGACTGCTGCGGGCCAGAAGGAATCGCCCGGAAAACTTCCGCATGTCCGCCGGACGCCGTCTGGGCTCGGCGATCATGCTCTATGTTCGTACGGCGATTCTGTCCGTCATCGCGATTCCGTTCGTTATCGCGCTGCTGAACGACATTACGTACGAGCTCGTGCTGCAGCAGTTCCGCGGCGTCAGCCTGCTCCATCTCGCGCCGATCGCGCTGGTGGCGTTGTACGTATTTTTCTACGGTTCGGCGAACGGATTCTGGGGCAACATTCGTCAGCTGCTCGTCATGCCGATCAAGGTGTTCTGGGTCATCATCGGCGTCTTCTTGCTGGCTGCGGGCTACTATTACCTGACGCGCACGGGCAACGGCGGTTCGGCGTCGGGCCTCGAGATGAAGCTGCGCACGTTCCTGGAGACGACCTTCCATGTCCGTCCGCGATTCAAGGAATTCGCCATGGGCCACCCGCTCATGCTGCTGGGCCTGTTCCTGTCGCTTCGCTATCCGAAGTGGCCGCTCGTGATCATCGTCGCAGCCACGATCGGTCAGCTGTCGATGGTCGATACGTTCGCGCATATTCATACGCCTGCCGTATTATCCGCGACCCGGGATCTGCTGGGGCTCGGCATCGGCTTCTTGATCGGCCTCGTGCTGATCGTCGTCTGGCAGGTGCTCGAGCGGCTGTGGGCGGCGTGGAGAAAGCAGCTGGCGACGAAATAAGATCGTTCCGCATGGGGCGGAAATCGGGTAAAGAGTAACGCGGCCGGTAAGGGATCGATTCTGCCGCAGGCAGGCCGGCGCGGGCCTCTTTCATCTGAATTTAAGGCAAACATAGGCGGTGCATGGCATAATGGGTATGGCAAAAACGGACCGGAAGCTGCGGCTGGTGCTGTCCGGCTACTACGGCTTCCGCAACAGCGGAGATGAAGCGGTGCTGCTCAGCATCCTGAACGCGCTCGAGCAGGCCGGCGAAGACCACGGCGTATTCGTAGAGCCGATCGTGCTGTCGGGAGATCCAACCTGGACGGCCCGGCAGTACGGCGTCTGGTCGGTGCCGCGCATGAAGCTGCGCGAGGTGCGCGAAGCGATCGGCGCCAGCGACGGCGTGATCAGCGGCGGCGGCAGTCTGCTCCAGGATGCAACCGGGCTCGGGTCGATCCCGTATTATCTGGGTATCCTGGAGATGGCGCGCTGGGCGCGCAAGCCTTCGTTCATCTATGCGCAGGGCATCGGGCCTGTGAAACGCAGGATGTTCGGTCCGTTCATCGCGCGGGCGATGCGCAAGGCATCGTACGTGTCGGTGCGGGATGCCGAGTCGGCCGCGCTGCTGGCCGGCTTCGGCGTCCCGGAGGACCGGGTCGCGGTCGTGCCGGACCCGGTCATGGGGCTGCCGCTGCCGTCGGTGGGCGGCGGGGCGGAACTGCGGGGCGCCGCCGGTGCTGGCGGCGCCGCGGCGGTTGCTCCGCGCGCGGACGCAGGCGCGGCGGGGGCGGACGGCGCCGCGGATGCGGGCGCCGGAAGGCGCGAAGGCGCGGCTGCCGCAGGCGAGGCCGAGGCGCGCGGGGGCGGCACGGACAGGCCGCCGCTGGTCGGCGTGTCCGTGCGGTTCTGGCGCGGCGACCGGTCCGACCTGGACCGGATTGCCGCGGCGCTGGCGGCACTGGCGCGGGAGCGGCCGGTGCGGCTGCGCTTTTTGCCCTTTCACGAGGGCGCGGACGAGGATGCGTCGCGCTACGTGATCGAGCGGCTGGGCGCTGCCGCCGCCATGGCGGAGATCGCGCCTGCGCACGACGCGCCGCAGGAGATGCTGCGCGAGATCGACCGCTGCGACCTGCTGGTCGGCATGCGGCTTCACTCGCTCATCTATGCCGCGAACCGCGAGGTGCCGCTGCTTGGCTTGTCCTACGATCCGAAGATCGACCAATTTCTGCATCGCCTCGGCGATCGGGCGATCGGGACGGTAGACGCGATCGATTTGCAACATTTTGCGGCCAAGGCCGTCCAATTCATAGAAGATCCGGCACAGTGGCGCATCGACCATTACAGCGCCATCCGGCGACTGAAGGAAGAAGCGGCCGTACCGGCGCAGCGGATCGTCGAAGCCTGCCTGGAACTTAGAGGGAGATAACCATGTCTCAGACCGCGGATGCACGAAGCTTTCCGACCGTATCGATTTACGGCATCCCTTTTTCCAAAATGAATATGTCCCAAACCGTCGATTATCTCATTGGGGCGGTCGCGTCCGGCAAGAGCCACCGCGTCGTCACCGGGAACCCGGAGATGATCATGAAGTCGCTGCAGAATCCGGCGTTCCGCGGGGCGCTAGCGACTGCTGAGCTCGTTGTCCCCGACGGGACTGGCGTCGTATGGGCGGCGCGCCGCGTCCGCCAACCGGTGGCCGAACGTGTGGCCGGATACGATCTGCTGCACGAGCTGATGCGCGAGGGAGATCGCCGCCATTGGAGCGTCTATCTGCTCGGCGCTTCGCAGGAAGTCGTGGACGCGGCCCATGCCAAGCTGGCTGCGCTCTATCCCGGCGTTCGATTCGCAGGCGTTCGCAACGGGTATTTTACCGACAGAGACGATGAAGCCGTCGTAGCCGCCATTCGCGAAGCGAAACCCGATCTATTGTTCGTCGCCCGATCGATGGATAACCAGGAGCCTTGGCTGGCAAAGCATCAGGATGCGCTCGGCGTACCTGTCATGATGGGCGTCGGCGGCAGCTTCGACGTACTTGCCGGCAAGACGAAGCGCGCGCCTTCGCTGTTTATCAAGCTGAGGCTGGAGTGGTTCTACCGACTGCTCCGGGAGCCGACGCGGATCAGGCGAATGATGGTACTTCCCCAATTCGCGATCAAAGTGGCCAGAGACGGCGATAACCTTTTGCAAACGAAATGAAAACACGTGAAAACGAGCTTGAGTGAAGGAAAACGGCCTTTTTTGCCGGAATTCGGCGAAATTATTGGCTTGTTCATTCCCGTGCCGGAGCGTATAATTCATTCCGGTACATAAGCTAAAGGAGATGTAAAAATGCCGACAGGCTGGATGGTTGGAATCGGGATCACCGGATTTGTGCTATCGCTCGCGCTTGCGCTGGTGTTGACGCCGCTTGTTAAGAAGTTCGCGTTTCTCGTCGGCGCGATCGACAAACCGAATCATCGCAAAGTGCACACGCGGATCATGCCACGGCTCGGAGGTCTGTCCTTCTACGCTTCGTTTACGGTCATTATTCTTCTCTTGCTGCCGCTCATTCCCGAGCACTGGTTCAGCGCTCACGACAAGCGTCTCATCGGCGCGCTTCTGACGGGCGGTTCGCTCATCGTGCTGCTCGGCGCGCTGGACGACAGATTTCAGTTGTCTGCGAAGCTCAAGCTGCTCGTGCAGATCGCTGCGGCGTGCGTCGTCGTTTTCGGCTTCGATATTCGGATGGACTTCGTTAATATACCGTTCGGTGCAGCCAGCCAGTCCCTGACGGATTGGATCAGCATTCCGCTTACGATCTTCTGGATAGTCGGCGTCACCAACGCGATTAATCTGATCGACGGGCTCGACGGCCTGGCGGCAGGCGTGTCGGGCATCGCCATCAGCTCGATCATGGTCATGTCCGCCCTGATGGGCCAAGGTACCGTCGTCATCTTGTGCGCGGTGCTTCTCGGCGGCATTATCGGATTTTTGTTCTTCAACTTCCACCCCGCCAAGATCTTTATGGGTGATTCCGGCGCGTTGTTCCTCGGATTCGCGCTTGCGATGCTTTCGATGCTCGGATTCAAGCAGATCACCGTCGTCTCGTTCGTGACGCCGCTTCTGTTGATCGGCGTGCCGCTGTCGGATACGTTCTTCGCGATCATCCGCCGCCGCGTGCAGAAGAAGCCGATTTTCGAACCGGACAAAGGTCATCTGCACCACTGCTTGCAACAGCTCGGCTTCAGCCACCGCAAGACCGTGTTGATTATCTACGGCGTCGCTGCATTTTTCGGCGCCTGCGCGGTACTTCAATCGGTGTTCTCGAACTCGGGCGTCGGCAACTGGATGACCTTCGTCGTCATCTGTGTGCTGCTCGTACTGCTGCAGATCGGCGCCGAGCTCATCGGCATCGTGGACAAGTCGAAGCGCCCGATCTTGAACTTCCTCGCGCGCATGCGCGTGAAGGAGACGGCGGGTACGCGCTCCAAATAACGCTTGAAACGATCGGCCCTGTTCCGCGCTTGCGGGCAGGGCTTTTCTTATGCATGGACAAGGTGAGTGGGGACGGAGACTTATTATGGGGAAAATGGCTAAACAATTGGACCCGCCCGGCCGATAACAAAGGTACGATAACTGTCCGCTGTGGCAGGCAGGGTGGTGTGCGTTCCTTTTTACGTTTTGTCGAACCTATAACTATCGATCCCGCACAAGGAGGATTTTTCCTTTGAAACTTACGAACAAACGGTTTGTCGCTTGGATGCTGACACTGGCGCTCGTCGCGACGCTGCTGCCTTGGGCGCCGGCCAAGTCTGCGAATGCGGCATCGGCGTATTTTCAGTTCGATGATTTCAGTACCGTCATTACCTCTCCTACCGACGTGAACGGCAACCTCATCGATATTGCAGGTACGTTCAACAGCGTTTCGCAGTCGAGTCTCGGCTACAAGATCGAGAAGCTGATCAAAAACGGAACAGGCGCTTCCGACTATGGCGTAGCCGAATCTTCCGTGGGTTCCAACATTCCGATCATTACGGGCACCAGCGGGTTTCGCTTCACGGCCGTCCAGATTTATGACGGTCTGAACCGGATCACCGTGACGGGTACCAACACGCAGGGCAATGTCGTCTCGGGAGAGGCGTACGTATACTTTACCAACGTGCCTGTCATCTCCGAGGTCAAGCTGATCGACGGTACGACGCTGCCGGAAGGCGTCTCGATCGTAACGACGAACCCGACCGCTACGATCTCGCTCAAAGCACCTAATGCGACCAAAGTAACGATCAACGGTACGGAAATGTTCGGCGGCTCCGGGTCCAGCTTCGTGCTGTCCGGAATTGCACTGACACATGGACTGAACAAGCTAACGATTATTGCCAGCAACGGCAGCAAGACGTACCAACTGACGCGTCAGTTGATCTATTATAACGCTTCTTTGACTGCTTATAATGTAACGCTTGGCAGCATCCAGTTGGACGGCAAGCCGACCATCAGTGCGACCGTAAGCGGCGATAAACTGGCGGGACGCCTGATTCTCCCTACGACGGATCCTGTAAACGCGAGCTCCCCGCTGCCGACCTTTACGGTCCAATTGTTCAAGACCGCCGATCTGACTGCCGGATTGCCGGTTGCCTCCACGACGGCGACGGGCGTGTTCATCGAATCGACTACCGACTATGCGGTATACAGCTTCGAAACGAGCGGCGCGTTTTCGTTGAGCGCCAACGGGGACTATTCGTTTAAGATTGTCGGGCCGAACGCTTCGGCCGTTGATCTTGTTCCCTTTACCTACCTTCAGGGCGGATCGCCTATTATTACCGGCGTTAAGCAGGCGTATGGCGTCACCGAGAACAGCGGCAATAACACGGTAACTTCTCAATCGAGCGCGAACTTCTCCAACAATGCCTCCATTTCGCAGCTTCCCTTGTGGATCGTGCTCGAGGCGAGCAACTTCAATAGCAACGGCGGCACCGCAGATCTAAAGGTGGAGCAGAACGGCGTCAATGTCACGGCATCCGCTTCGTACGATAAAGATCAGCGCACTACTGTTGGAGGCTATCCTGTAATTAAACTAAAGTCTCTGCCCGCTGGCGACTTGAAGCTGACGTTCACGATAACGAGCGGCGGCTTGTCCAATTCAATCGTTCGCAACGTGACTTATTATCCGGCGCCTGCGATTCAGATTGACAACCTGTTTACCGGCCAGACCTTCGGCAGCGATACGGAATTTAAGGCGCGCGATATCGTCGGTCGTCTACTGAACTTCAATCTCGGCAGCAACGCAGAGCTGAACACGATTAAGGCAACGTTAAATGGCGCTGTTGTTTCGCGGGGCACGGATCCGGCGGAAATCATTGTCGATGCATCCAACGGCAGTTTCAAACTGACGCCGAGCGCGCTCACCTTGGTCGCCGGCGCTAATACGCTGACGTTCACAGGGACGGCGAATGGGATTCCGGTCTCGACTTCCGTCACGATTTACTTGTTCTCCAAAGAAGCGCCGGTCATTACCAACGTGCATCCCGTGCCTTATGTACTGCCGCCTTCGAACGACAGCACGACACTGCCCCAACGGAAGTTTTCCGATACCGCGGTAAAGTTCCCGGTCACGGACGACAATGAATACACGACGACGGAAAAGTCGTTGGATCTGCTGTTTAAGGTAGTCGAGTTCGATTCTCTCGAAGTCCAGATCGATGGAAACAAGGTTGCATCCGGCACCGCGGCGGGCACGACGCTGACGATAAAGGATGAGATTTCAACGGATTCCATCGTTCCTTACATTGATATGAACGCGACGACGCTCCCAAGAAAAGATGCGTACATGCTCGATTCGTCCGCCGGCGAGAAGGAATTCCAGATCCGTCTGTCCGAGATCAAGCTTCCGACGTCCGGAGCGACGAACATTACGATAATTTTGCGCAAGGGTACCAACACGGTCTCCCAGACGATTACGATCATTCGGGATCTGTCCCCGTACCTGATCTTGTCGCCCAAGCTGCCGAACGAGGCTGTAATCAACGCCAACTTCCTCAAGATCAGCATCAAGGCCGAAGGTGCGGACCAAGTGCTGATCGGCAAGGTCGCAATGATTAAGGGCGAAGGCGATATCTTCCGCTATGAAATGCAAAATCTCAAGGCCGGCAAAAACTCGGTGAAGTTTACGGTCGTATCGGGCACGCAAAAAGTGAACGGCTCCTTTGACGTTACTTATGCGGCGGACGACTCGATCACGGCTCAATACAAGACGTCGGTTGCCGCATCCGGCAAGCTCTCGATCTTCACGGGGGATCTGCAGCTTTCTTTCCCGAAGAACACGTTCCTGCGTCAGGCGAATTCGAGCCCGGGCCAAGACGTGAAGACGGTGGATCTGTTCAATTCGCAGATGATTTACTTCGGCATCGCGGATCGCACGGACGGCCGGACGGTCAAGAAATATAATGCGGTCGGCGAGACGGACAACGCGGGCAATGCACAGGACGGCATGATGAAAACGGTCGCCACCGATTCCTACGCGACGGATCGCCTGCGTCCCAAGACGAACTTCAGCATGGCGTCCAACCTGTTCTGGATCGATGCAGGGTACTTCGACGGTACGACGACACCTACCGGCGACTTCAACCTGATCGATCCGATGCAGCCCTACCAGGCCGGCAATATGTTCTACGGTCGCGTATACGATCCGTCCAAGTGGCTCGAGCCGTCGCAGCGCGGTACGATTACAATCAAGTATGATGCGGATATCGCCAATGCCTACGGTCAGAACCTGAGCATGTGGCGTTATACGAGCAACGGATGGGAAAATATCGGCGGCGTAGTCAATACGTCGAGCAAAACGGTCACGGCGCCGTTCGACGGCTTCGGTTATTACACGGTCATGGGACTGCGGTACAGCTTCAGCGACATCATCGGTCACAAATACGCGCGTCTCGCGTTGGAGTCGATTTTCTCGCACGGCGTCATGAACAATAAAGATTCGAATTCCTTCGGCGTATACGAGAACATCACCCGCGGCGAATTCGCGCAGATGCTGGTCAAGATTATGGGCATTCCGCTCCAATACGACCCGAACAACATGACCTTCGACGACGTGCAGCCTTTCGATTATCCCGATCAGCCTTATTGGAACTATCGTTATGTAGAGACGGCGGTCAAAAAGGGATATATCCGAGGCAAGTCGCCTCGACTCTTCATGCCGAACGACAACTTGACCCGGGGCGAAGCGGCGGTCATGATCGCTCGTGCGATGAACCTGGTCAAGAGCAATGCGGATGCCGAGAAGGACCTGGCATCTTTACAGAAGATTTTCACCGATGCCTCCACGACGGACACCTATGCGGTCAGCTCCATTCTGGCCGTGAACAAGGCGGGCTTCATTTCGGGCATCGCCAACACGGTGCCGGCCGGTGGCAAGGCTACGTTCCGCTACGAACCGGATTCGAATCTGTCGCGTGCGGATGCTGCGGTCATTGCGCAGCGCGTTATGAAAAAGCTGAAGAAACTCTAATGATAGGCTTGGGAGTTGCCGCTGGCGCGGCAGCTCCCTTTCTCATTTTTCATAGAATTGTGCGCTGGAGGAAAACTTTTGGCAATGACGGGGCCATCGACCGTAAGCTATACTATGGAAGTCTTAAGTAATACATAGAAGGCTGCGGAAAGAAGACAAGCATGATTGGAAGCCCCTGATTCCGTGTAAAAAGTAGTCAGGACAAATCCGGAAAAAAATTGCTCAAAAAAATTGAGTGACGACGCAACTTTTCGTGACGAACTGCGTCTAACATCATGTGACTCGCAAGAGGGACTTAAGACATACGAGCGGCTAGCTTTTCCAAGAATTCTCTTTACGCTAGGTTTGCCCGCATGTATAATGATCAAAGTGGCATTATTTACCCTGGCCATTTTCTGCGTGTTTACGAGTTTCTGCGACATGCTTCTACTACCATAGACATGTGCAGACATCAATTATAGACAACGCTCAACTCCGGAGAGGGGGTGACACACCGATGAGAGAATCGAGCTACAAATCTTCTACACAAACATTACAGAGTCCTTTCCGAGGAGGAGAAAAAAAGGTTATGAAGAAAAGTTTGTCTCTTCTCATAGCACTCGCTATGGTATTCGGCATGTTTGCCTCTATGGCATCTGCCGCTACAACTGAACTGACCACTGCGCAAAAGTATCAGTGGTTCGTTGATCAAGGTGTTTTGAAGGGTGATCCAAGCGGCAATCCGCGTCTGGACTCCACGCTGACTCGCGCTGAGTTCGCAACGATCGTTGCAAGCGTTGGCGGTCTGAAGCTGGTCAACACGACGTCTTCTTTCTCTGACGTCAAGGCTAAAGACTGGTACTTCACGGCTATCCAATCCGCTTCCGACGCTGGTCTGGTTAACGGTATCGGCGCTGGCAAGTTTGGTCCTAAGCTGAACGTAACTGTTGAGCAAGTGATCAAGGTTGCTGTTACCCTCGCTGGCATCAAGCCGGTTGACGGCGCTGTTGTTGCTGGTTCGTCCGCATGGGCTGGCCCGTACATCCAAGCTGCTACCAACGCTGGCCTGGCTGTTCCTTCGAACTACAAGGCTAACGCTACGCGTGGCCAAACGATCGACGTTGCTTACATCGTAACGCAACTCAAGGCCCGTCCGGTTCTTGATGGCGTAACGGTTACGGTTAACGCTGACGACACGATCACTGTAGCTGGTAAGGTTGTCGGCACGGCTGACAGCGTTAAGGTTGCTCAAGGTACGGCTACTGCAGTAGCTGCTACGCTGAAGGACGACAAGACCTTCACGTACACGACTGCTAAGCAAGTTGCTGGTACTTACAAGTTCACTGTCGTTGCATACGACGGCGACAAGGCTTCCGCTGCAGTTGAGAAGGAAGTTACGATCGGCGGTTTCGCAGTTTCTTCCGTTGCAGTACTGAACGGCAAGCAAATCGCAGTTACCTTCAACAAGGCTGTTCAAGAAGGTACGTCCGTTGGTGGCGTTTCTTATTCGCTCAACACTGCTAACTCGTACTTTGTTCTGAGCGGTGCTGGCAACCCTAAATCTGTTTCCCTTAACTCTGACAAGACGGTTGCTACGCTGACATTCGCTAACTTCGTTAACCTGCTTGGTTCTTACCAACAGTTTGAAGTGAAGTCTGGTCTTAAGTCCGCTTCCGGTCAAGCCGTAACTGCATACAAGCAAGCTGTTCAACTGACGGATTCCGCTGCTCCGACTGTAACTGAAGTTACATGGCTGGGTACGGTTCCTACCATCAAGTTCAGCGAGCCGGTTAAGGCTGCTAGCTTGGTTAACACAGTTTCCATCAATGGCTCTGTTATCAATCTGAACGGTTCCGGTATTGGCTACAAAAACAATGCCGACGCTGATGGCGATGTTACTTCGATCGACATCACGGGTCTGAGCAAGAACACGAGCTATACGCTGAACATCGTTGGCGCTCAAGATCTTGCCGGCACGAAGTTCGAGTACAGCACCACGCTGCAAGTTCCTAACGACACGACTCCTCCTACTGTAGTTTCCGCTACGATTAACGGTACGATTTTGACCGTTAAGTACAGCGAGCCGCTTGGCAAGACTACGGCAGGCGTTGTATACGGTGGTGTTGCTAGCGCTTCTGGCAAGGCTGATGTTGTTGGTGGTAACTACGATTCCAGCGCATCCACAGTTACGTTCGATCTGAACGGCTGGCTGAACGGCGCTAACTTCCTGAACTCTTCCGTAACGATCAGCGGCTATAAGGATGCCGTAGGCAACACTGGCGCTGACTACACGACGAGCGTTACGATTACAAAGGATACGACTGCTCCTGTACTGCAAACGACGTTTGTCGATGGCAATAAAGTTGTTTTCAAATTCGACGAAGAAGTTAAAGTAGCAGGCACTCCTGTCCTCAATGCGAGCTTCACGGACACGAATGGCGTTAAGTATGCCGCTGGTCCTTTGGCGGGCGCATGGTCTGTTGGTTATGATGCCAACAACAACAACAACGGTATTCCGAGTGCTAGCGAAGGCGAAAATAACTATCTCGTCTTCAACAAGAGTGGCTCGTCGTTCGTTGCTGGTACTTATACCTTTACGGTCAAGTACGCGTCTTCTGCCTACATCTATGATGCTTCCGCAAATGCTAACAAAATCGCGAGTGACCTGTCGAGCGCTACTGTAACGGTTTCCTCTGGATCCACTGCAAGCGGCAAACTTCGTGTAGCAATTTCTGCTCCGAAGGCTGGTCAACTGAGGTTTGAATTTGGTTACAATGATGGTACTGCAGGCAATCCTACGCTCGCATTAGGTACTCCGGATATTTCGAAGTTCCTGATCAACGGCGTTGCACTGCCGACTGGCACGAGCATCAGCTTTGTTGAAAATCGTTATACGATCGTTGCCGATCTGCCTGCCAACTCTATCACGAGCAGCGGTTACCGTACGGTTTCCGTAAGCAACATCACTGATGAAGCTGGCAACACACTGTCGACTGCTTCTGGCGACATCTCTAACGGCAATGTTTATATTGCTGAGAATGTTAAGCCTACTGCTTCTAATATCGCTGTAGTTAGCGATAAGGTTTTGACTGTTTCGCTGAGCGAGTCTGTCAATACTGCTACTGCTAATGCTGCTAACATCACTGGCGTTGAAGTTTATATCAACGGCAGCACGACTAAGGTGGCGAATCTGACTGTAACTGCTTCGGGTACGACCCTGAGAATTGAAGCATTGAGTGACAACAATGTCTTTGCTGCTTCGCAAACGATCGCTGTTAAGTTTGCAAATGCGCAAATCTATGATGTTAACGGCAACCAAATCGCTGACGTAACGCTCAACAAGTAATCTCTCTTCACCTAAAGAAGAGCAAGCCTTCGGGCTTGCTCTTTTTTTCTTTTGTCACAACTTTTTGCCCAGATCCGTCGTCTATAGTAGTAGGGTAAGATGCGGTTCACGTAATATTCATGTGTGCAAGCTATAATAAAAGCAATAGAGTTTAGGGAGGATCGCCGGATGAACAGATCTAGTAAAAAGTTTAAAGTGCTAATTGGACTAACCGCAGCCATGTGGGCTATAGCGCCAGTTTCGGCTTATGCTGCAACTACGACAGCAGCGGCTGCGCCTAAAATAACGGCCGTATCGCAAGTCGTTAAACCTATTTACTTAAGTAGTACCAGCTATATTAATTTGGTTGATGTTGGCCTGACCCCAGTGGATGGTGGACAGATTGCTGCATTTACTTTGAGTATTTATAACGGCAGTTCCACTTCTCTGGATCTCTCGAACTATTGGTTCAGGTTAGCCAACTTGTCGGGCAGTACTTATTCCATTAAGACGTCGGCAGCAGATGCAAAGCTCACCAGAGTGGCTCCAAACTCTAAAAGCATGATTACGTTGTATGCTACCGTAGGTGAGTCGACGAAGTTATCGGACCTGGTTTTTAGAGTCGTTAAGTTTAACTTCAGTGTGGCCGGTTATGAGCAAGGCGTTGGTAAGTTCACGTTCCCTAAAAATTTTAATAACGTCGTAGCTGCTGGTTCGTACAAGTCTTTGTATTTTTCTACGACGACATTGAACTCGAAGGTAACTTCTTCTACGATCGCAGCATCAGGCGACGATGAGCAGCTCATTACGGTCAAATATGTATATAACAATATCGGGAAGAAAGCCGTTACGCTTAGTAAGTACAAGTATTATCTTGTGACTGCCAGCGGCATTATGTACGAAGCTACACCTTCGATTACAGACGATCTCTCGATACAACCGCTAACGCGCAAAGAACTCAGTATCACGGCGACTGTTCCTAATGCATTGGCTAAGACGGGCTGGAAACTCATGATTTTAAAAGATAGTGGTGGAGAAACGGCTGTTACGCTTCCAGTCGGTACTTATAATCTTTATTTCAGCAAGGGCACGCCGACTACTTCTACATCAACCGATAACTTCACTTATACAAATACGGAGGGCACGTATCAATATAAGCTGACATCGTTGATTAGGGAGCCTTGGAACAGTCAAGATGTACTGTCAGCTAGAATTCGACTTACCAACAAGTCTAAAACAGCTGTATCCATTCCGGCACTTTCCGGCTATTTTTACTTGGATGAAAAGACGAAGCTTGAATTTAAAACCATTGCAGTGAACAATCAATTTGGTTTAAATGCAGGCAGCTATGTAGACCTGGACGTATACGCAAAGCTCCCATCTAATTTTAACTTTACTAAGGCTCAGTTAGTCCTGAACAATAAGGTCGATGATAAGACGACGACCAAGCTTGGAGAATTGACGGGCACGTCTTACTTGGCCCAAATTCCATCGTATGCCGTTGATAAGATTATGAACATTGATCGTGAAGGCAGCAAGATGACAGCTCAATTAAACAATGTAAATGTGTACAATACGGTTACAAGTAAAGTTTTCTCGGTGCAAATGACACTGACAAGTTCGGAAAAGCGCACCATCGATCCGGTAAGGTTGGTAGGTTTATTCAGGAGCGATAACGGGGATATCTTCCCGGCTACTGCAACGATGGCTGAAGGTCAAGTTAATGCTTCGAACAAAGCCCTGCTTACGTTTACTGCCACTGTGCCGCAAAACTACGACACAAACAACTTAAAGTTGATCGTAGGCGAAGGCGTTTCAGATACCAAGTATACAGATGCTAAAACGGCTGCTGAAGGCTTCATTAACGCAGTCTCCTACGGCCTTCCGCAGGAGCAGAGACTATACAGTACGTTTAAGGACATCAGCTTGCTGCCATACAAGTTCACGATTAATAAGTTCTTCCCGACGCTGCTTGGGGATGATATTCAATTGACGCTAGATTATAATCTGGACAAGGATACCTCTTACGATATTTACTCGACGGATCGTAAGCTTGTCTTAGAGGTAGTAGGCGTTAACTCGGATGGAAAAGAAACGAATTATCTGTCGCAAGACGTAACGATCGAAGGCGACGCAGCGGCTACGACGCTTAAAGCAGGTACGAATCAAGAGCTCATTATTAAAAAAGCGAATCCGAATAATGGATATGATGCTACACTCAAGTATAAGCTCCGTCTCTACGAAATGGTTCAAGGTGCTAAAAAGCTGGTTGCGGAACGCGCAATCGAATTTTGGTTCTATACGAACGATTGGACAGCCGATACGAATTCAAATGGATAATAGCTTTGTGCCAATGAACTGCCGGTATTTATCCTATACCGGCAGTTTTTTATTCACAGAACTGGAAAATACATTCGTCCCGCGTGTCGGAAATTGTGTTAAAATAGAGGTATCTATACCCGAATGATGGTGAAAAGGATGGAAGCAAAGCGGATAGCAACCACCAAGAGCATCACACAGAGTCGTATCAAGGCGGTAGGGAATGCTTCCAGTAAGCGAATTAAGCTTGATAAACTCAAGAGATGGATACAGATTTCCTTCCTAACTGGCGAATACGGCATATATATTTTAACGTTCTACTTACTCATGTATGTAAAAGTAATTCCAGACTATCCGGCAGTCCATACGATGAATCCCATCCATTGGATCCGCGAAGTCTATGTGTTCGACAAGTATTTGCTATTTTTAGGCATGATTCTGCTTATTCATGGATTTATTCGAGCGCAAGGCGTCCTCTTTTCTGGAAAAAGAGAGCGTGGGCTTACCGAAGAATTACTGTTCTCTGCTAAGGCAACAAGTTATGCGTTTCTCATGTCGATCGGTATCACATTTCTATTGAAAACGACGTTTATCTACTCCCGAGTGACGCTAGTAACGTTCGCGATTCTGATGCTTGTGGAAGCTATCATTTGGCGAGCTACACATAAATATATGAATCAAGCTTTAAACGCAAAGGGGTATCTGCAAGATCGCGTTCTGATCATAGGCGCAGGCAAAGTCGGAAATGAACTGCAGAGAATGCTGGAGCAGGAAAGAAGCCAAAAATTCCAGATCGTCGGCTACTTGGACGATTATAAAATTGGTTCTGAAGTAATCGGCAAGACGGCAGAGTTGGAAGCGGTATTGCAAAATCAACATATCGATATTGTGTATATAACGATACCTTCCGAACGCACCGTTATCGATTCGATCTTGCACACCATTTACAAGTACAATGTCGATATCCGGATTATACCGGAAATGTTCGATCGAATGTCAACCGTTTTCGCCTTTCATACGGAGGCCAGTCAACCGTACATGGAAGTCGTGAAAACACCATTGAGGGGTATGAATATTGTATTAAAGCGACTATTCGATATGATGATCAGCGCCATTCTACTTATTCTATTATCCCCCGTGTTCTTCATATTGGGTTTGTGGATCAAACTGGACTCAAACGGTCCCATATTCTTCAAGCAGGTAAGAGTCGGTAAAAACGGCGTACCGTTCTCCATGATGAAATTTAGATCCATGTGCATAAATGCTGAGCTTCAAAGAGAGAACCTGGCCAAATCAAATGAAGTTAGCGGAGGTCCAGCCTTTAAAGTGAAAGAGGATCCGCGAGTTACGCGCTCCGGTCGATGGCTGCGCAAATACTCATTGGATGAGCTCCCGCAGCTTTGGAACGTGCTGAGAGGGGACATGAGCCTGATCGGACCTAGACCACCACTGCCCGACGAGGTTGCCCAGTATACCAATTACCATTGGCGGCGGATGGATGTACTTCCTGGAATGACGGGACTCTGGCAGGTTAGCGGTAGAAGCGATCTTCGTTTTGAAGAATGGATCGATCTGGACATTCAGTATATCGAGCGTTGGAGCATTGCGCTGGAGATGAAGATATTGTTAAAAACGATTCCTGTGGTTATTAAGGGCACAGGCGCGTATTGATGAGGAGTGGCAATGTTGAAGCGTCAAGAGAAGTCGGGTTTTAGAGAGTGGTTTGCCTGGGGATGGATCGCATTCATCTTGTTTATCGCGATGTTTAACAACGGTATCTTCCTCGGTTACGGACTTCATAGTCCAAACCAGTATCAGTTCGAGAGCCCGGCCTTATTGGCTTTGATTGTTTCGGCTTTCATAACAATGTGGCTTATCCTACAGATAAGTAACCGAAACTTTGAATGGACGAGAGCTAATATAGTAATAAGTGCTTTAGCAATTTTAATCCCTCTTGTATATGTATTGAGCTCTTTTCAAGCTTTTTCCCCGTATATGGCCAAGATCGGAATCCTTATTCATTTGGCACTGTTTTTGTTTTATGTAGCCGGTACGTTCTGGTCGAGATCCGACCAACTTACAGATCGTTTTCCTCTTGTGTTCCTGATCTTTGGATACTTTCTTGTCGCCTTCGGGTTTCTAACTATGTTTGGTAACGCATATCTACTAGATTCCTTAACCCCGCAGGACGGCATTCGAATTACCTCCGTGTTTCAATATGCCAACGCGTATGCCGTATTGTTGCTTATTATGTGGATCGTCATGCTGCTCGAGATCAACCGTACGCAACGCAAAGGGATTCAAATTCTCCACGGGATAATGCTCGTGCCGGTGCTGGTTTCCTTTTTGCTGACATTGTCCCGAGGCGCGCTTGTCGTGCTCCCTATAATCGCAATTATTACATTGGCAATGCTCCGCTTAAAAATTCAAATCAAGTTAATTCTATACTCGGTTATCGGTATGGGAATATCGCTAATGATCTACTCTAAGTTAGCTGATAGAGGAATCAAAGTCGTCAACGACATTCTGGCTGCAAAAGCTGCCGAGCAAAGTTACAAAACGGTTTCCATTTTCTCAGGCGATGCGGTCGGATACTGGGCGATTTTAATCGTTGCATCGTTAGTCATGGGGGCCATAACCTACGCGATAGAGAGGTACATAGAGCCAAAGCTCCAAGCGAAGATCGGTGCACGAGCGTCGAATCGTTCGGGTATTTGGCTGCCGATTGGACTTCTAGTTCTGTTTATTTTAGGTGCTCTTGCTATACTGTCAGATACGATGGTAAGGTTGTTGCCGCCGGTGCTTCGCAATCGGATTGAAGGCGTAAACTTTGAAACGCATAGCGTTTACGAGCGTCTAAGAATGTATAAGAACGCAATCCAGCTGTGGAAGGACTATCCGATTCTTGGAGGCGGCAGCGGGGCATGGGAGGCATCGTACGAGAAGTATCAATCCTATCCATACTTAAGCGCACAAACGCATAGTTTCATTACAAAATTACTCGTCGAAGTCGGTATAGTCGGTACAATTGCCATTATCGGTCTTATCCTGTTTTCGTTAATTACCTTTGTCGTGAAGTACAGGAGAATGTCCGAAGCGTATCGCAACAAATACATCTTTTACTTCGTCGTACCTATTACGATTCTATTGCATGCGTCAATCGATTTTGAAATGAGTTACTTGCTCTATAATATCCTAGTATTCCTCTGTCTTGGCGTGCTCAGCGGGGCACTGTCACCAGTAAAACAATGGCCGGTGAAACAAGCGAGATGGATCAAACAAGCCAGTTCAGGCGTATTGGCTGTCCTGGGGGTGGCGCTCATCGTCATCGCTAGCTTAAGATTATACAGCTCTAGTCAAATTGAAAATGCAAACGATGCCTACGCGCAGCAGAAACCTTTCTCGGAGATTGTCGACCCGCTAAAGAAAGGGCTGAAGATTACGTCGGGGCATCCCGTATTGCTCCAACAATTAACCGTCTGGAACTACCAAGCATACGATCAATCCAAAGACGAGACTTACCTGCAGGAAGCGGAGAAGTATCTTGCAAAGCTAGTGAAAACTGAACCGTATTATCGCCCAGGCGTGGACTTGAATTTCACGATCCAGATGATTCGCGGCAAACAAGATGATGCAATTGACATTATGCAGAAGGCCGTCGTTCAATATCCGTTTGAACAAACCTTCTACGATCAGCTCGAGTCCGCGCTGCTGACCAAGTGGGAGCAACAGCGCCAAGCGAGCGATACCGAGGGGGCTAAGGCAACGGCCGAGGCGGTTAAGCGATATTTTCAAAAGATCATTGAACAAGAAAACGTCGTACAACAATTACCCAAGACAGTCGAGCTTAATCGTGCCTTCGTTATCTCTAACACTGCAAGACTGGCATTTGGCGAAATAGCTTATGATAATGGGGATTATGCACAGGCCGCCGAAACTTTAAAACCAGCCGTACAGGAGGATTTGAGTGCGGAGGGCGTCAATCGTAAGGTAGCCAGATACTACTTGGCTGCATTACGAAAGCTAGGCCAAGACGATCAAGCTTTATATGATAAATTAATCACAGCTGATGAAAACGAAGCAAACCAACTAGAGCAGCTCAAATAGAAAGGAGGGATAACAGTGAAAGTATCGGTTATCCTGCCGACGCTGAACGCGGAGAAGTACCTGTTCAAGTTAATTGGCATGCTGCAGGAACAAACAGTGAAACCGCACGAGATTATCGTTGTAGACTCTCGTTCGGATGATGGGACTCTTCTACTTGCTAAAAGGCTGGGTGCTAGAGTCATGTCGGTAGAGCGCAAGGAGTTCGATCACGGCGGTACGAGAAACCTTGCTGCGCAGAAAGCTACAGGCGACGTGCTCGTATATATGACCCAAGATGCGGTACCTCAGCATGAAAGATTCATTGAAGAAATCATTGCGCCCTTCGCGGACACGAAGGTTGCGGCAGTGTGCGGAAGGCAGATCGCGCGACCCGAGTCAAACGTGCTAGAACGGATGACCCGTGATATTAACTACCCGGAACTGTATATTCATAAAACGCTGGCCGATTTGGACCGTTTCGGCATCAAACTCTTTTTCTTCACCAATGTGTGTTCGGCGATTCGCAGAGATACGTTCATCCAATTAGGAGGCTTCCCGGCACCGATTATTTTGAATGAGGATATGATGATTGCGGCAAAGTGTATTACCAATGGCTATGCCGTCGTGTATAACCCGCGAGCCAGCGTCATTCATTCTCACGACTACAGTCTAAAAAAACAATTCAAACGCAATTTCGATATCGGCGTATCCATGCGGATGAACGAATGGATCTTCCAATATGCGCGAGCGGAAAAAGAGGGCGGCCGGCTTGTCAAGGAACAGCTAGGACGCTTGTGGAAACAAGGGAACTGGAGATGGACTCCGCGATGGGTCGGTGAAGCAGCTGCTAAGTATTTGGGATACCGACTGGGCGTATCTTACAAGCAGCTTCCTGTGCTGATTAGAAGACGCTTCAGTATGCACCCGGACTTCTGGTCTAACTACGATAAGTCGCAGATTGTTCGAGATCCCGTTATTTTCAAAGCAGAGGCGCAATCGGTCACCAATCATTGAGCATGAAGGGATGGTCATCATGAATCGATATACCAAGACTTTTGGCATTCTTGTCGCAGCTGCTGTTGTCGCAGGAGGCGTTAACTGGTATCAATCCGCATACGCAGACGTTCAACAGACAACGCCAGGCCTCGCGGATGATCCGATCGTGACGAAAAGTTATGTGGATCAGAAAATCGCGGATTTAAAGAATGGCGGTAATGCTGGCGAAGGCACGCAGACTCCGGAGTCTGCATCAAAGCTCGAAGTCGTTACTGTGCCATTCGGAGCTAAGCTAATGGTCAGTGCCGGCGGAGAAATTGTTGTGCGTACTGGCAAAGCCGTTGCGTATAGCTCGGACACGAACGGACTATCGGATCTCACGGCCGGCGCAGATATCGCTTCGGGTTCGCCAATTGCGACAAATCATTTGATCTTGTTTCCGCGGGATGGCAGAGGGATTGAACCGGATCCAAAGCAGAAGAATGGGTTGACGGTGTTGGTGCGAGGTTTCTACAAATTACAATAATGAAGGTTGATCCAGTTGGAAGTTACAGTAGTAATTCCTAATTATAATGGCAAGGAATTTCTCGGTCCGTGCTTGGATTCTCTTTGTAATCAGTCTGTAAGTGAATATAAATTAATTGTCGTCGACAATGGTTCTCAGGATAATAGCGTAGAGTTTATTAAAGAAAAGTACCCTAAAGTACATTTAATTGAACTCGAAAAGAATGTCGGTTTTAGTGCCGCTGTAAACATAGGAATAAAAAGCGCTCGGACTCAGTTTGTTGTGTTGATGAATTCCGATACAGTAGCGGAAACTTTCTGGTTAGAAACTCTCTATAACTGTATAGCGGCGCAACCACAAGTTTTCTCTTGCTCCAGTAGGATGATTCAAATGAGGGATCCTTTATTAATTGATAACGCTGGGGATCAATTTACCATCATAGGTTGGGCATTTCAAAGAGGGCATGGATTGTCAGTCAGTAAATACAATCAAAGCAGTAAGATCTTTAGCAGTTGCGGCGGAGCGGCTATTTATCGGACAGAGGTATTTGAAAAAATCGGATACTTCGATGAAGGTTTTTTTGCTTATTTGGAAGATGTTGAAATTGGATATCGCGCTCGTTTAAATGGATATCAAAATATATATTGCTCTGATGCCCAAATATATCACTTTGGAAGTGCTACTAGCGGAAGCAAATATAACGAGTTTAAGGTGAGATTAACTGGCAGGAATACAGTGTATATGCTATGTAAGTTAATGCCGAGACTTCAAATCATTTTGAACTTGCCATTCATCATTATTGGAATCTTGCTTATGGGTTGGAATATGAAAAGAAACTCTTTAAATAAGGCTTACTATGAAGGTATTAAAGAAGGACTTCGAAATCGGAATAGACAGCCTGTCTACAAATCTAGCCTAATACAAGTTCTTAAGATCCAATGGAATTTATACTATAATCTTCTGGAGTTCGGCCTCCAATTTCTTCAGAAATGGCAGGCTTCAAGAAATCAATAAATGAGTGCTCTGGGAGAGATTGAAAATGCATGTTGGAACTACACTAAGAAGTCTCTATTCGAATAAATTTTTAATTCGAAACTTTGTATTAAAAGAGTTGAAAAATAAATATGCCGGTTCTTTTCTTGGTTTCCTTTGGTCTCTAGTTCATCCTCTTACAATTATGGGTGTTTACTCAGTCGTATTTTCCTGGATGTTAAAAACTAGACTCGGTGAAGAGGTAGGAACTTCGAACTTTCCGGTTTGGCTTTACGCGGGGCTCTTGCCATGGACCTTATTTGCCGAATCGCTGAGTAGAGCGACGAGTTCGGTTCTTGACCATGCAAATTTAATCAAGAAGACAATTTTCCCATCTGAAATATTACCGGTTGCATTATTATTGGCTAATTGCGTTAACTTCTTAATTGGCTTAACGATTCTTTTATGTTTTAACTTAATCGTCGGCGGCAGTTTTACTTGGGGCGTTTTCCTGATTGGTGTATATTTTATTCCCTTATTCTTATTAACACTAGGAATGAGTTGGATAGTTAGCTGCCTAAACGTATATTTCCGGGATATGGGCCAGTTGGTGGGTGTGTTTGTGAATATTTGGTTTTACGCCACGACTATTATCTATCCTCTGAGCGTGGTCCCGCAGAGGCTTCATCCATATTTTCAACTGAATCCCTTAGTGCAAGTTGTCGAGGGTTTTAGGTCTGCTTTATTCAAAGGCCAGCTAATTTCCGATAATAAATTGATCTACTTATATGCCAGTTCATTTGTGCTTTTTATCGTAGGCCAATTTCTATTTCAAAAAACCAAAAAAGGGTTTGTGGATGTAATATGAATAACGAAGCCGTTATTAGGGTGAGTGAACTTTCGAAGTCATATAAAATTTATAAAAGACCCTACCATCGTTTATTAGAACTTTTGACCGCTAAGGATAAGGCTCTATCCGTAACGGCTTTAAATAATGTAAGCTTTGAAGTCCGAAGAGGCCAAACGCTTGGTATTGTTGGGCCTAATGGCTCGGGGAAAAGTACACTTTTGCAAATAATAACTGGAATTCTACAGCCCAGCACTGGCTCCGTGTACGTCGGTGGGCGTATTTCTGCTTTGTTAGAGCTAGGTGCCGGCTTTAACCCGGACTACACTGGAAAAGAAAATGTTTATTTATACGCATCAATTCTTGGCGTCAGTAAAGAAGAAATAGATAAGGCATTTCCCGACATTGTTCAATTTGCTGACATAGGAGACTTCATTCATCGGCCTGTAAAAACATATAGTAGCGGCATGTATGTGAGATTGGCATTTTCAGTTGCCATTAATGTTCAGCCAGATATTTTGATTGTAGATGAAGCTTTAGCTGTGGGGGATGAACGTTTTCAAAGGAAGTGCTTTCGAAGATTCGAAGAGCTTAAAGCTCGCGGAGTGACTATTCTTTTTGTTACACATAGTTTGGGATTGGTAAAACAATTCTGCGACGAAGCTATACTTATTTACAATGGAGTATTTTTGCAGCAAGGTCATCCTAATCAAGTTATAAACTATTATACAAAGCTTATTGCCGAGGAAGAGAATAAGTATAGTCAGGCTCCTACTGAAATTATGAAGACAGAAGAGGACTCGAACGAGTTTCGTTATGGAAACGGACAAGGTAAGATTGTAAGTTTTGAAGTTACGGGCGAAGAAAATAATAAGTCCAGAGTTTTTAAACACGGTGAAAAGATCTCCTTTAGTGTTGAGGTTGAATATGAAAGACCAACAGAAAATAGTTTGATTGCCTATACAATAAAGAGCATATCAGGAGTAGAAGTTACAGGGACGAATACGCTCTATGAAAATATTGATTTAGGTCTAAGAGTGCAAGGTGAACGCTTATTAGTTCAATTCGATCAAACGATCGTTCTAAATGCAGGAGACTATGTGGTGTCTTTTGGATTCGTACAAATGAACGACGATCGGATTGAGGTTTTGGACCGTCGCTATGATGCGACAACATTCAAGATTGTGGAGAATAAAAAAGCGGCCGGTTTTGTAGACCCCCAAGCAATGATTAAAGTCATCCATAAATCACTTAAGGGGGAAGAAAATGATTAATTTTTGTTGTATTGATTGCTCGAGTTTGCTGCACGTAGATCAAGAGCATTTAATTTGCTCTACATGCGGTAAAAGGTACCCAATAGAAGGCGGACTTTATTTGTTTCCAGGCAGTGACTTTTATTATTCCGACTCTTCTCCTGAAGAAATGCGAGAACTGATAATAAATTGTAAAAAACAGGGTTGGCTTGCAGCAGCTTTGCAGAGTTTTAAAGAAAAACCTTTCGTCGTTGATATTATTGCCGATGAGACTAGGGCAGATTGGCAATATTTAATTGATTTGCCCTTTAATTCAACGATTCTAGATATAGGGGCAGGGTGGGGAACCCTCTCAGTAGCGCTTGCCAGGAATTTTAAGCATGTTGTAGCTCTCGAGGGTACGAAGGATCGTTTGGAGTTTGCACGCATTCGCGCAGAGCAAGAGGGGATATCTAATTTAACCACGGTTCACGCAGATTTCTTTAAACATCCTTTTCAAAACGGACAATTTGACTTGGTTTCATTTAATGGCGTACTAGAATGGGTCGGAATGGGTTCAAAATCCGAAAATCCTCGAAATAGACAAGTAGAAGCCTTGAAATTAGCTTATGAATTGCTGAAAGAAGGCGGATATTTATATATTGGGATTGAGAATGCTTACGGATTAAAATATCTTCTAGGGGATCCCGACGATCATACAGGAGTTAAATATATTACTTATTTGGAGCGACAAGAAGCTAATCTGCTTAACCAAAAGCAAAATGGAATGGACTATCGCACATTTACTTATAATATGGATGGTTATATCAATCTTTTGCATGAAGCGTCTTTTTCAAATGTAGAATTTTTTTGCCCATATCCCGACTATAAACGCATTGAATCGCTACATAATTTATCCAATACAAATGTGACAAAGTTTCAGTTGGACATAATGAGAGCTAGCTCCCCGAGAGATGAGCGGAAAGAAAGAGCAATCGACATTGGATATTTGCTTAATGGCTTCGATACTATGAAACAGTTTACAAACTCATATAGTATCTTAGCGAGAAAGAGGGAAAACTATGCTACCTCAAATTGAAAGATATCTATTGGAATCGTGGAATCTTTTTTTTGATCGTCGCCCTCATCAACTCTCAAGTATGCTTCTCTCCAATCCTCAAAATAAAAAAAATGTTACAAGCAAATGCACGGTCCTTATATTTATTGATCAAGAACAAGAGCCTCGTTTGGTCGCTAAATTTTCTAGAAACAGAAACAATCAGAAAAAAGTTATTAATGAACAGCATTTGTTGGAACGACTAACATTAACTATGACCCCTCGTTCATTTGGTCTTCATGATATTAATGGACGTAAAGTGTCGTTTGAACAATTTATGAAAGGGAAATCGGTCAAGCAAAAGCTGAAGTATAATATACACCAAGTTTTTCAGAATACGCTTGACGATCCTGATTTACGATTAACGATCTCCCAAGATTTTGAGCTATTTTCTGCTTTTTATTCAGCATTTCTCAATCAAGCGGGTACTTTCAAACAAGTTTCAGAGAGCTATATCGATAGGTCGCTAGAACGTCTTGAACATCACATACATGAACTTGACTTGGAATCAGACTTTATTGATATTGCGAATGTTATGAAATTAGAGTATATGGAATCGCTACGACATACTTCCATAAACTTGTCCCATCTCGATATGACTCCTTCAAATCTTATCGTACAAGATGGAGAAATGGTATGCATCGACTTTGAGTTTTCGGCGTTTTCTCAGCATGCAAATATAGATCCTATACGTTTCTTGTTTTACTATTTTCATGAATTGCATGACAACGGAGTTCTTCCATATGGTTCTTATGAAGCTAATTTTATTTACTTTTTTAAAGAAGATGAATGGTTACAAAGCGTAGTTACTGAGCATTTAAGCCATACGTTGAGTTCTGTTAATCCTAATAAAGAACTATGGAACTTATTGTTTGTATTACTCATAGGTAATGTTCAATTGCAAAAAGAAGAACTCAATTATATACATGAAGATTTCATATTAAACAGTAAGAAGTTGATAGAAATCGTTTGTGGATTAAAATTAGGCCTGGATATTCACTCTCAGCAATACAATAAAGATTCGTTCAATACAAGAGCACACCAAGTAAAATCGAAGTATGAATTAATCGAGGATTTACACCAATCAGCATTAAAGGAAAAGCAATATCTGAAGGATATTGAACATAGGGATACGCTACTACTTAAAAATCACGGTTACATTAAGCTGTGTCAGGATACGATAGAATCAAAAGACGAGCAATTGGGGCGTAACGTTAAATATATAGAACAATGTCATTCAACAATCGAATTGCGAGATCGGCAGTTGGCAGAAAAAGAGCTTTTGATTGCGGAACTTCAACTGCGCATATCTAAATTGGAAACAGGACTTGTGAGCAAGTTTGGAAGGTTTCGAAGGAAGCTAAGCGCAATAAAAAAAAAGTATGGCAGTAAGGAGAGGCGGCCTTGAGCTTAACTAGGTGCGATATTATCATTCCCGTGTATAACGCTCTTGAGGAGCTGCGTGAATGTATAGATTCATTATTAAAGCACACAGAAAGACAACATCAAATCATCATCATAAATGATAAAAGTCCAGATCCTGCAGTGGCAGATTATTTAAATAGCCTTAAGGAAATTGAAGGGATTAAGGTATCGGAAAATGAAAACAATTTAGGTTTTGTAGGAACTGTTAACAAAGGTATGCGGATGAGCAATAGGGACGTAATACTATTAAATAGTGATACTGTCGTTACAGACAATTGGCTTAATAAACTAATTATAGCAGCCGAATCAGATGAAACGATTGCTACGGTTACCCCCTTAACCAATAATGGAACGATTTGTTCAGTACCTGTTTTTAATGAAGACAATGAGGTTCCCGAGGGTTTTACTCTCGATTATTTTTCTTACTTTATAGAAGAAATCTCCCTTAGACTGTACCCGGAAATTCCTACTGCAGTCGGCTTTTGCATGTACATTAAAAGAAAAGTAATCGATGAGATCGGCTATTTTGATGAAAATGCTTTCGGCAAAGGTTATGGTGAAGAGAATGACTTTTGCTGTCGAGCACTGGAACAAGGTTATGTGCATATCCTGGCTGACGATACGTATGTTTATCATAAAGGTTCTATGTCCTTTCAAGGCGAAAAGCTTAAATTGATTCAAAAAAATATTCAAGTTTTACTTCAGCGATATCCTTATTATAACGATATGATCCAAAAATTTATCAGTAATCATTCACTAGATATTATTCACGAAAATATTGATGTCAGGATAAATCAATACCGGTATCAAGAAGCCTCCGATGGGAATGTTCTGTATGTTCTCCATAATTTTTTTGACGAAGCTTATAATCATCCCGTCGGAGGGACGGAATACCATGTAAAAGACTTAGTAACAAGACTAGAACACAAAAGAATCTTTGTTATGGTAAGCAACGGATTCGAGGTTCGGCTAAAATGTTATTACAAGGGAACGGTCACAGGGGCACTAAGATTTAAATTAAATGATCCGTTAACTTCAACGCAGATTCATCATAGAGAATACGCTAGCATCGTCAGAAGCGTGTTAGAGACATTCAATATCGACGTTGTACACATTCATCACTTGATCAGGCATTCTTTCGATTCTGTTTTTGAAGCGAAAAAGCTCGGAATAAACGTTATAATCAGCGTTCATGATCTTTATCTCTTAAGCCACCAGCAACGTATCTCGCCGGAAGCATGGAATGGCGCAGTCAGACGTCTGCTTACGAGCGTTGATCGAATTATTTGTCCTTCGATGTTTATAAAAGAATCTCTGATGAAAAGTAGTTGTGATAATTCCATAGAGGACAAAATATTTGTTATAGAACATGGAATTGATTCGGATTCGTCCCTGCGTCCAAGTCGGTTAGGGGAGAGAGAAAATCGTCCATTGCGTGTATGCTTTTTGGGGGGGCTCTCTCCTACAAAGGGCAGTGAGTCTATAACAAAGTTAATACGAAGCTATAAAAAAGAGATTGAATGGTATGTTGTAGGTGGAATTGGCGATCCCAAGCTACAATTTCTCGAGCAAGAAAATTTGATGAAGATAGGGCCCTATGAACGGAAAGACTTAGAGGGACTTCTTAATCGGATAAACCCCGATTTAATCTGTCTTCTATCGACGGTTCCGGAAAGCTTTTCTTATACCTTGTCCGAAGCGTGGGCTCATCGAATCCCTGTTCTCGTCACCCCGGTAGGTGCGCTTAAAGAGAGAGTATTGAAAACGGGTGGAGGTTGGATAGCAGATTCAACGCAGTTTGATTCTATACTCCAAGCTTTTAAGAAAATTATCGGACAAAGCCCTCAGGAATGGAATGCCATCAATAAATGCGTAGAAGACATTCAACTAGTATCTATCGATACAATGGTTGAACAATATGCCAGACTGTACACAACAAATATGAATAGAAGCCAAAGAAACGCTCATTCAAGGCTTGATAATAAGGAGTTGCTGAACCGGATGAGACAGACTCATATTCATTCGGATCAGTTTCACGATTATGAGCTTTTAAGGCGAGAACTCGAGCTTATTAAAATGACAATCGGGTGGAGAGTTCTTAATCAAATGAGGACAAGAACACCCCGTGTCTTGTTGGTCGGCAAAAAACTACTGAAGTTTGTAGTTCGCTACGGGGGCATCAAAAAAAACTAGCTGGGGGTTTTTAGATGAAAGGAATCATTTTGGCTGGGGGCACTGGCTCCCGCTTATTTCCGTTAACGAAGGTAACAAATAAACATCTACTCCCTGTTGGCAAGTATCCAATGGTTTTTCATGCAGTAGCAAAACTCAAAGAAGCCGGTATTACGGATATTTTAATCGTAACTGGTAAAGATCATATGGGAGATGTGGTCAACCTTCTTGGGAGCGGGCAAGAAATGGGCGTTACATTTACATACAAAGTGCAAGATGAAGCGGGAGGCATCGCTCAAGCGCTCGGACTCGCTGAGAACTTTGTAAATAAAGATTTAATGGTGGTTATCTTAGGAGACAACGTATTCTCTGATAGCATCGCGCCTTATGTGCAATCGTTTCGAGAAAAAGGAAGCGGGGCCAAGATCTTAATTCAGGAAGTACCTGATCCCAAACGTTATGGCGTTCCCGAGCTGCAAGAAAAAAGAATTATTTCCATTGAAGAGAAGCCGCAACAGCCTAAGAGCAATTACGCCGTAACCGGCATATATATGTTTGATGCGCGGGTCTTCGAGATTATCCGTTCATTGAAGCCCTCCGCCCGTGGAGAGTTGGAAATAACGGATGTCAATAATGCTTATATTGCTACGGACGATATGGGTTATGACGTCCTGCAAGGCTGGTGGACCGACGCTGGAACGCATGCTTCTTTAACTCACGCCAATGAGCTTGCCAAGGATATTTTATTCGATGAAGAGTTTGGCAAGCTTAAACTGTAAACCGCGATTGGAGAAGATAGACAAATGAAGGTAACGGCAGCAACGCTCCCTGGCGTAAAACTAATCGATCCCTCTGTTTTCGGCGATCACAGAGGCTACTTTATGGAAACATACAATGCCAAGGTTTACGCTGAATTTGGAATAGATATGGTTTTTGTTCAAGACAATCATTCATTGTCAGCAGAGGCTGGCGTTCTTCGCGGCTTGCATTACCAGCTTGATCCCAAAGCTCAAACAAAACTTGTCCGTGTGGTGGCAGGTGCAATTTATGATGTTGTCGTAGATTTGCGTCAAGAGTCTCCGACATTTGGACATTGGCAGGGGTTCATATTATCGGCAGATAATAAACGTCAGCTTCTGGTTCCAAAAGGATTTGCTCATGGCTTTTGTACGATTGCACCGCATACGGAAGTGCTTTATAAGGTGGATGAACTGTATTCTCCGGAACACGATCGGGGCATTGCTTGGAACGATCCGGCATTGGGTATCGATTGGCCAGCATTGAATCCCATTTTATCCGACAAAGATATGAAGCATCCTTCTTTGGCTCATGCAGAGTTGAACTTTTCGTTCTAAGGGAGAGATTTAAAGATGAAAATACTCGTGACTGGGGGCGCCGGATTTATCGGTAGCAACTTCGTTCAATACAGTTTGCGTGAACATTCAAATGATCAGATTATTAATGTAGATTCGTTGACATACGCAGGTAATTTAGAGAACTTAGCTGCTGTAGAGAACAATCCTAACTATCGGTTCGTACTGGCAGACATTTCGGATCGTGCGAAACTTGAGCCTTTATTTGCTAACGGAATAGACGCCATTGTACACTTCGCGGCGGAGTCCCACGTAGATCGCAGCATTCTCGGTCCAGATATATTCGTACGCACGAACATTTTGGGGACGCAAACTCTGCTTGATTTGGCTAAGCAATATCAAATCGCTAAGTTCGTGCATGTATCGACTGACGAGGTATACGGCTCGCTAGGCGATACCGGACTATTTACGGAGCAGACACCGTTGGCGCCAAATAGTCCATATTCGGCAAGCAAGGCTGGCTCCGATCTGCTTGTTCGGGCGTACCACGAGACATTCGGCCTGAATGTGAATATCACCCGCTGCTCGAATAATTACGGACCGTATCAATTTCCTGAGAAGCTGATACCACTTATGATTCAGAACGCACTAGCCGACAAGGCGTTGCCAGTTTATGGGGACGGCCTTAATGTACGGGATTGGCTTTATGTGGACGACCATTGCAGTGCTATTGATCTTGTCTTGCGTAATGGCGTGAGCGGAGAAGTCTACAATATCGGCGGCAATAATGAACGTACCAATGTTCATGTCGTGAAAACAATTCTGGAGGAGTTAGGTAAACCGGATACTCTAATCCACTACGTTCAGGACCGTCTTGGCCATGATCGGCGGTATGCCATTGATGCTACCAAGATTCGCACCAATCTCGGCTGGAGCCCTAAGTTCCACTACGAATCAGGTATTCGCGAGACGATCCGTTGGTATTTGACTAATCAAGATTGGATGGAACGGGTTCACACTGGCGAATATCAGAACTATTACGACAAGCAATATGACAAGCGACAGGGAGGATAAATAATGCTTCAAGTAAAACCGATAGTGCTAGTTACTGGAGCTAGTGGTCAATTAGGTCAAGAGCTGTTGCGCTATCGGGAGGATCAAGTTGCGGTTGTCGGCAAGAGCAGGACGGAGTTGGATGTAACAGATCTAAAGCGTTGTAGAGAAGTGTTGGCTGATCTAAAACCATCTACTGTTATACACGCTGGAGCCTATACAGCGGTTGACAAGGCAGAATCCGAATCGGATCTTGCCTATCAAGTTAACGCGGTGGGAACGCGGAACTTAGCCTTGGCGGCCAGAGAAATTGGTGCAAAACTCTGCTATATAAGCACCGATTATGTATTTGACGGGATGACGGATATTCCATACAACGAATATGACAATACGAACCCGCAGTCTATTTACGGGAAATCCAAACGTGCAGGAGAAATTCTCGTTCAGTCGCTATGCAGTTCTTATTTTATTGTTCGAACCTCTTGGGTATTTGGGAAATATGGAAGCAATTTTGTAAAAACGATGCTCAAACTTGCTCAACAAAATGATACACTAAAAGTCGTCCACGACCAAATCGGTTCTCCGACCTATACGAAAGATTTAGCAGCATTTATTTTTCAATTGATTCGCACCGAGAACTATGGTATATACCATGCTTCTAATTCTGGACAATGCAGTTGGTTTGAATTTGCGCAGGCGATTTTTGAAGAAAGAAATATCCAAGTACATGTGACGCCGTGTACAACAGAAGAGTTTCCGCGTCAAGCCAAACGCCCTCCCTTCGCCATCCTGGATCATGCCGCTATCAGGCAAAATGGATTTTCCGATTTACAAAATTGGCGAACGGCGTTAAGGGAATTTTTACAGGAGATTGAGTAAACGATGAAAAGTGCTTCTGTCGGCGGTACGGAACACGCGGCTTCCGTCGCCATATGCATTGTAACCTTTAATAGCGCAGAATATATCGGCAATTGTCTAGACCACATCAGCCGGCAAACTTGGAGCAATCTTAGAACTATAATTGTAGACAATGCTTCCGTAGACAATACATTGTCCATTATCAACAACCACCCTTATCCGACTGATGTGATTAAGAACCCTATCAATCGTGGCTTTGCTGCAGCGCAAAATCAGGCAATTCAGGCAGGGTTGAACTCAAATTATTTCCTTGTGTTAAACCCTGATGTATCTATGGAGTGCAATTATATATACGAACTTATAAATGTTATGGAAAAAGATTCCGATATCGGTAGCGCATGTGGATGCCTCTGCTTTGCAAACGAACCGAATATAGTCGATTCGACTGGGCTTGCCATGAACTGGGCCAGACGAGCTAGCGATCGAGGTAGTGGTCGTCTTCAGCAAGATTTCATTCATGAGGAGGATGTTTTTGGCGTTTCGGGTGCAGCTGGCATGTATCGTAGCGCGATGATTAAACATATCTCACTTCAACAAGAGTTTTTTGATGAGGATTTTTTCGTGTATAAGGAGGATGTTGATGTCGCATGGAGGGCCCAGCTTCTAGGATGGAGGGCTCGTTATATCCCATCGGCAAGAGCTCTACATATCCGACAGTGGCGATCCAGCGTCAGCCGTAGCTCGATGAGTCTGAAAACTCGAAAACATTCGTATATCAATCGCTATTTGAGTCTAATAAAAAACGAAAATTTGGGATTCAAATGGTGGCTGCGAGTTCCCTTATTTATATGCTATGAAGTGGCAATAAACGGGTTTTTAATTTTAAAAGACCCGGCTGTGTTGGGGGCATGGAAAGGTTCTAAACGACTACTAACAGGTGCATTGCAGAAGCGGAGACAAATAAAAGAAAAAATGAACGAGCTTTAAATGCAACCAAAATCACTAGTTAGCTAGAGAGGGCAGACCAATGATTAAAGATGGCATGGAAGACTTGAAAGACTTGAAAGAATTATTTTATTCATTTCTAACTTATTTGAAGTATAATAAAATAACGCTTGTTCTGATTTTCTTCTTTTCTGTGCTAGCTTATGGGATTCCATTGTCGCAATATACTTTATCCGTGGACGAAGAAATGGCGATGTTTAGAGACCCGCATAGCAGTGTTATAGTTTGGGCATCCCAAGGGAGATTCGGGATTTCCTTTATTAAGTTTTTTTTGAATTTTGAGAATAGTAATCCGCTGACCAGTACATATCTTGCTATCTTTTTACTTGGCTTTTCTAGTTTGCTCTGGGCGTTTGTCTTTAAGCTGTATTACTCGGAAATAGAGACAAAGCAGGACCGCAAGGGCATTATCGTTTCCTTGTTGTTTCTTACTTTTCCTGCTTATGCGCAAAATATAGGTTTTTCTATGATGAGTTTCGAATTAGGCATCGGATGGAGCGTAACGGCGCTCGCTACTCTTTTTCTAACGCAGTGGGTCATTCTTAAAAAAAACGCTGTTTATTTATACTTATCTATAATTTGTACTGTATTTGCTACGGCTATCTATCAAGCTTTTCTTCCGGCAATTATTTGCGGAGCTATGGCAGTGACTCTGCTTTATTTAATTCGAATGTACAATAATCAAGTGAATGCAGAAAGCAAAACGTTGACCGCTTTAATTTTAAAATACGCTATTGTGTTCTCGTCGAGTCTGCTTACCTATAAGCTTATCGATAAAATAATTAGCGTATTCATCCCTCCATCTGACTACATTTCAGGTTTTTTTAACTGGAACAGACAGTCGCCGCTAGTTATTATTAAGCATCTGGTTCATCATTATTTACTCTATTTCAGCGGAAAAGTCATTTATGGAAGTCTTATTTTAATTCCGACATTTATGATTTCTATCCTGATTGTCGTCGTTTTAATTTGGAGAACGGTGAAGTATAAAGCCACGCGGAGAACAAGTCTAGCCTTGTTGATTGCCTTTTTCGGGTGTGTATCTACTCTTTTTTTAATGCCTGTCATGTTAGGTATTGCGCAATTAATCAGAATGGATCTGGTTAGCGCTTTGTTTGTAGCAATAATATGGATCTTATTTTACATCTTGCTGTCCAAACGTGGATGGGTTAAACCGATCTTGCTTTTAGTTGCTCTGTACTTTGCGTTTTACCAATCCATTTCAATATCCAAGTTATTTTACAGTGACTACTTAAGATATCAGGACGATGTTAAGCTTGCTGTTCAAATCGGAGATCAAATCGAGGAAACGACAGGCTCATATGAGACAGACTTGCCTGTGGCTTTTATCGGACAGCATAAGCAAGCAGAGAGCATGAATATAATCAAGCAAGAAGTATTGGGTTTTTCGCTTTTCGAGTGGGACCAAGGTAATCCTTATAGAATGAATCGGTTTATGGGTTCCTTAGGGTACAACTACCTTCTTCCGAGCAGCGAGCAGACAGAGATTGCGCTTAAACTTTCCAAGGATATGCCGATGTGGCCTCAAAAAGGCTCCGTGGCTTTAAAGAACAATGTTATTATTGTTCACTTATCTGAAGATCAGTCGGTAGGCAAGATTCAGTACTTTCGTAATGAAAATAATACAGTTGAGAGCAACCAGGTTGTGTATACAATGAACTGGAATTCAGAAAATAGTATGAGTAGCTTTGATGTAAAGTCCGAGGAGCAGAACGGAAAGTTAAGCATTTTGTCGGGCGATATTGACCCTCAAATCTCCTTCCAGCTAGACAGGGCCTACTTAAGTTCGGAGTTTAAGTATGTCGAATTTGAGATCACGGCTCAGGAGAAAGGGGATCTTCAATTATTTTTAGCAGAAAGCAAAGGGCAGTATACAGAAGAAAACAGCACGCTAATCTCCTTAAACAAGGGATACAATAAAATTTATTGCAAGCTACCACTAACTTTTGATAATCTTTCAGCCATAAGATTTGATCCTCCCGCAAAATCGACTGTGGAGTTCAGCAGTCTGCAACTTGTGAATTGAATTAATGATAATCTCGGGGAGACTAAGACATGAACCAAATCAACGAAGACAGCAAGTGTATATACACGATAGAGCGGGGAGATGAGCGGGGGCTACTGGCGGTCCTCGAAGAACATACTTCCATTCCATTCGATATCAAAAGAGTGTTTTATATTTACGATACAAAAGAAGGCATAAGGCGGGGCTATCACGCGCACTACAAAACGAGGCAGGCTCTAGTGTGTGTAGCTGGTTCCTGCAAAGTAGATTTGGATAATCTTCGGCGCCAAGAAACGATCGTATTGGACAAGCCTAATAAAGTGCTTCTGTTAGAACCTAATGATTGGCATGAAATGTATGATTTTTCTCCTGGTTGCGTATTGCTGGTATTGGCCTCGCATCATTACGACCCGCAGGATTATATAAGAGAATATGAAAAGTTCGTAGAAGTATACTCGTAATTAAACAGGAGTGAGAGAAGTTGCCTTATTTCAAGCATCCGAATGCACTAGTAGAAACCGAGAATATCGGCGACAATACGAGAGTATGGGCGTTTGCCCACATTCTCCCTATGGCCAAAATCGGTTCGGATTGCAATATTAATGATCAAACTTTTATTGAAAACGACGTTATAATTGGAAACCATGTGACCGTCAAGTCGGGGGTATATATTTGGGACGGCGTTCGGATCGAAGATCATGTTTTTATTGGTCCAAACGTAACTTTTACAAACGACCTTCGCCCGCGCTCGCAACAGTATCCCGAATCTTTTGCTAAAACAGTGGTTAGAGAATGGGCTTCTCTTGGAGCGAATGCGACTGTTGTAGCAGGAATCGAGATCGGACGTTATGCCATGATCGGAGCCGGCTCGGTCGTCACGAAGAATATTCCGGACCATACGCTATGGTATGGCAATCCCGCAAGAATGAAAGGGTATGTTTGTTGCTGCGGAAATAGTTTGGAAACGGACTACTCATGTAAGAACTGTGGACTTCAGTTTGGCATGCAAAATGAAAAGTTGGTGGAAATCAAATGATTCCCTTTCTCGATTTAAAGAGCATGAACTTGCAGATAGAAGAAGAAATAAAGGAAGCCATGAATCGCTTTATTCAGTCGGGCTGGTATGTCCTTGGTAAAGAAGTAGAGAGTTTCGAGCGAGAGTTTGCAGCTTATTGCGGTACGGAGCATTGTATCGGAGTTGCCAACGGTCTGGATGCGTTAATGCTGATTTTAAAGGGATACGGTATTAAAGAAGGCGATGAAGTGATTGTCCCCTCGAACACGTACATTGCATCGATTCTGGCGATTTCAATGGTGGGGGCGACGCCTGTCCTGGTTGAGCCGGATTTGCGTACATATAATATAGATCCAGAAGAAATTCAAAACAAAATAACGAATAAAACAAAGGCTATTCTAATCGTTCATCTTTATGGTCGGGTGTGCGAAATAGATCCAATCCGAGAAATAGCAAAGCGGAATCGTTTGAAAATTATCGAAGATTGCGCTCAATCTCATGGTGTTCAATACAATCAAAAGCGAGCTGGAAGTCTAGGAGATGCAGCCGGATTCAGTTTTTACCCTGGCAAAAATCTCGGTGCTCTCGGCGATGCGGGGGCCGTAACGACGGACGATGGAGATTTGGCAATTCGCCTCCGAGCGCTTCGTAATTACGGCTCGTTGAAAAAATACGAAAATGTAGAAAAAGGGTTTAATAGTCGTCTGGATGAGATCCAGGCTGCGGTTCTACGGGTAAAATTAAAGTATTTGGAAGAGGGGAATCAGAGAAGAAGAGAAATAGCGAATTTTTATTTGCAGCACATTCAAAATCCAAAGATTACTCTTCCGGATTTACCACTAGATGAATTGCAACATGTATGGCATTTATTTGTCGTGCGTTGCCCCGATAGGCAGCACCTGAGCGAACATTTACTCGAGCGCCATATACAAACATTGATTCATTACCCTATTCCACCACACAAACAAGAGGCGTACCTAGAATGGAAGGATCACTCTTATCCAATCTCTGAACGTATACACAGAGAAGTGCTAAGTTTGCCTATCAGTCCAGTTATGGAATTGACTCAAGCGGAAGCAGTGGTGAAGGCAATAAATGAATACTAAGCTTAAGTTCTCCATCGTCGTTCCTATTTATTTTAACGAATTAAATATTGAACATACGGTTCCCCGGCTTAAACGGCTTCAGGAATCGCTGCCTGAATTTGAACTGGAGTTTATATTTGTAGATGATGGCTCCAAAGATCGATCGCTAGCATTACTGCTAAGCGAGAGGGAAAAAGATCAAAGAATTAAAGTCATCAAGCTGAGTAAAAACTTTGGTTCGATGTCAGCAATTCAGGCAGGTTTAGGTTTGGCAAGAGGGGATTGCGTGGGCATTATCTCGGCGGATCTTCAAGATCCGCCGGAACTTTTTGTTGATATGATTGAACGTTGGAGAAGCGGTCATAAAGTAGTGCTTGCTTCAAGATCGGACCGTGACGAATCGTTTTCGCAGAAAATGTTCTCGAATACTTATTATTTTCTGATGGAAAAGTATGCTTTAAAGGGATATCCCGCAGGCGGTTTCGATTTTGTGCTAATCGATAAGCAAGTAGTTCAGGAGATTAACAATATTAAAGAAAAAAACACGAATATCATGAGCCTTATTTATTGGCTCGGTCATGATCGTAGTATTATTCCTTATGTCCGTCAGGAAAGAAAATTTGGAAAGTCCCGATGGACCTTGTCGAAGAAAGTGAAGCTGTTCATCGACTCGTTTGTCAGTTTTTCGTATGCGCCAATCAGATTTATGTCCTCCATTGGTTTTATCACGGCTGTCATCAGTTTCCTTTATGGCATTTTTGCTATTGTAAATGCATTTGTCGGAAACGTAGGCATCCAGGGATGGACGTCAATTGTAGCCGTAATTACGTTTTTGTTGGGAATCATAATGATGATGTTGGGGATAATAGGAGAGTATTTATGGAGAATATTGGATGAAAGCAGGCAGCGTCCGGCGTATATTATCGATGAAGTATTTGACTGAGATTATTAAATTCGTATTAGTGGGTCTTATAAATACATTTACTACTTATTTTGTTTATTTAGGTTTCCTGCACTACCTTCCTTATATCGCAGCCTATTCTATATCCTATGGGTTAGGCATTATTATCTCTTATTTCTTGAACTCGCTATTAGTGTTCAAAGAAAAGCTCTCTTGGAAATCTTTTATTAAATTTCCGCTCATATACGTCGTTCAATATGGACTGAATACGTTGCTGTTATACATTTTTGTCCATCATTTAATGATTCATGAGCGCATTGCATTATTAATTTCGATTATAATCACTACCCCTCTCACTTTTCTTTTGAGCAGATGGATTATAAAAAGTCGCACAAATAAGCTTGAACAAGTGAGATAGCCTTTATTTTCCCCCGCACCCATAAACTCATACGCCTCCGGCGAAGCGGACCTGGTCATACTAGGTCTGTCAAATTCAACGGAGGTGCATGGCGAAATGGCAAACAGACGCAATCGCAAGTTGGTGCCGGAGAGCGCAAAGGCACTGGACGCAATGAAGTACGAGATCGCATCGGAGCTGGGCGTCGATTTCGGTCAATACGGCGGTGCGGCAGGTGCAGGGGATACGGAGTTTGCGGGTGAGCTGGGCGCGTTCTCGGCCGGTGGCGGCGGTTCGCAGTATTTGGGCAACCTGACTTCGCGAGAAGCGGGCGCGGTGGGTGGCGGCATCACGAAAAGGCTGATCCAGCAAGCGCAGCAATCGCTCATTTAACTGCTGGATAATAACCAGTTGACAAAAAGCCCGATCGTATTTTCCGCACATTGACACCCCTCGACAATTCCGGTATCATTATTCAGAAGGTCTGTCCAACAACCTTTTCCTACCGGAAAAGGTTCATTTTTTGTGTAGGGGAGGTTGAAGATATTGTCGACGATTAAGGGCCGGCATCTCTTCACGTCCGAATCGGTCACGGAAGGCCATCCGGACAAAATTTGCGATCAAATCTCAGACGCGGTGCTTGACGCATTCCTTGCGGCTGATCCATACGCGCGCGTCGCTTGCGAAGTATCCGTCGCTACGGGTCTCGTACTCGTTATCGGCGAGATCTCCAGCTCCGCGGACTTCATTGACATTTCGTCGATCGCCCGCAAGACGATTCGCGAGATCGGCTACACCCGCGCTAAATACGGCTTTGACTCCACGACTTGCGCTGTCCTGACGTCGCTCAACGAGCAGTCTGCCGACATCGCGCAAGGCGTTAACGCAGCAATCGAGAGCCGCGACGGCAAGGACGTACTCGTCGAGAACGCCGACATCGGCGCCGGCGACCAGGGCCTCATGTTCGGCTTCGCGACCAATGAGACGCCTGAGCTCATGCCGCTGCCGATCGCGCTGGCGCACCGCCTGTCGCGTCGTTTGTCGGAAGTGCGCAAGAACGAGACGCTTGCTTATCTTCGCCCGGACGGCAAGACGCAAGTCACGATCGAGTATGTCGACGGCAAGCCCGTTCGCGTAGACACGATCGTTATTTCGACCCAGCATGCCGAAGAGACTTCGCTCGAGCAGATCCAAGCGGATATCAAGAAGCATGTCATCCTGCCAGTCGTGCCTGAAGAATGGCTCGACGGCGAGACCAAGTTCTTCATCAACCCGACGGGCCGCTTCGTTATCGGCGGACCGCAAGGCGATGCAGGCCTCACCGGACGCAAGATCATCGTCGACACCTACGGCGGATACGCGCGCCACGGCGGCGGCGCATTCTCCGGCAAGGATCCGACGAAGGTCGATCGCTCCGCAGCTTATGCAGCGCGCTACGTTGCGAAGAACATCGTCGCTGCCGGCCTGGCCGACAAGTGCGAGATCCAGCTTGCCTACGCCATCGGTGTTGCGAACCCGGTCTCCATCAACGTCGACACCTACGGCACCGGCAAGATCGCCGAGGACAAGCTCGTCGAGCTGATTCGTTCCAACTTCGACCTGCGTCCGGCCGGCATCATCAAGATGCTCGACCTGCGCCGTCCGATTTACAAGCAAACCGCTGCTTACGGCCACTTCGGCCGCACCGACATCGACGTGCCTTGGGAGCGTACCGACAAGGTTGAGCTGTTGAAGTCCGGCGCTTGGGCTTAATTCATTCATACGATCGATCACCACATGCAGCCGCCTCTACGGACGAAAATCCGTAAAGGCGGTTTTTGCGTATAGCCTTAATTTCCACCTTCCAGGAGCCGACATATACAGTACAGTATGCCTTTAGGATCTGGAGGAATCGCAATTGCAGCGTCTTCGTTTCGTACCCGTACTTTTATTGCTTACGCTCCTGGCCCAGACGTTCAGCCCGATCGGGGGCGCATTTGCAGCCAGCGGCGGTCCAGCCATCGTCGCTCTTCAGCCAGCGGACAACAGTCCGGTCGTACCTGCCAACGCGCAGCTCTCCGTGACGTTCGATGAGCCGATCTATCGGGGCTCCGCCGGTTCCATTCTTATTAAGGAAGTGGCGTCCAACAATACGGTGGCCAGCTTCGACGTAGCTTCCGACACTTCACGCGTGCAGATTAGCCCGAATAACCGGTTGAACATTTTGCCGAATGCCGGTACGCTCGTCGCCGGACTGGATTACTATGTCCAAATTACGCCGGGCGCTTTTACCGGAGCGAGCGGCTATTTCAGCGGCATCACGGATGCAACGGCATGGAACTTCCATGTTATAGCCGCGGATACTACGCCGCCTGCAGTCAGTGCTTATGTGCCACAGCAGAACGGTACCATAGGGGCGACCGGCGCGCTGACCCTCACGTTTAACGAAGCGGTCCAAGCGGCATCCGGCAGCATTCAGATCGTTCGCCGCGACACGCAGGACGCGCAGGTCATCTCTGTGCTGTCTTCGGCCGTGACCGGCTCGGGCACGAACGTGATTCGCATTCAGCCGCCGACGCGATTGGCCGCGAGCACGCAGTATGACGTACTCGTCGACAATGGGGCTTTCGTCGATGCTGTCGGCAACAAGTATGCCGGCATTTCCGGTCCCTACATATGGTCGTTCGCCACCACGGCTTCGGATGTAGCAGCGCCGCAGTTTGCGAACCCGCTTCGCGGCGCCTCCGGCGTGAACGGCGATTCGCCGATTACGTTGTCGCTTCAATTCCAGACGGGAATGAGGACAGGCACGACAGGGAATATTACGGTGAAAAAGGTATCGAACAACGAGACGGTTGAAACGATCGCCGCAAACGCGGGAAGAATCTCGATCAATGGCGCCACGGTGAACGTACCGATGTCCGTCTCGCTCGCGCGCAATACTTCTTATTATGTATTGATCGATCCCGGCGCTTTGGTGACGACCGGCGGGGCTTCCTATGAAGGCATCGTAGATCCTTCCGGCTGGTATTTCTCGACCATGGCTTCCGCGGACACGACGCGTCCTACGGTCGCAACGCTGACGCCTGCCGCCGGCGGTTCTACGACAGATATCACCGGATCGCTCACCATCCAATTCAGCGAGCCTGTCGTGCCCGGTTCCGGCAACGTTGTGATCCGCAACGCCGACACCAACGCTGTCTTTTGCTCGATTCCGGTTACATCGACTGCGATCACGGGCGGCGGCACCGCGACGATCTCGATCAAGCCTTGCGCCTCGCTGTCCCCGAACACCTCGTATGCCGTGCAGATCGGCACGATGGCATTCGCGGACCCCTCGGGCAACTATTACGCCGGCATCGGAACCTCGGACCTGACGACCTGGCGTTTCCGCGTGGCATCGGACAATACGCCGCCTGAGCTGGTGTCCACGGACCCGGCACCGCTGCTCAATAGCGTGCGCCCGAATGCCGTTCTCCGCATGACCTTCAGCGAACCGGTGCGGATCGCTTCGGGCGGCGTGACCGCCAGCGCGATATTGGCCACCGATGCCAGCGTCCGGATTTCTCTCTCGCTCGCGGTCGACGGCTCCGATCCTCGCATCGTGACATTGACGCCAAGCGCCAATTTTTCCGCGGCATCCCGTTATATCGTGAATGTCCCCGCGAACGCGATCACCGACCTGGCCGGCAATGCGTATCCCGGCATTCTCAACGATTACCGCTGGACGTTCCAGACGCTCGGCACGGACACGACGGCGCCAAGCCTGTCGAGTGCGACGATGGACAGCGCGGCGATCGTGCTCCTGACTTACAATGAAGCGTTGGACGAGAATTCAATTCCGTACGCCTCCAACTATTATGTGACCGTGAACGACGTACCGCGGCAAGTCAATGCCATCTCGGTCAAAGGGACACAGGTGCGCCTGACCCTACAATCGGGCGTGACAGTAGGGCAGACCGTCAAGGTGTCCTATACGCTCGGGGCTGTTACGCTTAAGGACTTGTCCGGCAATGCCGCACCGGCGTTTAATTCGACAAATGTCGCGAACACGGCCGATACGACCCAGCCGCGTCCGTCAAGCGGCGTGGTCTCCGGCAGCAGCGTGACATTGACGTTCAACAAGACGCTGGCGACCGTATCCTCATCGGCGGCGAGTCAGTTTACGCTCAAAGTGAACGGAACGGCGCAGAGCATCGCATCGATCTCTTCGAGCGGCGCGAACGTCACGTTCGGTCTGTACAGCTCTATCGCAGGAAGCCAGTCGGTGTCTGTCAGCTATACGCCAGGCAGCTTCAAGCTCACCGATTTGTCGGGCAACGAGGCGGCTGCGTTCAGCGATTTCTATGTGCAAAATACGAACGATACGACGCCGCCTTCGCTCACGGGCGCCACCGTGGCTGGGACTTCAGTCGTGCTTTCCTATAATGAGGGACTTCTCGCTTCTTCCGTGCCGCCCAAGTCCAGCTACTCTGTTCTCGTCGGCGGTTCGGCCGCCGAGATAACCGGCGTATCCGTAAACAATAATACCGTGACGCTGACGCTGGCCTCCACCGTGATGACCAATCAGACTGTGACCGTTACTTACATTCCGGGTTCTACGCCGATCAAGGACCTTGCGGGGAACGCAGCTTCGTTGTTTACGGGGTATTCGATTACGGCGGGCTCTGCAGCTACAGCCACAGTAACGAGTATTACGGTAAACGGGACCGCGCTCACGATTCAGTATTCCGGCGCCTTGAATCCGTCTACGGTTCCTTATGTCGCGCAATACACCGTCAAGAATGCTGACGGCGGGTTGTACGGTATCGGCAATGTCGGCGTTAGCGGCTCTCAAGTTATTCTGACGTTGACGGCGCCGGTAGCTGCAGGCAAAGCGGTCATTGTCAGCTATTCGACCGGAGGCAACGCGTTGAAAGACGCATCCGGTCAAATCGTAGCGGCATTCAGCGATAGGGCGGTTACGAATGGCACTTCAGCTGTCGCGGGATTGCCAGATTACTTGACGTTGGATGGAGCGGGGGGACTGCTGCTCAATCAGTCGACCGCCTCCAAGGCAGCGAGCCAGACATCGTCGGGCAAGACGGCAGTTCGTTACAACTTGGACCGGGACAAGGTGACGATGGCATACTCGGCGCTATCCACGTCGCTTAATGCAGGCACGGTGTCCGTGCCGCAGCTCTCGTTCAGCGTTCCGCAGAGCGAAGCGGGCGCGATCGTGGCCATTCCGGTGATGGCGCTCGCCGGCGCGGTCACGCAGAATTCATCCGCGGTCTTCCGGCTGGACTACGGCGATCTGCTCTTCAGTCTGCCGCTCAAGGCGATCAATTACAGCAAAGAAGTGCAGACCAGCGGCGGCGATATGACCAGCGCTTATCTAGTGCTTAAGATCGAGAAGCTCTCCAACACGACGCTGGCTTCGGCGTTGAATGCCAAAGGCATTCAGTCGCAATCGGCGACAGCCGACTTCACGGCTGCGATCGAAGTGGGCGGAGGCGAACGCGCGATCGACGAATACAGCACCTACGTGACAAGGACCTTCTTGCTGCCTTCCTCGGGCACATCCGCTTCCGATGCGGCGGTCGTGCGACTCGACGGCGATTCCGGCGAGATCGTCTACGTCCCGACCAAAGCCGTTGTCAGCGGTTCGACGCTGCGCGTGGATTTTATGCGCAAGAGCAACAGTCTCTATGCGGTAGTGGCGAAGCCGGTCACGCTGTTCAGCGATATGACCAAGCATTGGGCGGGCGTGGACGTGGCTGCGCTGGCCTCCAAGTTTATTGTCAAAGGGAGCAGTAATTCCGCCTTTGCGCCTGAGCGCAAGATTACGCGCGCGGAGTTTGCAGAATTTATCGTGCGAGGTTTGGGGCTGAACGGCAGTTCTGCATCCGCAGCGCGCTTCTCCGACGTAGGCAGCGGCGGCACCTCGGCTGCTTATATCGGCGCTGCGGTGAAGGCGAGTATCGTGCAAGGCGGTACGGACGGAAAGTTCCGGCCGAACGCCACGATTACGCGCGAGGAAATGGCGACGATGATGCTGCGGGCGATGTCGTATGCAGGCGTCATGCCGACCGTTACCGGTACGGAGATCAACGCTTACAAGGACCGCACCAAGGTGAGCAGCTGGGCGAAGGATGCCGTCGTGGCAGCCGTTAAGACGGGGCTCATCAAGGGCGTGACGACGACAGAGCTGAAGCCGAAGGATAATGCGACGCGCGCGCAAGCGGCGATTATCGTCAAGCGGTTTCTGGAGTATGTCGAATTGTTGTAAAATAGTCGGGGGCGCCATAGCGCCCCTGTTACATTTTTGTCGAAAGTGGGTACAGGTTGATGATAGATATACATTCCCATATCTTGCCTGGTCTCGACGACGGTGCGCAGGACTGGGAGGATGCTTTGGCATTGGCGCGCGCGGCGGCAGCCGAAGGCATCGAGACAATTATCGCGACCCCGCATCATGCCAATGGCGAGTATGACAACTTAGGACCGAACATCGTAGCGGCAGTGGAGGCGATGAACGAGCGACTGATGGCCGAGGGAATCGGGCTGACGGTACGGGCGGGACAGGAAATCCGGGTGCACGACGACCTGCTGGACGCCTGGGCGAGAGGGGACCTGCTTACTTTGGCCGGTACGCGGTATATTTTAATCGAGCTGCCCACCTCCAGAATTCCGCGCGGTCTATCCGAACTGCTGCACGAGCTCAAGCTGTTGAATCTATCGCCGATCATCGCGCACCCCGAGCGCAATGCTGAGATTGTCAGCCATCCCGAACGACTTGCCGAGCTTGTAGCGGCTGGCGCATACGGTCAGGTGACGACGCATTCGCTGCTGGGCGCCTTCGGCAAGCGAATCGAGCAAGCATCCTGGCAGCTATGCAGGGAAGGCCTTATTCATCTCGTATCTTCCGACGCGCACCATGTGACCAAGCGGGGATTTTTACTCCAAGAGAGTTATTGCAAAATAAACCGTTTGTTGGGCGTTAATTTTGAGCTTTTTTTTAGAAAAAATGCGGAATCCGTGCTGTATAATGGTGACATGTCGCCGCATCCTCCGATTGCTCGAAATGAGAGATTATGGATGAAGTTCGCAAAAATTCTCAGGAAAAGTTGACCTGGCCGCTAAGTATTCGTTAGAATACTTGTTAAGGCAAGTAAATATTAACACTGCTAAAACAAAAAAATGGTAGAGGTGAGATTATTGGTATTGAAGAAGAAGGTAATCGCCGGCACGATCGCGGCCAGCCTGACGTTCACCGCACTGGCGGGACTGCCGCTCAGCGACAAGGGAATCGCTGAGAAGCTGGGATTTAGCGTAGCTTATGCAGAAAGCGCTCAATTTCCTATTCCACAGGTCGTAACTTGGGCAAACGCAGTCAAACAAAGCATTGCTGGTGCCGTTTATGCGCCGCACGTAGCCGACAACATCGAAGTTAACCTGGGCAACAGCAGTGTTGCAAGCATTACATACTCCGTTTATGGTCAGCCTTCCGTACCCAGCACCGTTTACTCGGTATACCAGATTACGGAGCCGGTAGTAGGCAAGCTGAACTTGGGATCAGAAGACGATCGTAAAAATGTGGACAAGCTCTTTGCCGGAATCGCGAAGTTCGCGCTCGACCAAGATACTTATGCCCTTGAAGCGCTTCGTGAAGACGAAGGCATCCGGGATGCGCTTCGCAATATTTCCACGGATATCACGTTGAACGATCTTAGCACGTTCTTGTTTGATCCCACTACCGGCCTCCAAGCCGTAGTCAACAACAAACTGAACAGCAAGACGCCGTCCGAGCTAGCGACGCTCGCTACTGATGTAGCTGCTCGCAATGCTTTCATCGATGAGATTTTCTCGGCGATTCTGAATGGAACGAACAATTCCAAGATTCGCGCTGTGCTCAACGACAAGGGGATCCTTGGCAGCGACTTTAAGCAAGTCTTCCTGAACTTCCGTCACGCCGTTGGTGAATCCAACTTTGACAAGGCTGCCGTCGAGCTGTATCTCGCTTACCAACAGGCTGCAGGCATTGTCGGCTATACGCCTAACACGAACCCCGGCACCCCGACGCCAACCGTCGAGGCATCCGTTGCCGCTCTGGTGAACGACCTGGCCGCGCTGAAGTCGCAGATCGCCGCCGCTACGGGCGACGAGAAGCAGAAGCTGATCGATCAAGCCGTCTCCAAAGCCAACGCGGCTATCGAGAAGCTGGTATCGATCGATGCTTCCAAGCTCGTCTCAACGGTGAACGGCAAGGCAACGGTGTCCTTGTCCGCAGCGGACGTGACCAAGCTCGTTACGGCTGTCGGCGACGCCAAGAAAGCGCTGGCTGACGCAGCGGGTTCCGCGGACGGCCTGAAGGTTGGCGCGATTACGCTTGACCTGGGCGCAATCACGCAATCCGGCGCTTCCGTCTCGCTTCCGAAGGAGCTGTGGACGCTGGCTTCCGACATCAAGGCTGACGGCGTTGCCATCAAGGTTGGCCCGATGAGCGCTACGCTGCCTACCGGCACCTTCACTGACGCCGTTACGCTGGGCGTTACGGTTGAAGCAGCAGACGCAACATCCGCTTCGTCGAGCGTTTACGGCAAGTCCGTCGTATCCGACGTTTACAACGTCGACCTCGAAGTCGGCGGCAAGGCTGTTCACGAGTTCAACAAGCCGATCAAGCTTCGCCTGCCGCTCAAGAACCTGACCGGCGTCGACAAGGAACTGCTCTCCGTAGCTCGTTACGAAGACGACGGCTCCGTGTCGATCCAAGGCGGCAACGTAGATGGCGACTACATCCTTGAGGACCGTTACAAGCTGTCCAAGTATGTCGTTATCGAGAACAAGGTTACCTTCAACGATATTGCTAGAGTCGAAGGTTGGGCGGGTCGTCAGATCCAAGTCGTAGCGGCCAAGGGAGCTATCGAAGGCAAATCTGCCGGCATCTTCGCTCCGCAAGACAAGATCACCCGTGCCGAGTTCGCCAAGATTCTGATTACAGCACTCAACCTGGACAACACGCTGGCGACTTCCTCGAAGTTCTCCGACGTGCCTGCATCCCACTGGGCTGCTCCGTACATCGCGGTAGCTGCCGAGAAGGGTATCATCAACGGCAAGACGGCGTCGACGTTCGCGCCTAATGCGACGATCACCCGTGCCGAGATGGCTACGATGATCGCACGTGCGCTTAAGGTCACGCAAGATCTGAAGGACATCGACAATGTCGAAGCGGCACTGTCGGTATTCAAGGATTCGAGCAAGATCGGATCCGCGTTCCGCTCGAGCGTAGCATGGGCTGCTGCCAGCGACATCATCATCGGCGCTAACGGCAAGTTCCTGCCGAACACTAACGCGACGCGTGCCGAAGCTGCCGTTATCATCTATCGCGCAATTAACTTCAAGCCGCAAGCTTAATAGTTTCACCCGCTTTAGCTACGCTGCATGACGAATAGACGCATCCTCCTCTCTTGGTTTCGAGGGGAGGATGTTGTCTATGACCGGGTGTTGTTGGCGAATTATGGCATTTTGATCGTGATGGCAGCTTGGGACTCATACATTTGGAGGGAATTCGTGTGACTAATGAATTGGACCTGAGAGACTACTTCCGGATTGTTCGGAAGCGGCTATGGTGGATTGTCGGGGTCGTCCTGATCGTGACAGTCGCCGCAGGTCTATATAGCATTTATGTGAAAGATCCAATCTATCAAGCTTCCACCAAGATAATCGTCAATCAGACCTCGACGCAGGCGATTGCCAATCAACCACAACTGAATAGCGATGCCGTAAATACGAATATCCGCATGATCGAGACCTATAAAGAAATTATCAAGACGCCCGCGATCCTCGACAAGGTCGTCCAGAAATATCCACAGCTTCAGTTGACTTCCGAGCAGTTGGCCGAGAAGATCAAAGTCAGCTCGGTGAACAATACGCAGGTGATGACGGTTGGCGTTACGGATCTCTCTTATCGAAAGGCAGCCGAGATCGCCAACGCCGTGTCCGAGATTTTTCGTCAAGAGATCCCGAATATTTTTAACGTAGAGAACGTATCCATCCTCAACAATGCCAAGCTAGAGCCCGCTCAACTCCCCGGACCGATTTCGCCCAATATACCGCTCAATATCGCGATCGCTTTTATTGTGTCGCTTATGCTCTCTGTCGGCGTCGCGTTTCTGTTGGAATACATGGATGACAGCATCAAGACCGAGTCGGACGTCGAGAAATACCTGGAGCTGCCGGTTCTCGCCTCCATCTCCAGAGTGAACTTCGACGAACATCAAGCCGGTGCACCAGGAAGATCAACTCAAGTCAAAAGCGCGGGAGAATTGAATCATGTCTCAGCAGGCAAGTAGCAGCAAGCGACCGCTTATTACATTGACGAACGCGAAGTCTCCGGTATCGGAATCCTACCGCTCGCTCCGCACGAGCATCGATTTTTCTTCCGTAGACGAGCGAATGCAGGTCATTGCCGTGACTTCGGCGGGGCCTGGTGAAGGGAAGTCCACGACAATCGGGAATCTGGCGATTACTTACGCACAGTCCGAACGACGGACGCTTTTGATCGACGCGGATCTCCGCAAGCCGACCGAGCATCACACCTTTAACCTTTCGAATCGGAAAGGACTGTCCTCGGTACTGTCCCAGCAGTCTGAGGTTGACGATGTGATTCAGGCGACGGATATCCCGAATCTGTCCGTCATCTCTTCCGGCCCCATTCCGCCCAACCCTGCGGAGATGCTCGCTTCCAAGCGCATGAGCGCTTTGATCGATCAGTTGAGGGGGCAATTCGACGTCATTTTAATAGATACGCCTCCGCTGTTGGCCGTCACGGATGCACAGGTGCTTGCGACCAAATGCGACGGATACGTGCTGGTGCTCGATCAGGGCAAGGTGAAGCGGGATATCGCGATCAAGGCGAAGGCTAACCTGGAGAAGGTCGGTGCTCGTATACTCGGCGTCGTGCTGAACAACATCAAGCGCAAGAAGAGCGAAGGGTACTACTATTATTACTACGGGGAAAATAAATAACGATCAAGGCGGAGGCTTTCGTAAAATGGCAGTCAAGAAGAAGATGGCAATCTTGTTTCTCGTAGATTTGGTCATCATTTGGTTCAGTATCTGCAGCGCCTATTTCTTTCGTTTCGAAGGCCCTGCGCCTGAACAATACACGAACCAGATGTTCTTGTACTGCGCCATTTCCTCCGTTTTGTGCGGACTGAGCATGGCTTACTTCGGCATGTATCGCAAGATGTGGCAGTATGCCAGCGTCTCCGAGATGTTCTCGATGTGCGTCGCCGTTACGATCGGATGGGGCCTCTCTTTTCTCGCTACGACTATTGTTTCGGATTTTCGAGTACCGTTGTCCATCGCCGTACGCACGCTGGAGACCAGCCTGCTCCTCGTCGGCGGCATACGCGTGATCTGGCGAGTCATCCGTCTTCGTCAGGGGAAAGGCGTCGATCAGCGCATTCCAACTCTGATCTATGGTGCCGGTGATTGCGGCTCTCTTGTCGCCCGCGAATTCAAAGGCCAGTCGATGGACGATCACAAGCTAGTCGGTTTTATAGATGACGCGCAAAATAAGCATAACCTTACCATGCACGGCTTGCCTGTACTTGGAGGCCGTACGGATCTGCCAACGTTGGTAGAAGTATTTAAGGTTAAAGAAATTATTATTGCCTTGCCTTCCGTACCTCGATCCCAAGTATCGGAGATCATTAATCTCTGCATGGCTTGCGGCGTTAAGATCAAGATCATTCCCGGCATTAACGATCTGATCAAAGGTAGAATCTCGGTCAGTGCCATCCGCAACGTCGACGTCGAAGATCTGCTTGGCCGGGATCCGGTGCATACGGATCTGCAGGGCATCGCGGATTATGTACATAACAAGGTCGTCCTGATCACAGGCGCAGGCGGATCCATCGGTTCCGAGCTGTGCCGTCAAGTCGCGTCCTTCGCGCCGGACAAGCTCCTGCTCCTCGGACACGGCGAGAATAGTATTTACACCATCGAGATGGAATTGAAACACAAGTTCCCCGGCATGCTGTTCGAGCCAATCATCGCGGATATCCAGGATCGCAGGCGGATGGAGGAAGTATTCGACGCCTATCGTCCGCAAGTCGTCTTCCATGCGGCAGCGCACAAGCATGTCCCCCTAATGGAGAAAAACCCGGCGGAAGCCGTCAAAAATAACGTGTTCGGCACGCAGAATGTTGCAGATTGCGCAGACAAGTTCGGAACGGAGCGCTTCGTTCTCGTCTCCTCCGACAAGGCAGTTAACCCAACCAGCGTCATGGGGGCAACCAAGCGCATCGCAGAGATGTATGTGCAGAGCCTTAATGCGTCATCCCGTACCAAGTATGCGTCCGTTCGTTTTGGCAACGTCCTCGGCAGCCGAGGCAGCGTCATCCCGGCCTTCAAGGCCCAGATCGCCCGCGGCGGTCCCGTCACCGTCACCGACCCGCAGATGGTCCGCTACTTCATGACGATCCCCGAAGCTGTGCAGCTTGTCATCCAGGCCGGCGCCATCTCTCAAGGCGGGGAGATTTTTATCCTTGATATGGGCGAGCCGGTTCAGATTCTTAAGCTGGCTGAGGATCTCATTCGCCTGTCAGGCTACGAGCCTTATATCGATATTCCGATTCACTTCACGGGGATCCGGGAAGGCGAGAAGCTGTTCGAGGAGCTGCTCACGGCCGAAGAGGGCGCGACAAAGACGCACCATGAGCGGATTTATATTGGGAAGCCGGAAGTGATCAGCCGGGAGGACTTGGCTAGAGAACTGAACAAGTTAAATCGAGTCATTGCCGGCGGAGCCGACGATGTGAAGGAAGCGATTGAACAGTTGGTTCCTCTTTATGAACAAGTCTCGTAATTCATCGTGACTGCGGCGTAAAGGCCACGAAAGGAAGCCAGGACTATGAAAGAAAGAATCTATCTCTCCTCGCCTCACATGAGCGATGAAGGTTATGAGATGCAGTATATACAAGAAGCATTTGCGACCAATTGGATTGCCCCGCTAGGTGAGAATGTCGATGCGTTCGAGCGGGAGTTGGCTCAGAAAGTTGGAATTAAGTCAGCCGCCGCCCTTTCGTCCGGGACGGCAGCGATACACTTAGCCCTAAAGGCTGCCGGCGTAGGTGAGGGCGATATCGTTTTTTGTCCGACCTTAACGTTCTCGGCGACTGCCAACCCAATCATTTATCAGAACGCAACGCCGGTCTTTATCGATAGCGATTATAAGGCTTGGAACATGTGTCCCGAAGCGTTAGAACAAGCCTTTCACAAATATCCGCACGCAAAAGCCGTGATTGTTGTACACCTATATGGTCTGTCTGCGGACATGGACAGAATCATGGAAATCTGTCGCCGTTATAATGCCACCGTTATAGAAGATGCTGCCGAATCTCTAGGTACTTATTACAAAGGGAAACATACCGGGACGATTGGCGATTATGGCATCTTCTCTTTTAACGGAAATAAAATCATTACGACCTCCGGTGGGGGAATGCTTGTCTCGAATCTTGAAGACAAGATCGCCAAGGCACGGTTCTGGGCAACACAGAGTCGCGATCCGGCGAGACACTATCAACATAGCGAACTCGGCTATAATTACCGAATGAGTAATGTCGTAGCCGGAATTGGCAGAGGCCAGCTTAAGGTGCTGAAACAAAGAGTCGAGAAGAAAAAGTACATCCTCGAATTCTATAAGCGTGAACTTGGGAATCTGGATGGCATTGAGTTTATGCCAAGCAATGAATGGAACGAGCCTAACTATTGGCTAAGCACGACTGTTCTCACAGGCAAGGTGCGGCCAATTGATATCATAGAAGTGCTCGAGCGGGAAAATATCGAATCTCGTCCCGTATGGAAGCCGATGCATATGCAGCCTTACTTCGAACAATACGATTACATTGGAACCGATGTGGCGGAGCAGTTGTTCGAGAATGGGGTATGCTTGCCTTCAGATACGAAGATGACGGATGAGAACTTGAACAGAGTCACAGCACTAATAAAAGGACTGTGGTTGAGATAATGAAGAACTCTAACGGCGAAATTTATAGTAGGTTCGTTAAGAGACCTATGGATTTGACGTTAGCCTTATTGGCTCTCATTATTCTAAGCCCAGTCTTTCTTATTGTTGCGTTGCTTGTAAGGATTAAGTTGGGAAGCCCCGTGCTGTTTACACAATCCCGTCCGGGAATGAATGAACGTATATTCAAAATGTACAAGTTTAGGACAATGACGGATAAGCGGAATGACAATGGAGAACAATTGCCGGATCATGTTCGCCTCACTAAATTTGGAAGACTCTTACGCTCTACTTCGCTTGATGAGCTGCCTGAGTTGATTAATATCATTAAGGGCGATATGTCTCTGATTGGCCCTCGGCCACTACTTGTTCAGTATCTTCCCCTCTATAATGAGCAGCAGAAGAGAAGGCATGAAGTAAGACCTGGATTATCTGGATTGGCGCAGATCAGCGGGAGAAATGCTATAAGCTGGGAGAGTAAGTTTGATTTAGATGTTAAGTACGTAGATAATGTTTGTTTTACCAGAGATATGAGGATTCTGTTGTCTACTTTTAAAAAGGTATTTGTTAAGGAAGGGATTAGTTCAGACACATCTGTGACAATGGAGTATTTTGAAGGAAGTAAGGTGAGCGGTAGATCATGACAGAGATCAATATACTTATATTAAGCGCCGGTAGAAGAGTTGAATTAGTAACCTGCTTTCAAAAGGCGGCTGAGAAACTAGGGATTAAGAGTAATATTGTTGCAGGGGATTGTTCCGACACAGCTCCAGCTTTATTCTTTGCCAATAGAGCTGTACAATTTCCGAGGATTAATGAGCCTAACTATATCAAATCTATTATAGAAGTTTGTGTTAAAGAAAATATTTCGCTCGTCGTGCCGACAATTGATACAGAATTATTATTACTTGCTGAGAATAAGAACCTTATAGAAGTGAACACGAAAGCAAAAGTTCTTATATCTGATATTCAAATTATTCAAGTATGTAGAGATAAGACGGCAACCCAAAGATTTTTGGAGGAGCATGGATTCGGAGTTCCCAAAATGTACACTGATACAGAAATTGCGACTGAGAACATAGAGTTTCCGTTATTCATCAAACCAAAATCGGGCAGCTCAAGCATTAATGCATTTAAAGTAAATAATAAAAGCGAACTAGCTGTATATAAACAAATAATTGATCATCCCATAGTTCAAGAGTACATCGAAGGTGACGAATATTCGGTCGATGTATTCCTGGATTTTGATAGTACTGTGATAACAACAGTTCCTCGCTTAAGAATGGCAACACGTGGCGGTGAAATTTCCAAAGGGAAAATTGTGAAAGATCGGGAGATTATCGACGATGTTACTGAGATGATGAACGTCCTAAAGCCGATTGGACACATAACAGTACAGCTTATGAAAACTAAAAGGGGAATAAAGTATATCGAAATAAACCCACGTTTCGGTGGAGGGGCACCGATGAGTATTCAGAGCGGGGCTGATTCATGCGAAAATCTCTATAAAATACTACTCGGGCATGGGCTAGAATATAACGAAGAATATAGAGAGCAACTTACGCTTGTGAGGTTCGACAGCAGTATTTGTTTAGATGAGAACATGGTGAGACTGCAATGATTAAAGCTATTATTTTTGATTTGGATGACACACTTATCCCCGAAAGGCAGTATATTGAAAGTGGATATAAGTATATTGCGAACATAATAAGTTTCAAACTGGGGAAAAACAGTTTTGAGTTATATCATCTGCTCATAGAACTCTTTGAAGAAAATTCCCAAAAGGTATTCAATCGACTTTTTGAAAAGTTGGAAGTTACGTACTCCCAAGAAGAGATAGATAATTTGGTAATTGAATATCGTAATCATATGCCATGTATAGATTTTTTTGAAGATGTAATTCCTTGTATAAAGTTGATAAAAAGTAAACATATAAAATTGGGTATTATTACTGATGGGTTTACAAGAGCTCAGCATCAGAAACTTAATGTTACCAAAGCAGATGAAATATTTGATGAAATTATTGTAACTGATGATCTGGGGAGAGAATATTGGAAGCCTCATCCTAGGGCCTTTGAGATTATGAAGGAAAGATTAAATGTTGAGTTCGAAGAAATGATCTATGTTGGGGATAATCCGGAGAAGGATTTTTATATAAGAAAAATATACCCCATACAAACAATAAGAATCAATCGAGGTGGGCACTATAGCCTGAAAGACTATAAATTGGGGATAAAGGAAAACCTCTTAATTTCATCCCTGCTGGAACTGGAAAATATAGTAAAATATGGAATGTTCCCTTATCAATTGAGATGCAATAGTAGAACATGACAATACGATAGAGGATTTTGTACATCTCTCTCTTAGAGTGAAACTAGCCGGGTCGGTAGAGATCGGAAATAATACATGGCTTGGCATCGGCGGTGTTTTAAGTAATAACATTAAAATTACAAGTGACTGCAAAATCGGTGCAGGTGCAGTGGTTATAAGGGATGTAGAAGAAGCTGGTACGTATGTTGGAGGTCCATTGAGGCGGCTAAAATAATATAATTTCTACGAATATAGGGAGTTAAAATTTAACACAATGAAACATAGGTGGAATTATGAAGAACGTTTGGATAATAGCGCCATTTTCAAATATTGATAACATCGGTACAAGAAATAGATTTCAATATATATCACATATGCTATATAACGAAGGCTATAAGGTAACTTTATTTACGAGTAACTTTAATCATATGAAGAAGCAGCATATTACTGATGAAGTTGAAAGTTGCTACCCGTTTGAAGTGAAATTAATACCTGAAACAGGTTATAAGAAGAATGTTTCATTAGGAAGAGTTGTAAGTCATATAAAACATGGCCTAAATTTAAAGAGGTACATTAAACAACTAGAAAAACCGCATATCATATATTCTGCATATCCCACTATGAGCGTGTCATATGTAGCAGGCAAATATGCAAAGAAAAATAAAATACCATTTATTATTGATATACAAGACACTTGGCCGGAATCAATATCATCAGCAATAGATACCGATAAGCTCACGGTAAGGTTTATAATGTATCCATTTACTCAATTGGCTAACAAGATCTATAAAATGGCCGATTTAGTGTTCGGGGTTTCTGAAACATATGCGAACAGGGCGAATGTTTCAGGTACAAAGTGCAAAGAATTTATACCCGTTTACATCGGTGCAGAAATTGATAGGTTTAATCAAAATAATTCATCTTCAAGCATTGTTAAGAATGAAGATGATATATGGATCTCTTATATCGGCACTTTAAGTCATAGCTATGATATAGAAACCGCAATTCGGGCTTTTTCAGAGTTGAAGGAATATAAGAATATTAAATTGAATATTTTGGGGTCAGGCCCAGATGAGAAAAAGTTGAGAGCACTATCAATGGATTTAGGAATTTTAGATACTAATGTGTTTTTCCATGGGTTTATACAATATGAAATGATGGTTTCTTATTTACAAAATTCAGATATCGCTCTTAATGCAATAAAGCAGAATGCTAAGCAGACAATAACAAATAAGTTAGGAGATTATATGTCTGCTAGTTTACCAATATTAAACTCATGCCAAGAGACAGAGGTTCTAAGCCTAGTAGAAAATAATAGAATCGGTATGAATTATAAACCGGGTAATATCCCTTCATTAAAAGGAGCCATATTAGATATTACTCAAAGTAAAGAAAGATTGACGGAGTATTCTAGAAATGCCAAAAAGCTTGCAGAAGAACGCTTCAATCGTAAGGAGAGCTATAAAGTAATATTAGATAAAATTCAGCACTTGATATGGGGAAAAATTTAAGCATAAGATTTAATTTGTCTTAAAATATACGGATGGTGAATAGAGTGATCGCAGTTAAGATATGGGGTGGACTTGGTAACCAGTTGTTTCAATATGCATTTGGATATAGCCTTGCCAAGGTAAAACAGGCAGAGTTGATGCTTGACACGCATTTTTATACCCATCAGCCAAAACATGTTGGGAAAAGGAACTTTAAGTTAGATCAATTAAGGATTGAGAAAGGGGAAATTATGAATGAGATCCCTTTCGGAGTTCGAATTTTAGAGAATAAGTACATTAACAAAGCTATTCGGGTGTTCCCAACCTTTTCGATTAAAGCAGGATCTGAAATAACTTTTGTCAAAGAGACCCGGCAAACATTCCTTGATCATATTTTTAATATTGATTGCAAGAATTTATATGTGGATGGGTACTGGCAGACAACGAAGTATTTTTCAGATTTTCGAAAAGAGCTTATTCTTCAATTTAAGCCTACTTATCACTATTTACAAGAAGTTAAAGACACTTTAGATGAAATAAGCCAAACAAATAGCGTTGCTGTTCATATTCGGCGTGCAGATTATATTAATTCTAGAGGCAGAACGATAGGACATTACACGAGACCTCAATACTATCACGATGCAATTAGTAAAATAAGTCGAGAGCAGAATAATCCAGTCTTCTTCTTTTTTTCAGACGATATGGATTGGGTAAGGAACGAGTTTGGAGACGCTATCAACAGTCGGTTTGTTCAATTTAATACCTTACATAACGATATTGATGATTTAATGTGTATGGCAAAGTGCACACATAGCATAATGTCAGCGAGTACCTTTAGTTGGTGGGGGGCTTGGTTGAAAGAAAACCCAGAGGAGTCAATGGTTATTGCACCCAGAGGGAATTATTTTAACCAGTACTTCCTTGAGCCGAATTGGTTGCAAATTTGACAATAACCTCTGAGAACATACAGAAATGAGGAATTAATTTGGTTATTAGTGGCGAGGGTGGGATTCCCCCTAAAGTTTCAATAGTAACAATCGTATATAACAACGTGACTGGGCTGGAACGAACCATACAAAGCGTATTGCAGCAAAAAAAACGCTACTCGAATATTGAGTTTGTAATCGTTGATGGCGGCTCTACTGATGGAACGGTAGATCTGATCGAGCAATACTCCAGTGAAGTATCTAGTTGGATAAGTGAGAGAGACAATGGAATTTCAGATGCGTTTAATAAGGGAATATTAAATGCTACAGGCGAAGTGCTGTTTTTTTTAAACAGCGGAGATACCTTTATTGATGACATTGTATTATACAATGTCGCACAAGAATGGGCTAGGAATCCTGTAGATATCCTCTTCTATAAGGTGCATGTCGAAGGGCAGAAATTTATTCCGGCTAATAGTTATAAGGATAATGAAAACGATATATGGAAAATGTCCGATGTACCTCATCAAGGGGCATTTGTTAGTAATACCGTGTTTAATAAAATAGGTCTCTTTAATCTCAACTATGGTATCCGAATGGATCTTGAATTTTTTGCGAGATGCAGGAAAAAGAATTGCTCGCACCGCTATATTCCAGAGGTTATTGTTTCCTACGAGACTGGCGGGAAGTCGATGCTTAAGTCAAATAGAAAACAATTCTGGAAAGAGGGCATGTCCGTCAAATACCTTTATAGCATCCCCTTTACTGTTAAGGATGTAATCAAGATGGTGATTTATCGGTAATGAAAAAAAGGAAAGTAATTATACGAACAGGTAAAGTAATTCCTAATACGAGCATGGAGAACTATCTTCAAAATTGTATTTTGCCGCTTGCCTATATACTATTGGAAAATGGTTATAAAGTAGTCTTTCAAACGAATGTCAAAACAACCGATTTTGATTCTATTGCATTTAGATTACAGAACAGAAGAGGTCCATTTCACATACTGGGCATGTTATTTGATGAACTTCAGATCGCCTTTCATACTTTATTTACTAAAGATCAAGTATTGATCTTAAATATGAACCAACTGCTTCCCAACATTCTTTGTGCAAAAAATACGATAATGATAATCCATGATATTATGCCGTTGGAGTATCCAGCACATTGGCCTTTACTTCATAAGTATTATAAATACTACCTTGGGCCTCTACTAAAAAGGTGTAGGGCTATCATTTCGGTTTCAAATACGACCAAAAGAAAATTGCAGGAGTTTTACAATCTTAAAGAAGACAAAATTATAACCATTTATAATGGAATTAAATTTAGTATCAAAGAAGAAGATGTTACAACCAAGATGAATGTGGAAGAGGCATTCATTTACATTGGGGCTGATTTACCTAATAAGAACTTAAGGTTACTAACAGATGTTTTTGCAGAATTGGATGAGCGCTATTCCCTCAATATGATTAGTGGCTGTTGTAATAACAAAGATGTAACTGCTGCAGCTGCAATTAACAGTAATATCAAATTAATGGGATATATCTCTGAAGAAGAACTGAAACAACAATATCTGAACTGTAAGGCTTTGGTTTATCCATCATTTTCAGAGGGGTTTGGATTGCCTTTAATAGAGGCAATGTGGTATGGAAAAACGATAATAGTTGCGGATAAGGATTATGCAAGAGAGGTATGTGAAGATTATCCGGCAATCTATTTTGAAAACAATAAACAGTTAAAGAACGCAATAGTTATGAGTCAGGAGTATAGCGCTAATTTAGATCTCGTAAAGGTAAGGAAAGATTTAACTAGTAAGTTTTCTTGGGATAAGGCAAGGCAATCAATTTTCAATGTGCTAGACAATATTATGAAATAGTCAAACTAAAATGTGAGGTTATATCATATGGGAACTAAAGTAGCTATAATTACTGGTATTACAGGTCAAGACGGATCCTTTCTTGCGGAGCTTTTATTGAGTAAGAATTACATTGTTCACGGCATAATCAGAAGAAGTTCATCGTTTAATACCGGTAGAATTGAGCACTTATATATTGATGAGCTCCTGAAGGATATGCATCTAAGTAGAAGAGTTCAATTACATTATGGTGATATGACGGATTCAACTAACTTAATACGTCTTATTCGCGAGATAAAGCCCGATGAAATCTATAACCTAGCTGCAATGTCGCATGTTAAGGTGTCATTCGAGGTGCCAGAATATACGGCTGATGCCGATGGTATTGGAACCTTAAGATTACTTGAAGCCGTTAGGTTCTTGGGCTATGAGCAAAAGACAAAGATCTATCAAGCTTCTACCTCTGAGTTGTATGGAAAAGTAGTTGAGGTGCCTCAAACCGAAAATACACCATTCTATCCTAGAAGTCCTTATGGAGTCGCGAAGCTTTATGCATACTGGATTACAAAGAACTACAGAGAAGCATATGATATGTTTGCTGTAAATGGAATTCTATTTAATCATGAATCAGAGCGAAGAGGAGAGACCTTCGTATCAAGAAAAATAACGCTAGCAGCTGCTAGAATAAATAAGGGCACACAGAAAAAACTGTACTTGGGTAATCTAGATGCAAGACGTGACTGGGGCTATGCTAAGGACTACGTGGAGTGCATGTGGCTCATGTTACAACAAGACGTTCCGGAAGACTTTGTGATCGCAACAGGCGAGATGCATACCGTTCGAGAATTCGCCAATTTGGCATTCAAAGAAGTGGATATTGAATTGGAATGGCAGGGCGAAGGGGAACAAGAACAGGGTATAAACAAGGCCACAGGAGAAGTTATTGTTGAGGTAGATCCTAAATACTTCAGACCAGCGGAAGTAGAGCAACTATTAGGTGATCCTACAAAGGCAAAAACAGTGTTGGGCTGGAATCCAACGAACACAAGTTTCACTGAATTGGTAAAAATTATGGTTGCAAGCGATTTGAAGCTCGTTGAGCGTGAAGAAAGAATTAGAAGAGAATTTGATTAAGAGGTGAACCAATGAATACAGATTCTAAAATATATGTGGCCGGTCATGCTGGCATGGTTGGAAGTGCAGTTGTAAGAAACCTTGAAAGTAGAGGATACTCTAACATTGTTACGCGAACATCCAAAGAACTAAATCTAGTCCGCCAGGAAGAGGTCGAAGCTTTCTTTGAGTGTGAAAAACCGGAATACGTTATCTTGGCAGCAGCTAAAGTTGGAGGCATACTGGCTAATAAAACTTATCCGGCAGAATTTATTTACAATAATCTAATGATAGAAGCCAATGTCATCCATAGTGCTTATGCAAATAAAGTTGAAAAATTACTGTTTTTAGGATCTTCATGCATATACCCTAAAATGGCGGCACAGCCCATTAAAGAAGAGTATTTGCTTACGGGAGCGTTGGAAGAAACAAACGAAGCCTATGCCATTGCAAAAATAAGCGGTATAGAACTATGTAAGTTCTATAGGCAACAGTATGGCTGTGACTACATTTCGGCTATGCCCACTAATCTCTACGGGATCAATGATAATTTTGATCTTGAAACATCCCACGTATTGCCTGCCCTAATTAGGAAGTTTCATGAGGCGAAGGTAAATGGCTTAAAAGAAGTAGTCATGTGGGGAACGGGGAAACCTAAACGCGAGTTTTTATATGTCGATGATTTAGCGGATGCATGCGTACACTTAATGGAGAGTTATAGTGGAGATAAGCATGTTAATATTGGAACCGGACAAGATATTGAGATCGGCGAACTGGCGAAGATTGTAAAAAGTGTTGTCGGTTATGAAGGGGAAATTATAAACGACTTATCAAAACCGGACGGCACTCCAAGAAAGCTACTGGATGTCAGTTTATTAAGGAGTACCGAATGGCAACATCGAACTTCCCTTATCGAAGGCATAAAAACGGTATACGAATGGTATACGAATATTGATGTGCACTAACATGCGGGTATCCAGGTGAGTATGACAAAGTATGTTCCAAAGATGATACGAGAGAAATTAAGTAATAAGGTGATCATTCTATCAAATATCAGTTGGTTGGTATTTGATAGATTCTTTAGAATGGGTGTTGGGGTTTTTGTTAGTATATGGGTAGCGAGATACCTGGGGCCAAGTGATTTTGGCTTGTTAAATTTTGCCCAGGCATTCGTTGCCCTGTTTGCTGCTTTTTCAGCGCTAGGTCTAGATGGAATTGTAGTTAGAAATCTGGCCCACCATGCTGAAAAAAAACGAGAAATTTTAGGTACAACATTCTTACTGAAGTTAGTAGGCGGAGTGCTATTAACTGTTGTATCATTAGTGACTATTTTGGTAATTCGCGGAGATGACCATCAAAGCGTTTTGCTAGTAATGGTAGTTTCTTTAGGGTCCATTTTTCAATCTATGGATGCGATAGATTTTTGGTTCCAAGCTAACATCAAATCGAAGTTTACGGTTTATGCTAGAAGTGCATCCTTTATTATGATTTCTATACTAAAGGTTGGACTAATACTAACTGGTGCTGATTTGATGGCTTTCGCCATAGCTGGTGTTCTTGAAATAGGCTTAGGCTCAATCTTTATGATGTTTATTTATCAAAAGAAGGAGTTTGACTTATTTAAATGGAAAGCTAGATTTTCATTAGCTCGGAATTTATTAAGGGACAGTTGGCCATTAATATTCTCCAATATTGTTGTCGTTATTTATATGAAGATAGATCAAATCATGCTGGGTCAACTTAAAAATAGTGAAAATGTTGGAATCTATTCCGCTGCTGTAAGACTTTCGGAGGTGTGGTACTTTATACCGACTGCCATCGTGTCTTCTCTTGCGCCAATTATCGCAAGTTCTAAGAGGGACGGAAATCGTATAAAGTATGACACTCTTAATCAACAGCTATTTAATGTGGTTGCCATATTATCGATTGGAATCGCCATACCAATGACTTTTCTATCGGATACAATAGTTAACTTGTTGTACGGGAACGAATATGCTGTTGCCGGCAAGGTTCTAAATATACATATTTGGTCTGCAATATTTGTATTTCTAGGTGTTGCTAGAAATCCTTATATTCTCAATGAAGGCCTAATGAAGTTTTCTTTTGCTACCAACGGAATAGGCGCCTTGACCAACATTATCCTTAACCTTTTCTTAATACCCAAGTACGGGATGATTGGGGCTGCATATGCTACTCTAATTTCTCAAGCATTCGCATCATATTTGACGAACGCTCTTTATTCGAAAACTAGGCCGCTATTTATATATCAAACGAAGGCCTTATTTTTAACTTGGATATTAAGAAGAGAAAATAGAGGAAATCAGTAATAGTGGAAAGAGGGGGGCAATGTGCCTCAACTGAGAATAGCTATTTATCGACCGGGTGTGATTGCGAATGGAACTGCATTCGAGGCAATGGCGCTTATATATAAGTACTTACAACGTAAGTATGGATGGGAATTTACCGTCATCAAGGATGAAGAAGATCCCTTTGAAGATAAGAATCTTAAAGTAATTAATGTTCCCAAAAAGTCTAGGAAGACTATGCCGTTTACTCCTTTGCCATTAAAACCATTCGGGTTCAGGAGGGATGTCGTTAAAGTATTAAAGGGATATGACATTATCCTAAGCGTTGATCCTACTATATACAGCCAAGGGATACATGCTGCTTATGCCGCTAAAAAGTGGTCAATTCCTTTGGTCGTCGACGCGTCTCTAACCACAATGGGGGCTGGATATAGTTTGTTCTGGAAAGGGCATAAAAAATTTGCGAGTTGGGCATTGAAACAATCAAGCCTGATTTGGATTCCAACGCCTAAAACGGCTGAACGCTTCAGAGATCTAGGGTATCGGGACGAATCCATATTATCAAGATTAATTGTGTTAGGGCACCCCGTTGATACGGAATTGTTTAAGATAAACAACAGTGTGACAACTGAAAGGAAAACAATTATATGCGTAGCCCGATTGGTTTTGGAGAAAGGGATACAGTATATCATTGAAGCGGTTGCTCCTGTGATTAGAGAAGATAAAGAAGTGAAATTAAGGATCGTAGGAAGCGGGCCTGCGAAAAACTTTCTAACCAGACTTATTGAAGACGAAGGAATCAGCAACAATGTTGAATTCACCGATCCTGTGTCCCACAGCAATGTAGCAAGCTTATATCAGAGCTCCGGTTTATTTATAGGCCATCCTATCTCCATTTCCGATTGGGAAGAATTCTTTGGGGTTGTAAATATTGAAGCTATGGCCTGCGGTCTTCCTATTATTACGACGAGATGCGGTGGGATAACCTATTTAGCAAGAGAAGATATTGCTTCCTTCGTTGAAGAACGCGATATTGTAGCTACTACGGAAGCGATTAAAGGATTGTTATATAGTGATGAGTTGTATATGACGAGAAGTCAAAATGGAATAGAGTATGTCAATCGAAAATACTCTGTGAACGTCATTGGAGAGAAATATCGGAAATATGTTTTAAATCTAATAGAATCTCAAGCACACGGATCGTGAATGATAGAAATACTTTGAGGAGAACGATATGAAAATTGTTTATGATTTTAATGTATTCTCATTTCAAAGATACGGTGGAATTTCCAGGTATTTTTACGAGCTTATCCAAAGGGTTTCCAGGGATAATGATGCAGAGGTTTCGGCTTTTTTAGGTTTTCATATTAATCAGTATGGATTAGAAGACTATAAAGAATATATGAGCAATTACTTTGGTATAATGCGTCCTATGCTTCCTAAGTCGTATAAAGCATTTCTATTGCTAAATGAAATGTTGTTTTCCAGGCATCTTCAACATAATAAATTTGATATATACCATCAAACCTATTATTCAAGAAAAAACCACCGGACTAAAGCTGCCAAAATTCTTACGGTTCACGATATGATTCATGAAAAATTCCCCGAATACTTCTCTGAAAATGATAATACAACGAATCAGAAAAAAATCTCCATTAAAAATGCTGACGGGATAATTTGTATTTCCGAATCGACAAAAAAGGATCTTGTTGATATGTATAATGTCCCACAGGAAAAAATCAAAGTTATTTATCATGGTAATTCACTAAAAAAAGAAGTGAAGAATCAAAGAATAGTTGCGGCCCCTTACATTCTATATGTTGGCGACAGAAAAGGTTATAAAAACTTTAAATTGTTATTACAAGCTTATGTAAGTAACAGCATGACAAGAGATAATTATCACATCGTATGCTTTGGAGGAGGAGAGTTCTCTAAAGAAGAAAGAGAATATCTATCGACAAATAATATTATAAACAAGGTCCATCACTATGGTGGTTCTGATGATACTTTGTCAAACTTATACTATTTTGCATCATTGTTCGTTTATCCCTCTCTTTACGAGGGATTTGGTATACCTCCTTTGGAAGCAATGTATTATGGATGTCCGGTGTTAGCGAGTGATAAAAGCTCAATACCAGAGATAATGGGGGAAGCTGGGTTGTACTTTGATCCGTACTCTCTCGAGGACATGAGCGATAAGCTGAGTATATCCCTAGAAAATACGGACCTTCGAAATAAATTAATTACGAAGGGGTACGAACAAGAGAAGAAATACTCTTGGGACAGATGTAGCTCAGAAACGATAGAATTTTACAGAGAATTTCACAATAGATAAAGGTTACACTGATGCTCGGTTTCAACATGTTACCCGTTCTGATTGCACGGTGCGTTTTTCTTTTTTTAGTTGCTCTGTATTTGGGAAAGACACTGTATTATCAATTGGCTTAACGTAAATGAGAAGTAAATATTCTGAGAAAATTGTTGAGGATTAAACAGTGTGGATTGCAGCAGAATCGCTCCTGAGTTTTGATGCGTACAGATTGCTGGACATAGAAAAACCTCCATCATGTGAGGAGGTTTTCTTGTTCCATTTGGATTGTTTTTAGGTATCCACAAACATAGAGGATATAAGCAACGAATACGGGAGAGGCAATCAATACGGGTTCAACGAACGAACTAACGAATATTGCAATGAATAAACTAACGATTAAATATCGTTCAATGTTTGCTTTAATTAGCTTGAGAATTGAAGATGCATGCCGTATTTGAAATACAATGATGAGAATTACAGGGAATACTCCAACATAATTTCCGATATCAAGCCAGAAATTATGGGTGAAGTTCCCCTCTAACTCTGTTTTTAGCCCGCCTAAAGGATGCATAATCAGGCCCACAAACCCTTCTTTCCATAAGGTGTATCTGGAGCTTTGCAGTTCTTCGGAAAAGATTCTTTGAAGAATATCGGAGTTAGTAATAAAAGATGTGTAACGATTGTAGACGTAGAACAACAGCAATAGTACTACAGAAAAAGCAAAATAATCTCGTAATTTAAGTTTTTTATTAAAAAAGTAGATGGACAGACATGAAATGATTACGATAAATCCAATGTACATTGGCGTCCTGTTCAAAAGAGCAGAGTTTCCGTATATCGACATAATTGGGAGGAGTAAGACAAGCATCTTATATCTCAATTTAATGTTCGTGAATAAGAGACTAATTGCTGCCATTCCTAATGAAAAGTAAATTCCATAAACTGGACCGTTTATGACTACATCAGGTGACCAGTAAGAGTGTGCGGATCTATGAGCGATAGGGAATGTGCCAATGCTTTTAGATTCTGTATAAGTTGACATGAATGCGAACACAACAAAACCGGAAAGGGGGATCATTATTGCCAGCTTAATATTTCTAAATTGCTGGGCAAAAAAGTAGCCAACAAGGTAGGAGCCTACAAACAAAAGTCCATTCTTCATATCAGCAATTGGAAAGAGTTTATAGTAAGCTCCAATTGAAATATATAAAAATGAGAATAAAAACAAGATTGAGGTATCGAGCAAGATTCCTTGTTTTAAAATAATTTTATTTCTTAAAAGTATTGTTATTACAGCTGCGCATAGTAATGAGATAGACGAGTACGACGGGATATTTAATCCGAAAATGAATAACAATAGGATTAATAATTGCTCCCGAAAGCCAACTTTTACCGAGGATTGTTCGGTGAGATGATTTATAGAATATGTAGTCACAGTAACCCCCAAAATAATAGAAATCATGAAGAGTATATCAAAAGAACATTGATAAGGGCTACTATTGTTGAATCTAATGTCGAAGTTCATTGGTATTAGGGTGATATAATTCCAATTTAGGAGGGTGATTGTAATATGGAAAATCTATGGAAAGGTTAAGTTAGGTTGGGTAGCTAAAGGGTTTGGAGATATTTTTATACTAGGGTTTAGAGATTTCACTATAATAGTTAGGGTTTCTATGGTGACCACTCATAATTAATACAATAAATGGTATAAGTAATTTGTTGGTCTCATTGAAATGGTAAAAGGTAAACGTGCTCAACTTTTGGAATTTTAAGTTTTTGGGAATGAGGTCTAATTCATGAAGCTTATCCTTTTGTCAGGCGGCTCTGGAAAGAGACTATGGCCACTATCGAATGATGCAAGATCAAAGCAATTTCTCAGAGTAATTGAAAATAATGAGGGTCAGCTTGAATCCATGGTGGAACGTGTATGGAACCAACTGGAAAATCATAAGTTAAGTGATTCGACTGTCATTGCTACGAGTAAGGCCCAAGTAGAAATGATTCATAGTCAGTTAGGAAGCCAAGTTTCATTAGTTATTGAACCTGAACGACGTGACACTTTTCCAGCCATTGCGTTAGCGGCTTCGTATTTAATGTCTATGGCACAGGCGAGTATGGATGAGGTAGTCATTGTATTGCCGGTGGACCCATTTGTCGATAATAATTTTTTTGATAGAATTATAGACTTAGAGACTACATTGAAAAAATCAGAAGCAGATTTAGCTTTAATAGGTGTAAAGCCAACTTATCCTTCTGAGAAATATGGATATATTGTTCCAGAACAAAGTTCTAGAACTGATTATTTGGATGTTAGTCACTTTAAAGAAAAGCCTACTGAAATCGAGGCTATAGAATTAATAGTTCAAAACGCTTTATGGAATTGCGGTGTTTTTGCTTTTAAATTAGAGTACTTAATCTCTTTGTTGCATGATAAAGGATTGCCTGTTCAATATGATGCTTTATTGAATAATTATAATCTTCTGGAGAAGACTAGTTTTGATTATGCAGTTGTTGAAAAGGCGAAGAGAATCGTAGCAATTGCATACGAAGGTGACTGGAAGGATTTAGGAACGTGGAACACCTTGGTTGAAACAATGTCAAGGAATATAATTGGTAAAGGCATATTAAGTGAGGATTCAACTAATACACATATAGTAAATGAACTTGATATCCCAGTAACTGTTTTGGGAGTCAAGGATGCGGTTATTGCAGTTTCATCGGACGGTATACTAGTAAGTGAAAAAAGTGCCAGTCCTAGACTAAAAGAAACTTTAAAGGGTTATGAACAACCGCCTATGTATGAGGAGCGTCGCTGGGGCTGGTTTAGAGTTCTGGATTATACTAAGTTTGAGGATGAAGATGAAGTTCTAACAAAAAGGGTTTGTGTTAAATCTGGGAGGAATTTAAGTTACCACAAGCATTATATTAGGAGTGAAGTCTGGACGATCATCTCTGGACACGGAGAGTTTGTTATAAACGATGAGATCAAAACGGTAAAATCCGGGGATGTTTTGCGCATTCCTAAAGAAACCAAACATGCAATTAAAGCTATTTCTGATTTAGAATTCATTGAAGTTCAAACAGGAAATCAATTATTTGAATCGGATATAGAGAGAATATTTTTTACATGGGAAGAGATAACCGGACTGATGTAATATACAAAGCCGACCATTGATCTAACGAAAAATCGCTATTCAAAATGAGAATAACTAAATTACCGTGTAAAATTTGGAGGTTCCCTATGAAAATCACCATAGCCGGGACAGGATACGTCGGACTCTCCAACGCGGTGCTGCTGGCTCAGCACAATGAGGTTATTGCGCTCGATATCATTCAAGAAAAGGTCGACCTGATCAATTCGGGGAAGTCGCCGATTATTGATCGGGAGATTGGGCAGTATCTTGCGACAGGGAATCTCAAGCTGACTGCAACAACCGACAACTACGTTGCGTATAAAGAGGCAGATTATGTTATCATCTCGACGCCGACGAATTACGATCCGGAGAAGAATTACTTCAACACGCGAAGCGTGGAGGCGGTTATCGCGACGGTTCTGTCGATCAATCCCGATGCGGTAATGGTGATCAAGTCGACGGTACCGGTCGGGTACACGCAGTCGGTGAGGGAGAAGTTCGAGACGGACAATATTATTTTCTCGCCGGAGTTCCTGCGGGAGGGCAAGGCGCTGTATGACAATCTCTATCCGTCGCGGGTCGTCGTCGGGGAGCGGTCGGAGCGGGCGAGGGTGTTCGCGGATCTGCTCGTTCAGGGGGCGATCAAGGAGGACATTCCGGTTCTGTTCACGGATTCGACGGAGGCCGAGGCGGTCAAGCTGTTCGCGAATACGTATCTGGCGATGCGGGTAGCGTTCTTCAATGAACTGGATTCGTATGCCGAGGTGAGGGGGCTGAATACGGAGCAGATTATTGCCGGTGTCAGCCTGGACCCGCGAATCGGGGATCATTACAACAATCCGTCGTTCGGCTATGGCGGCTACTGCTTGCCGAAGGATACGAAGCAGTTGCTCGCGAACTATTCGGACGTGCCGCAGAATATCATGTCGGCGATTGTTGACGCGAACCGGACACGCAAGGACCATGTGGCGGAGATGATTTTGAAGCGTAATCCGAAGGTGGTCGGCATCTACCGGCTGACGATGAAGATGGATTCGGATAATTTTAGACAGTCGGCTATCCAAGGTGTCATGAAGCGGATCAAGGCGAAGGGTATTGAGGTAATTGTGTATGAACCTTCGTTAACAGATGAGTTTTTTAATTCAAGAGTATACGCGGATTTACGAGAGTTTAAAGAAAAGGCGGATGTCATTGTTGCAAACCGGATGTCAGAAGGTCTGGTAGATGTAGCGGAAAAGGTTTACACAAGAGATTTGTTTAGCAGAGATTAATGGTCATAACGAGGTTTAGTGCCTTTTTTTAACCAAAGAAATTCCCGGACTTGATTTACAACTTATGCGACTAGTTACAACTAAGCGTAGCGGCTTCCTACGTCGAAATTGAGGTGAACTTATGAGCATGAAGAAAAACAGATTAAAGAAATGGCTAATCGGCATCGGTTGTATTCTTGTTATTTTGCTCGTTAGTGCATACTTCGGCATTAACTATGCAGCCGATAAGGTTATGGACAAGCTGTCAGACTCTATATTGGAGAGCGCAATGGCTTCGCCCAGTTCTTCAATAAAGGATGAGGGTCAGTCTTCCCCAATTCCTACAGGTTCTCCGACTCCATTCTCTTTACCTGTCAAGGGGCCTGAACAGGAAGAGCTCGACCAGTCAGTGTCCGGTAACACCGTCCCTAGCGGGCAGAAGGAGGCGGACCCTAACTCTACCAATACAACCAGCGTTAATGGGAATTCTACAAAAAATTCCAATGATAACTCCGGTCACGCCTACAGTGCAGAAGTTTCGATCGACAAGGCGCAGACGGTAAAAGAAGAAATAACTTTTGGAGAAAAAACAAAGTTAATGACGATTATGCTAAAAAGATTGAGCGCCAGTGATATTAAGACATTGTCGGATCTGGCCAGCGGTGGCCTAAGCGTAGAGAAGAAGGTAGAAGCCAAGAAGATTATTCTTGAAAAGCTCAGTGAAAAAGAGTACGACGAACTGATTAAGATCGCTCAGAAATACGGTATGAGCGAAGGCAAGAGCTATGACGATTCTAAAAAGGAAAAAGGTATGCAGTAATGAAAAAGTTATCTAGACGATTTCAGACTACTTTTGTTGCGGGCCTTATAACCATTACAGTTGTTGTTGTAGTTGCAGGATGTTCAAATGGAAATAGTGGAGGCGACGTGCTTCCGTCTTTGTCTCCGTCACCTAGTGCGGCTGCAACCCAGTTCGTTTCCCCTTCGCCCAGTAGTGAAACTGAAGAAACTCCGTTGCCCACCGTCGCTCCTTCTGAAACTGCATCGGCTACGATCGCGCCCACTAGTACACCTGATGCCACGCCAGTTCCTAGCAAGAATGTCGAGCCCAACGCAAGCGAACCGGCAAAGACGCCTTCTGCTTCGCCGAAGCCCTCTTCTACAGCTACCCAGAAGAATGGTGAGATTGAGCAAAAATACGAATCCGAATTCACCTCCATCCGTTCCAGCTGCCAAGCAAAAGTTAGCAACTTAACCGGAGAAGTGACGTCTTATATTGCAGGGGCCAAGTCGGGGGACGGCGAGGTGTCGATTGCGGATCTGCAGAAGAAGTTCCTGGGCAAGGTTGCCGCAGCCGAGGCGAGCTGTGATCAGAAGTTCAACAGCACGCTAGCACAAGCGGAACAGGCGTATAAGGACGCGGGCGTCGAAGAGACGAAGCTCGCTGCATGGAAGAGCCAGTACGATAACGGTAAGGCGCAGGCGAGGTTGTCGGCGATGTCGAAGATTCTGGCTGCTTGGCAGGCTGAGTAGTCAAAGGAGATGAGTAGTACCATGAACAGCAAGAGAAACATCCTATCCGCCGCGTTGCTGGGCGCGATGCTGCTATCGGTGCCGGTAGCGGCATCTGCGGCGACGACGACGATCGCGGTGGAGTCGAAGCCGATCGTGATGGAGTTTGATGGGAAGAAGCTGGCGCTGCCGTCGGGGCAGGTGGCGTTCATGTACCAGTCCAAGGTGTACATACCGCTGCGGTTCGCCTCTTATGCGCTGCAGAAGCAAGTTGAGTACGATGCGAAGACCAAAACGGTATCCGTCGCCGAGCCGACTTCGGGGCAAAAGGTCGCTTTAAAAGAGTACCTGACGAATGCTGTCGCTTCGGGTGAGAAGCCGTCCACTGCTATTGCGAAGGTCAAGCTGGTGCCTACGGCCGTAAAGCTCGTATTCGACGGTGTGGAGAAGAAGCTGCCGGCAGGGCAGCAAGCCTATAACGTAAACGGCTCGATCTATGTGCCGGTGCGATTTATATCTGAAGCAGTCGGTATGACCGTACTGTGGGACGCGAAGACGGGGACGGTCTCGGGCGAGTCCAAAGTCTATCGCGAGTCGCAGACGAGCGGCGGTACATCCGGCGGCACGAGCGGGAGCACCGGATCCGGTGGAAGCGCATCAGGCGGTGGATCGACGGGCGGAACGGGGAGCGGCAGCAACGGCGGGACCGGTGGCGGCGTCACGAAGCCGAGCTATGAGTCGATAACAGCAAGTGCGAAGAGTCAACTGGATGCGTTGAAAATGAATTGTACAGTGACGCTGTATGATCTCTACACACAATATCAAGGTGCAACGACTGAACAGAAGGCTGCATTAAAGGCCCAGGGCCAGAGCGCGCTAAGTTCCTGTACGACGAAATTCGAAAAGATTCTGGCTGACACAGGGGCTACACTGACGGCGAATGGTTACAGCACCGCGATTCTGGAGGATTACCGGGCGCAGTTCGAAAAGGATATGCAAACTGGAAGGGAAATAATCGGAGCCAACTGAAGTCGATGATTTAGCATCAAACAAGTTATCTCTCAAGCGATGAAGCTGTCGCCAGAGGAGATAACTTGTCTTGCAAGGAGGGTAATTCGCATCTCTACGCTCAAAAAGCTGCTGTACGCCATGCCGCTGGTGCTGTGGCTGCTGCTGATTTTCGACTTTTCCTCGCAGACGTATTCGCAGCAGAGCATCATCCCGTTTATGAGGGAGCACATACCGGAGCATCGCCTGCAGCAGATCGTGCCGGACGTGACGATTCAATATAATCATAGTGTCATTCATGCGAAGGCGGATCCGTACAGATTCGTAGAGTTTCTGTTCCGCAAGAGCGCGCATCTGTTCATGTACTTCATGCTCGGTTTGCTGGCGCATCTGTTGTTGGTGCCGTGGATTCGCAGCCTTGCGTTACGTGTAACGGGGGCGCTGGTCGTCGTAGCCCTGTTCGCCAGCCTGGACGAATGGAACCAATCGTTCACCGGAGGCCGGACGCCGACGCCGCTTGATGTGATGGTAGATATAAGCGGGGCTGTGATCGGGCAGATCGTATTGTTCGTCATCATCATGATCTATCGGCGAATGAAGCGTCCCGGACGAAGGGCCATTTATAGCTGACCAAGTATATAGAATTTTATAAAGCATGATCCCTCCGCACCAGGCGGCAGGGATTATTTTTATTTTGCGAAAACACGAAATTTATATAATTCTCTTATCGCATGTAACTTTTTGTAGATTACGGAGTCTACTATTAGAGGGGAAGTATTGGGAGTTTGGTAGGATTCGGCTGCCGTGCCGCCCCGCGCAAATCTATGACAACATGGGAGCGTATTGCATCTAATGTCTGAATCGAAGTTTAACATTCTGAGAGCCGCTAGAGTCGTATGTATACCGATGTTGGCCGGGACGCTTGTCGTTGCTTCGTTCGCGGGCACCGGGTTGGCGCCGTTTGCGCAGCTGCAACCGGGCGTAGCCTCGGCGGCCACGGCGGCGGTCACGTACAAGCTGGTGAAGTCCGCGGAGGCCATCGTGACGTCGGGCGTCAAGCAGATCAACTATAGCTGGGTGCCTTCCGATACGAAAAAGAGCACGGTGCTCGTCCACGTCATGCAGATCGATCTGACGAATCCGTACGTACAGATGAACGCCATGAGCGGCAAGGCCGGCAGCGTCACAACCGGTCAATCGGTCGGGGCCATGACGAAGGCGACCGGCGCGGTGGCGGGCGTGAACGGGGATGTGTTCCAGACGGGCACCACGAGTGAAGGCGCGCCGCTTGGAGCGGAGCTGGTGTCGGGACAGTTGATCGTCGCGCCGACGCAGCTGCAGGGAATGTATGCTTTTGCGCTGACGAAGGACAAGACGCCGATTATCGATCAGTTTGCGTTTTCGGGCAGCGTGCAGGCAGCCAATGGGGCGCAGTTCAAGTTGTCGGGACTTAATAACTCCTCCTATACGACGTATCCGGACAAGACCGCGAGCCACGTGAACGCGTTGTACATCTACACGAGCGCATGGACGGCTGCCAATCGCCCTTCCAACAGCGGCACGACGCCGATGGAGGCGCTGGTCGTGGACGGCACGGTGACGGAGATCGGCGACGGCGTGCAGATTCTGACGCCGATTCCGGCGAACGGCTACATTCTGCGCGGGCACAAGGGGAAGGACTCCGGCAACTTCATTCTCAACAATCTGCCGGTCGGCGCGAAGGTGACGAGCGCGTACAATCTGGTGTCGCAGACGAGCGGCAAGACGTACAGCGAGAGCGACTTCCAGATGATCGTGAGCGGGCACACGCTGCTGATGGATGGCGGCAAGGCTTCGGCGTTCAGCCGGGACGTCAGCGGCGTCAGCGGTTCGTCCAACACGGCCCGCACGGCAGTGGGGTATGCGAAGGACGGCAAGACGGCTTATCTTGTGACGGTTGAAAAGTATGGGACCAGCAACGGCGCTACGCTGGCTGATTTCCAGAAGATCCTGACATCGCTTGGCGTATGGAAAGCGGTCAATCTGGACGGCGGCGGATCGACGACGATGATCACGAGGCCGCTCGGCGAGACGGCGACGACGCTGGCGCACTCGACGACTTACGGCACGACACAGCGGGCTGTGGCTGACGGCATCGGGGTATTCACGATCGCGCCTGCAGGCGAGACCAAGGGCATTACGGTCAGCGGGGCGAAGACGCTGTTCATCGGCCAGCAGGCGACCTATTCGCTCAAGGCGTACGACACGTACTACAACCCGGTCGATCCGGGAGGCTTGACGGCCTCGTGGAGCGTGAGCGGCGGGCTCGGCAGCTTCGCAAGCGGCGTTTTGACGGCGTCCAAGGCGGGCACGGGCGAGCTGACGGTCAAGTCCGGCGCCGCGAGCGACAAGGCGAGCATCGAGGTGATCGGCGGCTCGCAGATCAATCAGCTCAAGGCGAGCCCCAATACGACCGTGCTTCAGCAGGGAGCGAAGATCACGGTCAAGCTGACGGCGACGCTCGCGGACGGCCGCACGCTCGAGGTGCCGGCGGACTCGGTGAAATGGGAGTTCAAGGGCTTCACGGCGGCTGCGAGCGGCGGCGTCATCACGATCGGCGCAGTCGGCGCAGAGACGAAGACCGGCTACGCGATCGCCAGATATGACGGCTTCTCGACGGCATTCGCGCTGAGCGCAGGGGCGGAGAAGAGCTTCGAGACGTTTGAAAACGCAGCTTACCCGGTGACGTTCGATCAGCTCCCGGCGGAGACGACAGGCACGGCCGCGATCGTCACGGGACTGCCGGGACGCGAGACGTCGAAGGCGCTGCAGCTGACCTACGACTTTACGGCCGGCACCGGAGACCGCTTCGCCTACGCGCTGCCGAACGGCAGCGCGGGCCTGGCGATCACGGGCAGCCCGAGCGCGCTGACGCTGGACGTCTACGGCGATGGCTCCAACAACTGGCTGCGCGCCGAGTTCAAGGACAAGGACGGCAAGCTGGCGCGCTTGGACATCGCCAAGGTGACCGACTGGATCGGCTGGAAGCAGATCCGCGTCGATCTGTCTGGCAGCGGCATCACTTATCCGGCGACGCTCACCAGGCTTTATGTCGTTGACCTGGCCGAGGGACAGGACGAGCGCGCGACGACGGGGGCGGTTGCTTTTGACAACCTGTCGCTCCAGTACCCGTCGGCCGTCGACGACGGCGCGCAGTCGAATATCGTGCTCCAGCTGGGTCAAAAGTCCGCTACGGTAGACGGCAAGAACGTGGCGCTCGACATCGCGCCGCTGCTGCTGAACGGGACGACGTATCTGCCGCTGCGGTTCGTGTCCGACGCGCTTGGCGCGGATATCGGCTGGGACCAGGCGGCGCAGAAGGCGACCGTCACGGGAGGCGGCAAGCTCGTCGAGCTGTGGGTAGGCAAGCCGGACCTGCTCAATACGGGCGTCCGCGCGACGGCCGCTGCGACCCCGATCCTGCGAAGCGGCAGAGTGCTCGTGCCGGTGCGCGTCGTTTCCACGGAGCTCGGGCGCAAGGTCGGGTGGGACCAGAAGACCAAGACGATTACAATTCGCTAATCTTGCGCAGCCAGACCTAGTCGGCCCGTCCACGTCGCACGCAAATATGATATGATGGAGGCATACCTTGTCTCCATTCAAGCCCGCCGGGGCTGGAAGCGTGCGACGCGAGACGGTCCGGAGTAGGGCGCGGAGGGGAGTTGCTCGATTGGACTATCGGGTTGAACAGATTGACCGGGTTATACAGAACGCGATGCGCGTCATGGAAGACAGCAAGATGCAAGTATTCGAGATCTGTGAGGCTGCGAGACGCGAGCTTGTATCGCTGGGCAAGGAACTGGAGAACGTTCTGAAAGAGACCTCCACGACGATCGACAAGGTCGATTCTCTCGAGCGGGACTACAAGCTATCGCGCATCCGGCTCACCGAGGTGAGCAGGGATTTCGTACGTTTCTCGGAGAAAGACATCAAGTCCGCCTACGAAAAGGCAACTCAGCTTCAGCTGGATCTGACCGTGTATCGGGAAAAAGAGAACTATCTGAAGGCGCGCCGGGACGACCTGCAGAGCCGCGTTCGCAACGTGGAGCTGTCCATCGAGCGGGCGGAGATGATCGGCTCGCAGATGAACGTCGTGCTGGATTACTTCTCGGGTGATTTGAACCAGGTTACCCGCATTCTCGAATCCGCGAAGAACCGCCAGCTGATCGGTCTCAAGATCATTCTCGCCCAGGAAGAAGAGCGCAGGCGCATGGCCCGGGAGATTCACGACGGTCCCGCCCAATCGCTCGCGAATCTGGTGCTGCGGACCGAAATTGCCGAGAGAATGCTGGATACGAAGGATTTGGAGCTTGTGCGCAGCGAATTGGTCGATTTAAAATCGCAGATACGTTCCGGACTGGGGGAGATTCGCAAAATCATATTCAACCTTCGGCCGATGGCGCTGGACGATCTGGGTCTTATCCCTACGCTTCGCAAGTTCGTGCAGGACTACGAGGAGCGCACTTCCATCCGTTCCGTCTTCGAGACGAGCGGGCGGGAAAAGCGAATCTCGACCGCACTGGAAGCCGCGATGTTCAGGCTCGTGCAGGAGGCGTTCAACAATGCCTTCAAGCATGCCGAAGCATCGTACATGTCGCTCGATATCACCTATCTGGAAGAGACGATCCGGATGGTGATCAAGGACAACGGCAAAGGCTTCCATACCGATCTGGCGGAAGCGCAGGCGAAGAAGAATGCCAAGTTCGGACTCATGGGCATGAAGGAGCGCGTGGATCTGCTGATGGGAGAGATCGACATCGATTCGGCCATCGGGCAGGGCACCACGATTACGATTCAAGTACCTATCAAAGCCGAAATGCGGAAGGAGTTGGACATTAATGGAGAGTAAGAATTCGAACATCGCCTCGGGCCGCAAGATTCAAGTCCTCCTTGCCGACGACCACCAACTGTTCCGCGAGGGACTGAAGCGCATCTTGAACATGGAGCCCGACCTGGAGGTGATCGGCGAATGCGGAGACGGCATCCAGGTGCTGGAGTTCTGCAATCGGCAAAAACCGGACGTCGTGCTGCTGGATATTAACATGCCGACCGAGAACGGCGTGATCGCCACGGAGAAGCTTCGCGACATTTTCCCCGAGATCAAGGTCATCATCCTGTCCATCCACGACGACGAGAGCTATGTGTTCGAGACGCTGCGGAAGGGCGCTACCGGCTACCTGCTCAAGGACATGGAGGCCGAGTCGCTCGTTGACGCGATCCGCACGGTCGCCAACGGCCATGCCTATATCCACCCGAAGGTCACCGGCAAGCTCATCAACCAGCTGCGCCGCATGACGTATCTGGACGAGATCGGCGCCGCCTCGGGTGCCGCCGCAAGCCGCGAGACGATCACGAAGTTCGTGCCGCGGGGCAACAATCCGCTCACGCGCCGCGAAGCCGAAGTGCTGCGCCTCATGGCGGAGGGCAAGAGCAACAAGAACATCGGCGAGAGCCTGTTCATCAGCGAAAAGACGGTCAAGAACCACGTCAGCAGCATCCTGCAGAAGATGGAAGTCGACGACCGCACGCAAGCCGTCATTAACTCGATCAAGTTCGGCTGGGTGACGCTGTAAAGGCTTATCGCAAGATCGCAGCAGCAGGTATCATACATATGGCAAGTCGCTAAGGCGCCCTCCGACGATCGGCAGATCGTGCGGGGGCGTCTTTGGTTTGGAGCGATAAAGCTGCGCGTCTGCACCATGAGTAACTGTGAAAAGTCAATAACGGCGATTACAAAAGGCTTTACGTGCGTATCATTGCGAAACTAGTCTCCATTTGCGCGGCCGCGGACGACGGAACCGCCGAGCGCTGCGCGGCATATAGTGTCGCATAGCGGCGCGGCCTTTTCGGAAGAGCGTGTTTCTTCCGCAGTACCGGGTACGGACCGCCGAGTTCACGCGAAGGAGGTGGGTCCCATGATCGGATTGCTGCTGTGGATCGCCGGATGCTACGCGGTTGCCGCGGCTTGCGCCTATCGGCTGCTGCGTCGTCGGCGCGGGCCGGTCGCCAGGCGGCATTATGTCATCGTGGCTTGCAATCACGAGGAGCAGATCGAATGGGTCATCCGCTCGCTCCGATATCAAGGCAGTCTGTCGGGGACGGATGTCGGCATTACCGTGCTGCTCGAGCCGGAGGCGGCGGACGGCACCGCGTCGATCGTGGAAAAGCTCGTGCGCACGGAGGCGGGCGTGAGTCTCATCCGCCAGCTGCCCGAGACGGGCGAGGATCGCGCGGAGGGGCGGAGACGCTGGGAAGAGGCGAAGAGGGCGTATGCGGAGGCTTGGAGCGGTCCGGATACGGTGTGGATGGAGCTGTCGCGGAGCGGGAACAGTGAGGTTGACGGTCGTGGCGATGGCTTCGGAGGCGGATTTGGCGGCGGCTTGGGCGAAGGTGCGGGCCGCAGGGCGGGATACGGCACGGGGAGTGGAGCTGGGCATGGGTCCGGGCGCGGGGACGACGAAGGGCATTCGGAATTGACATCTGTGACCGATCGTTTACAATAGAAGTAATTGAATGGCTGATAGTGACCGAATGTGGTTAGCTGATGAATGACGCTTGTAAATCAAATATTGGAACGAGTGAAGCACACTCGCTGACGGCCCGAAGGCCGGAGCGGATGTGCTTTTTTTGCGTTCCTCGCCTTCGCCGGAAGCGGGCATAAGATCGATTTTGTAAAGGGGATAAGAGAATGAGGGCAATTGTGTATGCGGTGCGAATGACGACGGGATGGCAGGCTAGGTACACGGTGGATTGGGAGACGGACATGGCCTATTGGCTGGATGCTAAATATCGTGAGTGCCTGGTGAAGGCATGGGGGCAGGAGGTTGGAGGCGGATTCGCTGTAGGGCGAGAGACGGCAAGCATGATTGTCAAAATGAAGCGCTCGCTTCCCTTAGGCGATGCCGAGGTTGGATGCAGCAAGATCCAAGCGAAGCTTGGCGGAAAAGGAGAGACGCTTGATGCAGGTGCCGTGGAGCGTATATTGTTGCGCGTGTTTGGCGGGGCTGAAGCTGCCCGCACGATTTATAGTTCGCACGTAGGCGTACCATTGCCGCCAGGTATAGGTTCTGGCTGCGAGTTGCTATTGCCCGTACCGGCCGGGGAATTGGGGCGCGGCGCCGAGGCGAGGCTTCAAGCGCTGCGGCTGCGGGTGATTGCGCCGCTGTTTCAGGGGCGCTCGCTGCTGCAGGCGGAAGCGGTGGCGCTGCTTGCCGAGCATGCGCCGGGGGTAACTTTAGGCGCCGGGCTGGCGGCGCTGGCGCAGCTGGGCGCCCTGATAGGCGCGCTGCGGCTCGGCGCGGCGGTCGCAGACGGCGCGCCGCGAGGCGCCGCGCGGCAGAGCGGGCGCCTGCGCTGCCGGCGGTGCGGCAGCGGCGAAGCGGCCATGCGGCGCTCGGCGTGCGCCGCTTGCGGGAGCGGCGCCTGCGCCGTCTGCGAGGCGTGCCTCGCGCTCGGCCGCAGCCGCGCGTGCGGGCTGCTCGTGCGCGGCCCGGCGCCCGCGGCTTCGCCGCTCGGTCTGGGCTTGGCCGGGGCGGCCGGCCCGGCCGCGGCGGACATATGCGCGCGTTGGGGGCTTAGCCCCGCGCAGCGGGTCGCGTCGGAGCAGGCGGTGCGCTTCCTGCTGGGCGGGCGCGAGCCGGGCGCCGAAGCGGAGCCCGGCCAGAGCACATTCGGCCCAACGGCTCCCCGCGCCGGCCGTTCTATATTTCGCTTCCGTCGCCGTTCTGCCGCTCTCTCCGGATCGGAGCAGACGCCGCCGCCGGAAGATCCGATGGCGATTCAGCCTCGCTCCTTCTTGTTATGGGCGGTCACCGGCGCCGGCAAGACCGAGATGATCTTCCCGCTGCTGGACGCAGTGCTGAGCGCGGGTGGCAGGGCTTTGCTGGCGACGCCTCGTAGAGACGTCGTGCTCGAGCTTGCGCCGCGGCTGGCCAAGGCGTTTCCGGCGCGCAGCATCGCCGTGCTCTATGGCGGCAGTGGCGAACGTTGGCAGCAGGCGGAGCTGACGCTGGCGACTACGCATCAGCTGATGCGCTTCGGCCAGGCGTTCGACCTCGTGCTGATTGACGAGCTCGATGCTTTTCCCTACCATGGCGACCCCATGCTTCACCATGCGGCTGCCGCAGCCCGGAAGCCCGACGGTTCCACCGTGCTTTTGAGCGCGACCCCGCCGCCGGCGCTGCGTCGGGCGGTCCGTTTTGGACGTTTGCCATGCGCGCGGGTTCCGGTTCGCTACCATAGGCATCCGCTGCCTATGCCAAGGATCATGTGCATGCCTCCGCTGCATCGTTGGAGTGTCGAGGCTGCAGCCGCATCTTCCGAGAAGCGCCCGGACCTTAGACAGCGTTTGGCGGGCAGGCAGGCTGCAGCGTTATTCGCTTGCATCGCCTCTTCGCTGGCACGCGGCGCCCAGGTTTTTGTGTTCGTTCCCTACATCAAGCAGATCGATTCGCTGGTGGCGCTGTTCCGCAGGCAGGCTCCAGTCTGGGGGATATCGCCGGCGTTCATCGACGGCACCTCCTCCCAGGACGATGGGCGCAGGGACAAAGTCGTGGCTTTCCGGGAGCGCGAGCTCCGTCTCCTCGTGACGACGACCATTCTCGAACGCGGCGTAACCGTGCCGCGCAGCGACGTCTTTATTCTCGACGCGCACGCCAAGCTGTTCGACGAAGCGGCGCTCGTCCAGATGGCGGGGCGCGCCGGCCGCTCCGCGGATGACCCGGCCGGCCGCGTATTCTTCTATGCCGCGCACCGGACCCAAGCATTGACCGGCGCGATCCGGCAGGTGGCTGCGATGAATCGTCTTGCGCTGCGCGGCGGATATTTGCTTGAGCAAGGTTCAAACCGATGATCGCGGCGGTAATGAAGTTCATCTATCGTCTCTTTCAGCCGGTTCCTTCGGTTTGTCCGTGCTGCGGCAAGGAAGGCAGGGGCGTCGCCTCCGCTGCCTCGGTCATGCCCATTCGCCATCCTGAGGCGCGGGCGGCGCTGAACGCGCTTTGCGCCTCTTGCCGAGCCAAAGTGCCCTGGATCCTGGAAATCGCATGTCCGACCTGCGGCCGCTCGGAGCGGTGCGGCGATTGCCCGCGGCGAGCGAAGCTGTACTTTACGTCAAGCCGATCGGCCGTCCGCTACGAAGGCGATATGAAGGAACTGCTCGCAGCTTACAAATACCAGGGTGCCGAACGGCTCGCGCCAATTATGGCCGCCATGCTCGCATCTGCTTTCGAGAGAATCGCTTCTATGCACGATCGGCCGTTCGATCTGGTTACGGCCGTTCCGCTCTCTGACATGCGGCTGGCGGAGCGGGGATTTAACCAGGCCGAGCGAATGGCGGCTATTTTGGCCGGCTGGTACGGATTGCCGTACGCCAACCTGCTCGTCCGCACGCGCGATAGCGACAAGCAGAGCCTTAAGGGCCGTGGGGCGCGGATTCGGGACATGCGCGGACTGTTCCGCGCTGCTGCCCGGACGGATTCGGCGACGAGAAAGAGAATCCTCCTCGTCGACGACATCTATACGACCGGGAGCACGATGAACGAATGCGCGCATGCGCTGCTGCAGGCTTTTCCCGAGGCCGAGATTCATGGGCTCGCGTGGGCGAGAGCGTGACCGCAGAAGGTTACAACTTTTTCCCTTTCATGCTAGAATAACAGTATTCACAAGTTTGATCGGGAGGGCTCTCAAGTGGCTTTAGCCAATTGTCCGCGCTGCGGCAAGCTGTTCAACCGTCAATTCCGCACGATCTGCGACGAATGCCATGCAGGGATCGAGAGAGATTACGAGACTTGCTTCAAGTTTCTCAAGGATCATAAGGGCGTGACGATAAACGAATTGTCCGAAGCGACGGAAGTTTCGGTGCAGCAGATCACCAAGTTCATCCAGGAGGGGCGGATATCCAAGGCGGTGGCGCCTAATCTGACCTATCCCTGCGAGATGTGCGGCGCGGCGATCCGGGACGGCAAGATCTGCTTCAACTGCCAGAACAAGCTGAAAAAAGGGATCGCGGGATCCCAGATTGGCCGGTCCGAAGCCGATTCCCGCAACGGATTCAGGATTCTCGACAGAGATGATCGGTAAAATGAACTATTCATATTTTACGCCAGCCGGCCGATAATAGATTTAAATCTATTTTCGGTCGTTTTTTTGTGGCGGAAGGGGTGCTTAATTTGAAAATCAACGAGACACAGCGAATAGCCAATATAAGAAGCGTATATGGCAGCAACAACGACAACGCCGTGAACAACAAGACTGCAGCGAAGAAGAAGGATAACGTATCCATATCGCCGGAGGCGCTTGAGTTGCTCCAATCGCAGCAGTCGAACGATGCCGACAAGGCCAAGAAGATCGAGGAACTCAAGAGCGCCGTATCGTCCGGCACCTATCACGTCGAGGCCGGCAAGATCGCCGACAAGCTGCTGCCCTTTATCCTCTAAGACCGACATACGGGAGTGAGCGCATTTGGAATCAGCCTTCGAGGCGATATTGGAGCCGCTGCATGGCTTGGCGGACATCTACGGCCAACTGATCGGGCTAAGCATGGATAAGCGCGAGGCGGTGCTGGCCAACCGGGTCGACGTCGTGGCCGCCGTCACCAACAAGGAGGCCAGGCTGCTGCCGCAGGTCGGAGAGCTTGAGGCCAAGCGCACCGCTGCCGTGCAGAGCTACCTGACCGGTCTTGGGCTCGGCGGAGCCAAGAACATCCGTATGGAGCAGCTGATCCGGCTCATTCCCAACGCAGAGGCCAAGCGCGCGCTCGACGCCGTCACGGTTCGCCTGACGCAGGCGACGGACGAGCTGCGCCAGCTTAACGAATTCAACCAGCAGATGATCCGGACCCATCTGGAATATATCCACTACTCGATCGATGTCATAGCAGGCCCCAGCGAGGACGAGGCGACATATCACCGTTCCCTGCAGGAGCAAGGCTTCTCGCGGCCCAGCCAATTCGACACACGTGCATAAGAGAGAGGTGAATTGACGAATGAGATCTACGTTTCACGGCCTGGAGACTGCCCGGCGCTCGCTGTTCACGCAGACGGCCGCGCTGTATACGACCGGCCACAACGTCGCCAATGCCAATACGACCGGCTATTCCCGCCAGATTGTTAATATGACTGCCTCGCAGTCCATGGAGGCCTACGGACTGATCCGATCGACCGTGCCGGGGCAGATGGGTTCCGGCGTCGAATTCACGTCCATCACGCGGGTTCGCGAGAAGTTCCTGGACGATCAGTATCGCAACGAGAACAAGTCATTCGGCGATTATTCGATCCGCCAGGATACGCTCGAGAAGCTCGAGACGATCGTCAACGAGCCCAGCGAGAGCGGCGTCCGCACCGTTATTGCCAACTTTTTCAACGCCTGGTCCGAGCTCAGCAAGTCGCCGGAGAATGCGGACGGCCGCAAGATCGTGCGCGAGCAGGCGCTGGCGCTCACGGACGCGCTTAATCATACTGCCAAGCAACTGAGCGATCTGAAAAACGACCTGACGGAAAATGTGGACATCCGCGCAGGGGAGATCAACTCGAGACTGCATGGGATTGCCCAGCTCAACCGCAGCATCGCGAAGCTCGAAGGGCTCGGAGACAACGCCAACGATCTGCGCGACCAGCGCGATCAGCTGGCCGACGAGCTGTCCAAGATGATCAATATCACCGTTACCGAGCAGTCGGACGGCTACAAGATCGACATGGGCGGAACCGAGCTCGTGGCCGGCTTCGACGAGCCGGCGCCGGTGACGGGAGAGACGCTGACGGATGCCGTGGCATCGGGCGACCTGAACAGCGGCGAAGTGTACGGCATGATCCTGTCCAGAGATACGTACGTGCAGGGCTATATTAACGATCTGGACCGCTTGGCCAATACCCTTGCCAACGGCGATATCGAAGTCACGCTGCCCAAGGGCTCCGTCATTCCCGAGGGAACGACGCTGACCAACTCGGACGGATCGACGACGCTCTATTCGGGTTCGGTGTCCAGCCGCACGCTGTCGGGCGACACCAAGGTTGTGCTCAAGGGTCTCAACGCGCTCCACCAGCTCGGTTACAACACCTCTTCCACGCCGACCGGATTGCCCTTTTTCACCAATGCCGACGGCAGCACCGGGACGATCACCGCGGCTTCGATCACGCTGAACAAGCAGATCGCGGACAATCCGACCAAGATCTCCGCCTCGATGCGGGTGAACGACGACGGCACGCTGATCGAAGGCAACAACTCGCTCTCCGTCCTGTTCTCTCAGGCGAGAGATATGCGCTTTAACTTCGGGTCCGCCGGGGATCCGAATCTCAATACGGTCGACGCCTACTTCCGCTCGATCGCGGGCCAGCTCGGCGTTCAGTCCGAAGAGGCGATCCGCCAGATGAACAACTCCAAAGGTCTCGTCGACCAGATCGACGGCCGCAGGCAGTCCGTCAGCGGCGTATCGCTCGATGAAGAGATGTCGAATATGATCAAGTTCCAGCACGCTTACAACGCGGCCGCGCGGAATATGACGATGATCGACGAGATGCTCGACAAAGTCATTAACGGCATGGGCGTCGTCGGCAGATAACGGGATGAGGTGATTGGCAGTGGGAATTAGAGTTACGCAATCGATGATGAACACGCAGCTGCTCCGCAACGTCTCGAGCAATCTGGGACGCATGAACGACCTGCAGAACCAGCTGTCGACGGGCCGCCGCATCAACAAGCCTTCGGACGATCCTGTCGGGCTCACGTTCTCCATGCGCTACCGCAGCGAGATCGACGCCAACGATCAATACGTGAAAAACACGGATTCCGCGACGTCCATGCTGGACTTTACGGACACCACGCTCGGCCAGGCCGGCGACGTCCTGCAGCGCCTGCGCGAGCTGGCGGTCAAGGGCGCCACGGGCGCGCAGCCGCAGGAAGCTTACGACGCCATCAACCTGGAAGTCAAGGAGCTCTACAACCAGCTGGTGGAGATCGGCAACAGCAAGTTTAACGGCAAATACGTATTCAACGGCGAGCAGACGCAGACGGCGCCTTACCCGGGCACCAAGATCGACGACGCCACGGGCAAGATGGCTTACGAGGTGACGACGGACGCAGGTCAGACGCAATACGAGCTGGGGCCGGGCGTTACGCTGGGCGCCAATCTGACGGGCGTCGAGATTTTCGGCAATCCGACGGATGCCGACAATGTGTTCCTCGTCGTCAAGCAAGTGAGCGACGCGCTGAAGGACGGCAACTATAACAAGGTTTCCGATCTCATCGGCAGCATCGACACCCGCTTGGGGACGCTGCTCGAGAAGCGGGCCGAGGTGGGCGCGCGCACCAACCGTCTGGCGCTCGTGAGCGACCGCCTGACGCAGACAGGCGTCAACCTGAAGAGCATCCAGTCCAAGACCGAGGACGCCGATATGGCAGAGGTGATCACGAACCTCAAGACCGAGGAAAACGTCTACCAGGCTTCGCTGTCCGCAGGCGCCAAGCTCATCTCGCCGAGTCTGGTCGACTTCTTGAAGTAAGGGGCGGTGGCTGACGGATGAGAGGGATCGTACTTGCGCCGCAGATTCAGATTCAGCAGACATACGCGCAGCTTGGCATCGACGCAGACATCGGCACGCAGCATATCGAGCAGCCGCGTCCGACGTTCGAGATGAAGCAACCGCGCGCGCAGCTGGAGATCGAGTCTCCTGAGGGCCGCCTTGAAGTGGACTCGTCCAAGGCTTGGGATGCATTGGGTTTGGGCGGCCATCTGAACGTGATGAACAACATCTATTCAATGGCACCGCAGATCGCGCAGCAGGGGCTGGCCCGTATCGTCGAGGAAGGCAACCGGATGGCCGACCTGACCAACCCGAACAATCCGTTTGCGGAGTTCGCGGAGGACTGGCGCCGTACCTTCCCTGAGTTCGACTTCCGCGGCCCGGCGGCTTATAACAATGTGAGTGTCACCTTTACCCCTGGCGACCTCTCGATTCGCGCCTCTGCCAGCCCCGTAGAGATCCACAGCGAGGTCAATCCGCCGCTCCTCTCGTACGACAGGGGCAAGCTGGACATTTATATGCAGCAGTACAACAGCGTGAAGTTCACGCCGCCGCCGCTGGTTAGTTTGCAGGGCTGAGAGCTGTTTGCTTTCGTGCAGGCAGGATCGGCAATTCGTATGGCGAAATTCTAAACCATAGCCCCAGTCCGGCGATTGATCGCCGAAACGGCGTTATGGTTTTTCTATTTCATTTACTTGTGCGCTTCGCGAGTATGCACTTCATCATAGATAGGGAGCTGTGCGAATGATTATTCAATCTTCCGTGCTGGGCGCGGTCGAGATCGAGACGGACAAGGCGGTCAAGTTTACGCAGGGCATGCCGGGATTCGAGGATACGACGTCGTTCGTCTTGCTGCAGCCCGACCCGAGCCTGCCGTTTACCTACATGCAATCGCTGGATCGATCCGAGGTCGTCTTTTTGCTTACCGATCCTTTCGTTTTCGCGCCGGAATATGATTTGAGACTTTCCGAGGATGCGGTTGAGGAACTCCAAATTCAAGGCGAACAGGATGTACAAGTTTGGTCGGTCGTCACGCTCAAGGATAGCATCGAGACAGCCACGATGAATCTGCTTGCCCCGGTCATTATCAATGTGCGCGAGAAGTTGGGCAGGCAGATTGTGCTGACCAACTCCACTTACTCAACCAGACAATTGCTCTCGCCGCCTGTTCCGCATGGTGAAACGAAATCTACAGGGGACGGGGCGTGAGCTTATGCTGGTATTGTCCAGAAAAAAAGGCGAGTCCATTATGATCGGTCACGATATCGAGCTTATCGTCCTAGGGACGGAGGGAGATACCGTGCGTCTAGGGATCAAGGCTCCCCGGAGCGTTGCAGTGAATCGCAAAGAGATCTATGACGCGATCCAGGAATCTAACCGGGAAGCGGTCAACGTGCAGGTGCCGCTGGCGGATTTGCGCAAGCTGCTGGGCGGTCACGCGGGGGACACGGAAAGCGATCAATAATTTTCTATTTTTTTAAATTTGCTATTCACTAGGATTCGACTGCATTCGATATATATGTTAGGAGTTGAAGGACAGGGCGGCCGACCTTGACTTCAGCTAACTAAACCCCACATGGACGTGGGAACCGAACCTTCAAGGAGGAAGAAATCAATGCGTATTAACCACAATATCGCAGCGCTCAACACGCACCGTCAACTGACGGGCAACACGGCTGCTGCCAGCAAGTCCCTGGAAAAGCTGTCTTCCGGTCTTCGTATCAACCGTGCAGGCGACGACGCTGCCGGCCTCGCGATCTCCGAAAAAATGCGCGCTCAAATCCGCGGCCTGGACATGGCTTCGAAGAACGCGCAAGACGGCATCTCCCTGATCCAAACGGCTGAAGGCGCGCTCAACGAGACGCACTCCATCCTGCAACGTATGCGCGAGCTGGCCGACCAATCGGCTAACGGCACCAACACTGCCGACGACCGCGCTGCGATCCAAGAAGAAGTTAAGCAGCTGAAGGACGAAATCGACCGCATCGGCAACACGACCGAGTTCAACACGCAAAAGCTGCTGAACGGCGCGCTGAAGTCCGCTGGTACGGTTAACGTTGCAGTTGACACGACGACGGGTTCGCAGGTTGCGAAGTTGACGGGTGGCAAGGTTACCGGTTCCGGCACCATGTCCGCTATCACAGTTACTGACGCTAACTTTACTGCCGAAACGATTACAATCGATGGCAACGAAATCACGGTAGATTGGTCGCAACTGACAACCGATCAGCGCAATACGCTGAAAGGAATCGGCTCTGATTCTACAACCAAGAACAATGCTAAAGATCTGATTCTTCAAACAATCAACGATGCAATCGACAAGTCGGGTAAGAACACGGCTCACGTGACTGGTTATGTTGATACCTCCGGTAACCTGGTTATTGAGAGCGGTTCTAAAGGCGTCGATTCTAAGATTAAATCTGGAACATCTGGAGTACTCGGTTCTGTCGTTGGTGCAGGTCGCGGTGTTCAAAGCGACGGCACGACTAACTATAACGGAACAGCAATCGCTTCCGGTGCAACTGCAGATATGACGATCAATGGAATCGGCATGCAGATCACGCTGAACAGCGGTATTGCTGCTGGCGAGTCGATGGCTTCCGCTGCAGTCTTGTTGCAATCCGCAATCAATGCCGCCATCACGGCCTACAACTCGGATATCACGCACAAGACTTCAGGCCAAGAGGGCTATATCACTGCAGCACAAGTATCCGTAAGCTCCGATGGACGTTTCGTTATTACCAATGAAAATGGTCCTATTACGCTTAAGGATCAAACCGGTCAAACCACGATCTCCGACCTTGGCTTGTCCAAAGCTCAAACGGAATCTTCCGGCAACGGCGGCGTGACGTTCCAAATCGGCGCTAACCGCGGTCAAACGATTAGCTTCGGCATTAGCGATATGCGTACAGCTGCACTCGGCCTTTCTGCAGTTGATGTGTCCACCGCTACCAGCGCATCGCAAGCTCTGGATAGCCTTGATTCGGCGATTAAGAACGTATCGTCGCAACGTTCCAAGATGGGTGCTGTACAAAACCGTCTGGAGCATACGATCAACAACCTGCAGACCGCTTCTGAAAACCTGACGGCTGCTGAATCCCGTATCCGCGACGTTGACATGGCGAAGGAAATGATGGACTTCACGAAGTCCAACATCCTCTCCCAAGCAGCTCAAGCGATGCTGGCTCAAGCGAACCAACAGCCGCAAGGCGTACTGCAACTTCTGCGTTAATTTTAATTCTTTTTTCAAGAGAGGAGGCGCCATTAGGCGCCTTCTTTTTTGTGCTTTTATTTCCATTTCATTTCTTGCGATTATTGCCGATATAAAGAGTATATTAAACAATCGGAAGGTGCCACTAATGAACATAAAATTCAGGGACCAAACTTTTTACATTGAAGAGACCGGTGACCAAGCTAATATAGTAGCTGCTATTGATAAAGTTATTAGCGAAAATAAGATTAATCTTCATCATATTCAGATTGACGGTGTTCCTTACTATGAATCGTTTGCGGAAGTATTAACAGAGAAGGCTATTGAGAGTAGCAACTTTGAAATTGTAGAAGCGGGCTCTCTAGGTTGGCTGTTGGACTTGCTGCATACCATGCAAAACTACCTCAAGTCCGCTCTAGGCGAAATTTCACCACTGGCCTCTTCCTTTCATCAGGGCGAGGATCAAATTGATTGGGAACAGTTTAAAGAGCTTCTGGGCGGAATGGAGTGGCTAAGTGAAGCAATGCAGCTGGTTGCTAGCAGCAGCTTCTCTGGGCCTTCTGAAGCATTTAAGACGAAGACGAAGCAGTTAACCGAATTGACCGAGGCTTTATTCTCCTCGCTCGAAGATCGTGACCGTACATTAACAGGCGATATTATACTGTATGAAATACAGGGATTTTACGAGGAGCTACAAGAGATTTCAATTAATCTCTTGTCAGAGGAGAAGATTGTATGAATATTGAAGCCTCCAATCTTCAAGTATTAAGCCGGCGATTCCCTTCCGTACTCGGCTTACTGGAACGTAGGGAACAAGAATTCGAAAATGCTGGTTTTTTTACAATAGCTTCGCGTGCTTCGGATCCGACGGTTTATCGAGAAGCGGAAGGGAAAAAAACATTTTGGTTAAGTCAGTATAACCCTCGCCAAGAGGCAGCTAACTT